>NZ_JBEAJW010000027.1:0-159603 GCF_040064295.1 Klebsiella sp. JB_Kp031
CGCACCCTTGGTAAGGGTGAGGTCCCCAGTTCGACTCTGGGTATCAGCACCACTTTTTAGGTTAAAGTTCGGCACGTTGTAAAGAATTTGCCTGGCGACAATAGCGCGGCGGTCCCACCTGACCCCATGCCGAACTCAGAAGTGAAACGTCGTAGCGCCGATGGTAGTGTGGGGTCTCCCCATGTGAGAGTAGGGAATCGCCAGGCATCAAATAAAGCAGAAGGCCCAGTCGAAAGACTGGGCCTTCTGCTTTTGTGTTATCTGTTATCTGTTGATAAACAGTCCTGCCACCAGGGGAAACCCGTCAAAGTCGATTTGCTCGTAATGCAGCAAGGGACAGAGAGTTTATTTGCCCGGTTGTCATGTGGATGATGCGCAGAAGAGCAGATACAGGTTCGACGCTAGCCCCAGTATCTGCTGGTCGGGGGTGAATTAGCGGGTCAACGCAACGATCCCTAACGTGAGACCGGCTACCGCGGCGGCCCCCCCGGCGATCGCGCCTGCCGTGTCCCAATTGTCTTCTGTTGTGCCCTTCATACAGGTATTGGTGTGGACTAAGCGGCCTTGCGAGTCATAAACCGGCACGCAGGGAGAGTCATGGGCACAGCCTGCCAGCAGAGAGGCCAGCAGCGCCACGATTAAATACTTTTTCATGATATTACCTCTGGATAATCCGCAGGGTTGTACTGAAAGCCAGTGCAGAACGGAATGGCTTATTTTATCACCGCGGATTGTCCGGCCCGGATGCCGAAATCATCTCAATATATGAGCCACGTAAATATCGTGAAGATAAGCAGGGGAATATGCAGAAAAGATGGAGAGAAAGATCGTCTCCCCGCGCTGCCGCACGCGATAGAGGTTGTCAGATAGCGGGAAGCTGAGCGGGTTGCTAATATGCCAGGCGAAAAAAAAGCGCCCGCAGGGGGCGCCTTTAAAACCAGGCCGGGTTATTCAGCGTGCCGGGTAAAACGTCGTCTGACGACCACAAAGAAGACCGGAACAAAGAAGATCGCCAGCAGTGTCGCGGTTAGCATCCCGCCCATGACGCCGGTACCTACCGCATTCTGCGCCCCGCTGCCGGCACCATGGCTAATCACCAGCGGCATGACTCCGAGAATAAAAGCCAGAGAGGTCATCAGAATGGGTCGCAGGCGCATCCGCGATGCCTCCAGGGTTGCTTCAATGCTCCCTTTCCCCTCTTTCTCCATCAGATCCTTGGCGAATTCGACGATCAGGATCGCGTTCTTCGCCGACAAACCGATCGTGGTCAGAAGGCCTACCTGAAAGTACACGTCATTATTCAGCCCACGCAGCGTGGCGGCTAACAGCGCGCCGATCACCCCCAGCGGAACCACTAACATGACTGAGAATGGAATCGACCAGCTCTCATACAGCGCCGCCAGGCACAGGAAGACGACAATCAGCGAGATGGCATAAAGCGCGGGAGCCTGGTTGCCGGAAAGGCGTTCCTGGTAAGACATCCCGGTCCAGTCGTAACCAATGCCGCCCGGCAGCTTACTGGCCAGCGCTTCCATCAGCGCCATGGCTTCCCCGGTACTTTTACCCGGCGAGGCTTCACCGAGGATTTCCATGGAGGGTAAACCGTTGTAGCGTTCCAGACGCGGCGAGCCATAAATCCAGCGCGAAGTGACGAAGGCGGAGAACGGGACCATTTCGCCATTGGCGCTACGAACATACATATTGTTAATGTCGCTCGGCAGCATACGGAAATGGGCATCAGCCTGGACGTACACTTTCTTGACGCGACCACGGTCAATAAAGTCATTGACGTAGTACCCGCCCAGCGCGGCTGATATCGTTTCATTGATATCGGAGAGCGATACGCCCAGCGCCTGCGCTTTTTCCTGGTCGACATCCAGTTTGAACTGCGGCGTATCTTCCAGCCCATTAGGCCGTACCCGCACCAGCTGATCCGGATGCTGTTTCACCATGCCCAGCAGTTGATTGCGCGCCTGCGTCAGGGCGGTATGACCTAGCCCGCCCTGGTCGATCAGCTCAAAGTCGAAGCCAGTGGCGGTACCCAGCTCAATAATGGCAGGCATGTTGAACGGGAAAACCATGGCGTCCTTGATCTGGCTGAAGGCCACAGTGGCTCGCTTGATGATGGACTCCACGCTGTTTTCATCACCGCTGCGCGCCTCCCAGGGTTTCAGGCTGACAAACGCCATGCCGGAGTTTTGCCCCTGGCCGCTGAAGCTGAAGCCGTTCACGGTAAAGACGCTTTCGACGTTAGCCTTCTCGTTATGCAGATAGTAGTCGGTCACGGTATCCAGCACTTTCTGTGTCCGCTCCTGGGTGGCGCCGGAGGGCAGCTGGATCATGGTCAGGAAGACCCCCTGGTCTTCATCGGGTAGAAAGGATGTCGGGAGACGCATAAACAGCACGGCCATTCCCACGACGATCAGCAGATAGATCACCAGGTAACGGCCGGTTCCACGCAAAATACCGCTGACGCTGTTGGTGTAGTGGTTAACGCTCTGGTCAAAGCGGGCGTTAAACCAGCCGAAGAAGCCTTTTTTCTCATGGTGTTCGACCGAGGACGGCTTTAACAACGTGGCGCAGAGCGCTGGCGTCAGGACCAGGGCAACCAGCACGGAGAGCGCCATGGCGGAAACGATGGTGATCGAAAACTGGCGATAAATCGCGCCGGTGGAACCGCCGAAGAAGGCCATCGGCACGAATACCGCAGAGAGCACCATGGCGATACCCACCAGCGCCCCCTGGATCTGCGACATCGACTTTTCCGTCGCTTCTTTTGGCGAGAGTTTTTCCTCAACCATCACGCGCTCAACGTTTTCCACTACGACGATAGCGTCATCGACCAGCAGACCTATCGCCAGCACCATGCCAAACATCGTCAGGGTGTTGATGGAGTAGCCAAACATCGACAGTACGGCGAAGGTGCCCAACAGCACGACGGGCACGGCAATGGTCGGAATGAGCGTTGCGCGCATGTTCTGCAGGAACAGATACATGACAAGGAAGACGAGAATAATCGCTTCAAATAGCGTTTTGACCACTTCGTGAATAGAGATTTTAACGAAAGGGGTCGTATCGTACGGATAGACCACCTTCATTCCCTGGGGGAAGTAAGGCTGCAGTTCGGCCAGCTTCGCTTTAATCGCCGTGGCGGTATCCAGCGCGTTGGCGCCGGTCGCAAGCTTAATACCCAGACCAGAGGCGGGCTTACCGTTAATTCTGGCGACGACGTTGTAGTTCTCTCCGCCCAGCTCAATGCGGGCGACATCTTTCAGATGGACGACAGAGCCATCGGCATTGACCCGCAGCGTGACCTTGCCAAACTCCTGCGGATCTTTAAGCCGCGTCTGGGCAATGATCGACGCATTGAGCTGCTGGCCTTTTAGCGCTGGCGTACCGCCCAGCTGGCCGGCGGCGATCTGATCGTTCTGAACCTGCAGCGCATTAATGACATCCACTGGCGTCAGGTTGTATTTGTTCAGCAGGTTGCCATCCAGCCAGATGCGCATGGCGTACTGTGCGCCAAACAGCTGGACATCGCCCACACCGTTGAGGCGGCTGATGGGATCTTTAACATTAGAGGCGACATAGTCGGAAATATCGTCCTGGGTAGTGACCGGGTTATCAGAGATAAAGCCGGCCACCAGCAGGAAGCTGCTGCTGGACTTTTCTACGCTAATTCCCTGCTGCTGCACTTCCTGAGGCAGCAGCGGGGTGGCCAGCTGCAGTTTGTTTTGCACCTGCACCTGGGCGATATCCGGATCGGTGCCGGACTTAAAGGTAAGCGTGATGGTTACTGAGCCGGCGGAATCGCTGGTCGACGACATATACATCAGGTTGTCGATACCGTTCATGTTCTGCTCAATAACCTGAGTGACCGTGTCCTGCACGGTCTGGGCATCCGCACCAGGATAGGTAGCGGAGATCGCCACCGCAGGGGGCGCTATCGTCGGATACTGCGCTATCGGCAACTGCAGAATGGCCAGACCTCCGGCAATCATCATGATGATCGCCAGCACCCAGGCAAAGACTGGTCGATGGATAAAAAACTTAGACATGGCTGGGTATCCTTATTGTGCGACCGGTGCCGCACGCTCCGCTTCTGCTTTCACGGTGACGCCTGGACGGACTTTCTGTAAGCCGCTGATAATCACCTTATCGCCCGGCTTCAGCCCGCTGGTGATAAGCCACTTATCGCCCACGGCCTGGGAAGCTACCACCTGACGGGTTTCAACCTGGTTTTTGTCATTCACCAGCATGACGGAGGCATCGCCCCGCGGCGTACGGGTCACCCCCTGCTGCGGCACCAGGATGGCCTGCGGATCGGTGCCTTCATCGATGCGGGCGCGAACGAACATTCCCGGCAGCAGGACATGCTGTGGGTTAGGGAAGATAGCGCGCAGGGTAATTGAGCCTGTACTTTCATCGACAGTCACGTCGGAGAACTGCAGCGAACCCTTAAGCGGATAGGCCTGACCGTTCTCCATCACCAGCTCAACGCTTTTGGTGTCGCCGCCGCGTTGCAGGCTTTCCTGCTTAAGGCGCATGAAGTCATTGCTGGATTCCGTCACGTCGACGTAGATCGGATCGAGCTGCTGGACGGTAGCCAGGGCATCCGACTGACCGTTGGTGACCAACGCTCCCTCGGTGACGCTCGATTTACCGATGCGTCCGCTAATGGGAGAAGTCACTTTGGTGTAGGCCAGGTTGATGCGGGCGCTTTCCACGGAGGCTTTGGTGGCGATGACGTCAGCGTCGGCCTGGCGGGCGGTGGCCACCGCCTGATCGTATTCCTGCTGACTGATATACTTGGTGCCCAGCAGCGGAACGTAGCGTTTCACCGTTAAGTGGGCGATGGCGGCTGCGGCTTCGGCTTTTGCCTCATCGCCCTTGGCGCTGTTCCACGCCGCCTGGTAGGTTGCCGGATCGATCTGATAGAGCGACTGGCCTGCTTCGACATCGCTTCCTTCAACAAAGTTACGCTTCAGGATGATACCGCTTACCTGAGGGCGGACTTCCGCCACGCGAAAAGCTGAAGTTCGGCCTGGCAGTTCGGTGGTGACCGACAGCGGCGCGCTGTTCACGACATGGACCGTCACCTGCGGCGCCTGGGCATGGGGTTGCGGGTTGTCCGAATTATCGCAGCCGGTAAGCAATAAGGCCGAGATAATTAAACCGGATAAAAGTGTCACTCTGGCGTGAGTTGTCATGGCGGTTCCTTATAGATTACGTGCCAAATTCGGCGGCGAATCTTTGAAAGAAAGAGGGAATTAAAAAGCAGTTTGCCATCCTACAAATAAACGCCGCTGGATGTAAGGGATACTTATTTTTGAGCAATCAGCAAGGCACGCAAAAACAAAAAAGCGCGCAGGATTTTTTTGCTATTTACCTCAATTGTAAAACTTAATAAATAGACATCAATTCAGTGAATGGGTTATTTATTAATATTGTTTTGGGTAATTTATTTGGCGGCAGCTTCAGAATTAACTTGTCTGCATTTTTGCTAAAAAATATTCCATGACAAATGTTAGGTTAAGCGATCTTCAGAAAATCCTGAATAACCTGTCTGACGGGAAGGGGCTTGTATGGCTAGAAAAACGAAAGAAGAGGCGCTACGCACGCGGCAGCTCCTGATTGAGTCCGCGATCCAGCAGTTCGCCCTGCGGGGGGTGACCAACACAACCCTGACGGATATTGCTGATGCGGCGGGAGTGACCCGCGGCGCCGTATACTGGCATTTTGCCAGTAAGACTGAGCTGTTTAATGAAATGTGGCAGCAGCAGCCACCGCTCAGGGATTTGATTCAGCATAGCCTCGTAACAGAGAATGAACAGGAGCCGTTAAATGCATTGCGCGAGCGGTTTATTACCGGGCTCCGCTATATTGCTGCGAATCCTCGCCAGCGCGCGCTGATGCAAATTCTTTATCAGCGCTGCGAGTTTGCCAATGATATGCTTTCGGAAAACGAAATTCGCCAGCGGATTGGTTTTAATTATTCGCTGATTGGCGGCATGCTTCAGCGCTGTGTGCGTAACAATATATTGCCAGCCGAAACAAATATTGAAGTGATATTAATTGTTTTACACAGCGCCTTTTCCGGGCTGATTAAAAACTGGCTGCTCGATCCGCAACGCTTCGATCTTTATCAGCAGGCGCCTGCGCTGGTGGATAATGTTATGGCGGTAGTCTGTGCTGCTCATGTATCGGAGGCGCCGGTACTGCGGGCGGTGAATCAGTGATGTGTCCCGCTGTCGCAGGTAATAAAAAAGGCGCTTCCCCATGCCGAAGAGCGCCTTTTATATCAAGCAAGCAACTGACTAGTATCAGTTCATGCCGTATTTTTTCAGTTTTTTACGCAGCGTACCGCGGTTGATGCCCATCATCAGGGCAGCGCGGGTCTGGTTACCACGGGTGTATTGCATCACCATGTCCAACAGGGGCTGTTCAACTTCAGCCAGTACCAGCTCATACAGGTCATTCACATCCTGACCGTTCAGTTGAGCAAAATAGTTCTTCAGTGCCTGTTTAACCGAGTCACGCAGGGGCTTTTGAGTTACCTGATCCTGAGAGTTAACGGTAGAAACGGTCAGTACGTCAGAATTTACGCGTTGTTCGAACATAGTTCTGTCAGCTCTTTATTTCTATTACGCAAAATTTTCGAAGTATGCCTCCAACGCCTCCAGCTGTTCGCTGGCATCCTCAATGGCGTTGAATGTGCGCCGAAACTGGTCATCTGGAGCATGTTCCTGAAGATACCAGGAGACGTGTTTACGCGCGATTCGGTACCCTTTTGCCTGACCATAAAAGTCATGCAATTCCCGAACGTGCGCACAAAGCAAGCGCTTGACCTCTGCCAGCGGCAGCGGGGGCAGCAGCTCTCCAGTGTCCAGATAATGCTGGATTTCCCGAAAGATCCAGGGTCTTCCCTGAGCTGCACGGCCTATCATCAGGGCATCAGCCCCTGTATAGTCGAGCACAGCTCTGGCTTTAAGCGGGTCAGTAATGTCGCCATTCGCGATAATCGGAATGGAAACTTTCTGCTTAACTGCCCGAATACTGTCGTACTCAGCGTCTCCGTTAAACAAGCAGGCGCGGGTGCGTCCGTGAATAGTCAGAGCCTGAATGCCACACTCTTCGGCCAGTTGGGCAATCTCTACGCAGTTACGGTGTTCCGGTTCCCAACCGGTGCGAATCTTGAGAGTCACAGGAACGTCCACCGCATTCACGACCGCCGTCAGGATCGACTTCACCTGGTCGGGGTACTGCAAGAGGGCTGAACCTGCAAGCTTGCGATTCACCTTTTTCGCCGGGCATCCCATATTGATATCAATAATCTGGGCGCCGCTTTCCACGTTAATCCGCGCGGCGGCAGCCATCTCTTCCGGCACGCTACCGGCGATTTGCACGGTACGAATACCGGGCTCATCAATATGCACCATCCGTAAACGGGACTTGTCGCTCTCCCACACCTGTGGGTTAGAGGACATCATCTCGGAAACGGTTAAACCCGCTCCCATCTCGTAGCACAGCGTCCGGAATGGTCTGTCAGTAATGCCAGCCATGGGCGCTGCGATCAGGCGATTTCTGAGCTGGTGGTGTCCGATGCGCATGAGTTAAGAAATGACCATACTGTGACTGCAAGGCGGCGTATATTACGCATTTTTTGCACGAGATGAAAGGCCAAACTTTGAGCAATCCTCTGTTGCAGATCAATGAATCCGGGACTAACGTAAAAGGGATGAATAAATACTTATATTAATCATTGATTTAATGGCTGATGGATAATTTGTGTCCATTTATAAAATCATAAAACTTCTCGATTTTTCTTAGACAAACTCGCTACCAGGCGATATAAAACGCTGTTTTTATAGTCAAAAAAGTGCTCTGTAGTGCGATCTGCCTCTCATTTCCTGGCATTATTTGGTGGCTACTGGAAACAAAAATGCGGCCCACAGGCCGCATTGCACTTAGTTTTTCCGGCCGGTGATCCGGCACCACTCCTCTTTCTCGACCACCGGGTCAAGGGTGAAGAGATCGGCGTAGGCTTCACAGACGCTCTCCGCCTGGCTGGCAAGGATGCCGGAAAGCCCCAGCAAACCGCCTGAAACGGGCAGGACGCTGATTAACGGCGCCAGCTCACGTAACGGGCCAGCCAGGATATTGGCGACCACGACGTCGGCTTTCATCGACTCGGGCTGGTCCTGAGGAAGATAGAGCTCCAGACGCTCAGAGACGCCGTTACGCTGTGCGTTATCGCGGCTGGCCTGAATAGCCTGCGGGTCGATATCAATGCCGATCGCTTTTGCGGCTCCCAGCTTCAGCGCGGCAATCGCCAGGATGCCGGAACCGCAGCCGAAATCAATGACCGTTTTTCCGTTGAGGTCGAGTCCATCGAGCCACTGCAGGCACAGGGATGTCGTCGGGTGCGTGCCGGTACCGAAGGCCAGACCCGGATCGAGCATCACGTTGACGGCATTTTCATCCGGAACGTCGCGCCAGCTCGGGCAGATCCACAGCCGCTCACCGAAGCGCATCGGATGGAAGTTATCCATCCATTCCCGCTCCCAGTCTTTATCTTCCAGCTGCTCGATCTTATGCGCGAATCCGGCGCCCAGCAGCGGGTGCTGCTCCAGTTGGGCAACGACCGCTTTCATATCGGTTTCGGCATCGAACAGGCCGATCACGTCGGTGTCGCCCCACAGCCGGGTTTCCCCGGGTAACGGCTCAAATACCGGCGTATCGTGCGTATCCTGGAAGGTGATCGAGACCGATCCGGCCTCCATCAGCGCATCGCTAAGATCTTCAGCGTTCGCGCCGGTGGTATTTAGTTTCAGTTGGATCCATGGCATAGCAAAACTCTTTATTTATCAGTAGTCAAAATAGGTGGCTGTGGTGCGGGACGGCCGAAACGATTCCCTGCCACAAACGCCAGTAAACTCAGCAGCAGCGCGGGAACGATCGGATGGAAGCCGAGAAACTGCACTTTCAGCGTGGCAAGTACGGCATACAGTACACCACCCACGATCATCGCGCTCAGCGCGCCAGCCGCGTTGGCACGTTCCCAATACAGGCCCAGCACCAGCGGCCACAGAAAGACGGCTTCCAGGCCGCCGAAGGCCAGCAGGTTCAGCCAGATAATCATCTCTGGCGGTCGCCAGGCCGCGAGCAGCAGCAGGACACCCAACAGGAGCGTAATGCCGGCGGACATGCGTTTTAGCCGCTTTTCGTTAGTCGCCTGATCCGGACGCCAGTTCAGATACAGATCCTTGATGATCGTAGCGGAACTTTGCAGAAGTTGGGCATTGATCGTCGACATAATCGCCGCCATCGGCGCGGCCAGAAAGATCCCTGCCGCAAAGGGCGGGAGCACTTTGACCATCAGCGTCGGGATCACCAGATCCGGTACGGTGAGGTCAGGGATCACCGCCCGACCTAACGCGCCGGCCAGGTGCATGCCAAACATCAGGATCGCCACCACGATGGTGCCGATAATGATGCCGCGATGCACGGCTTTGCTGTCTTTGTAGGAGATACAGCGCACGGCGGTATGCGGGAGGCCTATCACGCCGAAGCAGACCAGCACCCAAAACGAGGCCATAAAGGTTGGCGAGAGGATATCTTCCGCCCCCTGAGGGGACACCAGCTTGACATCGATCGACTGCAGGGTCTCTACCGCATGGCCAATCCCGCCGGCGGCGTGGATCACCCCCACCAGCAGCACGATCGTGCCGATCAGCATCACCATGCCCTGCATGGTGTCGTTGAGCACGCTGGCGCGAAAGCCGCCATAAGCGGTATACAGCGCGATGCTGATGCCGAAGATCAGCAGACCGGTATCGTAGGGAATACCCGCAGCCGTCTCCAGCAGGCGGGCACCGCCGATAAACTGGACGGTCATGGCGCCAACGAAGGCTACCAGCAGACTCAGGCTGGCCAGCCAGACCAGTAGACGACTCTGGTAGCGCGCAAACAGCATGTCATTGAGGGTGACGGCGTTGTAACGGCGCGCAAGAATGGCGAATTTTTTTCCCAGTACGCCCAGCGACAGCCAGATGGCGGGAAGCTGGATCATTGCCAGCAGCACCCAGCCCAGGCCGTATTTATAGGCGGCGCCGGGTCCGCCGATAAATGAGCTGGCGCTGATATAGGTGGCGGTTAGCGTCATGGCCAGCACGAAGCCGCCCATCGAGCGGCTGCCGAGAAAGTACTCATTCAGAAAGCTTCCTGAGGCTCGTTTTCGCATGGCGTAAAGGGATAAGCCGAACACCACCACCAGATAGGCGATCAGGGGAATAATGACCTCAAACTGCATCATCGTCCTCCAGAGGAATGTCGCGAAAAACCAGTTTGACCATCGCCCAGCACAGCAGAATAAACAGCAGCGGAACCAGCAGGCAGGCCATTTCAAACCAGTGGGGCAGGCCGGTAAAACCGATAGCCACCCCCGGCAGATAGGCGGCGGCCAGCCAGGCTGCAAGATAGAGAAGGGTCAGCCACAGCGCCCAGCGCGCTTCTTTGTGGGCCTGAACAAAGCGTTTGTCCATTTTTTGTCCCTTGAGGATGAAGAAAGCGGGGATTGTACCGCATGGTATAGATGAGGAGAGAGAAAAAGAAAAAAGGCCGGAAAATCCGGCCTTTTGCTGAGAATGCAGAGTTATTTTTCCTGCAAGCCGAGTTTTTTCTCCAGATAGTGGATGTTGGTGCCACCATGCTGGAAGTTCTCGTCGCTCATAATGCGCATCTGCAGATCGACGTTGGTCTTGATGCCATCGATGATCAGCTCCTGCAGCGCATTCTTCATGCGGGCAATCGCCACGTCACGGCTTTCGCCGTAGCAGATCAGTTTGCCGATCATGGAGTCATAGTACGGCGGTACGGTGTAACCGGCGTAAATATGGGACTCCCAGCGCACGCCAAAGCCGCCCGGCGCGTGGAAACGGGTAATTTTACCCGGGCTCGGCAGGAAGGTGTTCGGGTCTTCGGCGTTGATACGGCATTCCACCGCATGGCCGCGAACCACCACTTCATCCTGCTTGATGGACAGCGGCTGACCGGCTGCGATACGCAGCTGCTCTTTGATCAGGTCAACGCCGGTGATCATTTCAGTTACCGGATGCTCTACCTGGATACGGGTGTTCATTTCAATGAAGTAGAACTCGCCGTTTTCGAACAGGAACTCAAAGGTACCCGCCCCGCGGTAGCCGATATCGACACAGGCTTTCGCGCAACGCTCGCCGATGTAGCGACGCAGTTCCGGGGTGATGCCCGGCGCCGGCGCTTCTTCGACCACTTTCTGGTGACGGCGCTGCATGGAGCAGTCACGTTCAGCCAGATAGATAGCGTTACCCTGACCGTCCGCCAGCACCTGAATTTCGATGTGACGCGGGTTTTCCAGGTATTTCTCCATGTAGACCATGTCGTTGTTGAAAGCCGCTTTGGCTTCCGCTTTGGTCATGGAGATGGACTGGGCCAGTTCAGCATCGCTGCGCACAACGCGCATACCGCGACCGCCGCCGCCGCCGGAGGCCTTGATGATCACCGGATAGCCGATGCGTTTGGCATGGGCGCGGTTAGCGTCCATGTCGTCGGTCAGCGGGCCGTCAGAACCGGGTACGGTCGGGACGCCGGCTTTTTTCATGGCGGTGATCGCGGACACTTTGTCGCCCATCAGGCGGATGGTGTCGGCTTTCGGGCCGATGAAGATAAAGCCGGAGCGCTCAACCTGCTCAGCAAAGTTGGCGTTCTCAGAGAGGAAGCCATACCCCGGGTGAATTGCTACCGCGCCGGTGATCTCAGCGGCGCTGATGATAGCCGGGATGTTCAGATAGCTTTTTACGGACGGAGCCGGACCGATGCAGACCGTCTCATCCGCTAACAATACGTGTTTTAGATCGCGATCCGCGGTGGAATGCACAGCAACGGTCTTGATGCCCAGTTCTTTACAGGCACGCAGGATGCGCAGTGCGATCTCGCCACGGTTAGCGATGACAATTTTATCCAGCATGTTCGCCTCGTTACTCGATAACTACCAGCGGCTCGTCGAATTCTACCGGTTGGCCGCTTTCGATCAGAATGGCTTTCACCACGCCGGCTTTGTCGGCTTCGATCTGGTTCATCATTTTCATCGCTTCGACGATGCACAGGGTGTCGCCCACGTTAACTTTCTGGCCAACTTCCACAAACGCTTTCGCGTCTGGGCTTGGCGTACGATAGAAAGTACCAACCATCGGGGAACGTACGATGTGACCACTGATTTCCGCTTTTGCCGGCGCTTCTGCTGCTGCAGCTGGCGCGGCAGCCGCGGCGGCAGGTGCCTGAGGCTGCATCATCGGCGCAGCATAAGCCTGCTGCATAACCGGATAGCTTGCGGCCGGTGCAGAGCGGCTGATGCGAACAGACTCTTCGCCTTCAGAAATTTCCAGTTCGGAGATACCTGATTCTTCAACCAGCTCGATCAGTTTTTTAATCTTACGAATATCCATGAGTGGGTTCCGTACTCTTTGTTTAGTGTGATTGTGACAGGCGTTTTACCGCCGTCTGTAAAGCGTATGAATAGCCGTCCGCCCCCAGTCCGCAGATAACGCCAGCGGCGATATCTGACAGATACGAATGCTGGCGGAAGGGTTCGCGTGCATGCACATTGCTCAGGTGAATCTCGATAAACGGGATGTTCACGGCAAGCAACGCGTCACGGATTGCTACGCTGGTATGCGTGAACGCGGCCGGATTAATCAGGATATAGTCCACGTTGTCTTTAGCCTGATGAATTCGGTCGATTAACGCATGCTCCGCGTTGGACTGCAGGTGATCCAGGCTCACATTCAGCGCCGCTGCTTCAGATGTTAAATGGTTAACAATCTCAGCCAGCGTGAGAGATCCATACTTCTCTGGCTCGCGGGTACCGAGCATGTTAATGTTTGGACCATTCAAAAGCAAAATGTGAAACTTGTCTGCCATCGTGTGGCGATCTCCTGCCATTTTCGGGTAAAAAACAACATATACCTTCAATGCGCCCTTGTCACCTTTTCAGGGTCAGAAAACCCTGTCAGGAAAGCCAAAGTCGCACATTATAACGATTTCGTAGCAATTGGCAGCTAAATACTGGTCTTATCAGGGAAGATTATCAACCGCTATCTTAAAAAGAGTCGCGGTTGATAAAGGATCTGCGGGAAACTGCACATTACCGGATTCAGCGCCACCACTGGCGAAACTTCTTGTAACGCCATGCCAGGAGCGCGACTGCCAGCAGGGCATAAATGATGGGCTGCGGTGAGAGGATCTTCACTGACCACAGGTAGTGAATCGGCGCGAGGATCGCCACCAGATAGACGAAGTTGTGTAAAAGTTGCCAACGGCGGCCCAGTTTTCGCTGCATCGCCTGCGTCGACGTCGCCGCCAGCGCCAGCAGGATCGCCCAACTGACCATGCCTAACGTCAGATAGGGGCGGTTGATAATCTCCGAGCCCAGCAGCGCCAGATTGTTAATGCCCAGCTCCAGCAGGGTATAGCTGGTCAGGTGCAGGGTCGCCCAGGCGAAACACCATAAACCTAACAGGCGGCGAACGCGAATCAATAATGGCTGTTTCGCGTAGCGCGCCAGCGGGGAGACCAGCAGCGTCGCCAGCAGAAACTTCAGCGCCATCCTGCCGGTAAAATGCTGGATATCCTTGGCCGGATCGGCGCTAAAGTAGCCCTGGTGCCCGGCCCAGAATAACCAGACCAGCGGCAAAAACCCCGCCAGATGAAGTAAAACCTTCAACCAGGCGATCTGTTTGACGGTGAAACGCACTAGAAGTTCTCCCGCAGATTCATGCCGCGATACAGCGACGCCACCTCGTCGGCATAGCCGTTAAACAGCAGCGTCGGTTGACGTTTCACATCGAGCACGCCGCCGGCACCGATAAACCGCTCGCTAGCCTGTGACCAGCGGGGGTGATCGACGTGCGGATTGACGTTGGCGAAGAAGCCGTATTCGTCCGGCGCCGCGAGGTTCCAGGTGGTCGGTGGCCGCTCGCGGGTCAGTTCAATGCTGACGATGGATTTAATGCCTTTGAAACCGTACTTCCACGGCACGGTAAGGCGGACCGGCGCGCCGTTTTGCGGCGGCAGCGCTTTGCCATACACCCCGACGGTGAACAGCGTCAGCGGGTGCAGCGCTTCATCCAGCCGCAACCCCTCCACGTAAGGGTAAGCGAGCCCGCCGCCGATAAACCGATCTTTCTGCCCGGGCATTTGATCCGGGGCATAGAGGGTTTTGAAGGCCACATAGCGCGCGTTGCTGGTGGGCTCCACCAGCGCCAACAGCTTATGCAGCGGGAAGCCGACCCAGGGGACCACCATCGACCAGGCTTCCACGCAGCGCATACGGTAAATACGCTCTTCCAGCGGGAAGCGTTTGGTCAGATCGTCATGGTCAAGGGTCAGCGGCTTCGCCACCTCACCGCCGATGGTCAACGTCCAGGGATCGGTGCGCAGGCTACCCGCGTTCGCCGCCGGATCGGCTTTATCGAGGCCGAATTCATAAAAGTTATTGTAGCCGGAGACTTTATCTTCCGGAGTAAGCGTCAGGTTAGCCTGCCATTCAGCGGGTTTAGCAAAGTCCAGGGCCTTGCCCGCCGGGGCTGGCGGACGGTCGTGGCCTTTAAACCAGTCCAGCAGGTCGGCCTGTGCGGCGGCGGGAAGCGAAAGGGCGGTCGCGCTGATGCCCAGCATTTTCAGCACCTGGCGCCGCTGGAGCATAAAAACGGATTCGGCCGTGACGTCGGCTTCCGTCAGTTTTTTTCTTTTCATGGTGTCCTCCGTCATGCGTTTCCCTAAGCATGACGGAGGCGGCGATGAATCGCGAATATGTCACGAAAAATTGCACATTAGGCGCATTCGCCACCGCCGAAGCTGGGGCGCGGTCGTCCAGGAATCATCGGAAAGTGGCGCAAGACGTTTCCTTTAACGCGCCTGACCCGGCATCTTTAGCAGGGGAAAAAAGCGGGCGGGAGGCTGGCAGGATGGAAAATTAGCAATAATGTGCGCCGCTGGCGCGGGTTTGCCATCCAGCGTCTAAAATTAAAGCGCTTCTGGCGCAGGCCGCAGGCGGGCGGCGTTTGGCAAATTTTTTCTGCCGACTATACTCGCTATCGGCATACTTTCGCCGATAATACGCATTCCATTGCCAGACTCGCCATCTTTGATAGTATGCGTCGCGCTTTAAAAGGTTAATGCTAGCGTCAAGGCGCGCGCCGGCACGGGAGCCTGATGGTTCATCGGGCAGTCATTCACTCGCGGAGTTAACACAGGGATGCGATTAACGACGAAGTTCTCAGCCTTTATCACGCTGCTAACTAGCCTGACCATCTTTGTCACGCTGATTGGCGCTTCGCTGAGTTTTTACAACGGCATTGAGAACAAGGTCGAAAACCGGGTTCAGGCGGTGGCGACCATGCTGGATAACCGGCTCATCACCACCTCTTTTGATAAGCTTGAGCCGCAGCTGGATGAGCTGATGACGCCGATAGAGATCGTGCATATCGATTTCATGCTTAACGGTAAACCGCTCTACAGCCACTCCCGAACCGACAGCTACCGCCCGCTGGGCAGTCATGAGCAATTCCGTGAGATCACGGTCCCGTCGTTGAAACATCCCGGTATCACCCTGCATCTGGTCTACGTTGACCCGATGGTGAACTATTTCCGTTCGCTGTCAATCACCGCCCCGCTGTCGATCTCCATCGGCTTCATGGTGGTGATTATTTTCTTCGCCGTCCGCTGGATACGCCGCCAGCTGGCAGGTCAGGAGCTGCTTGAGCTTCGTTCCACGCGCATCCTGAGCGGCGAGCGCGGGCCGCAGGTGCGCGGGTCAGTCTATGAATGGCCTGCCAGCACCAGTAGCGCGCTGGATATGCTGCTGTCGGAGCTGCAATTCGCCAGCGATCAGCGCAGCCGGATGGATACGCTGATTCGCTCCTATGCGGCACAGGATTCCAAAACCGGGCTGAACAATCGCCTGTTTTTTGACAATCAGTTGGCCACGCTGCTGGAAGATCAGGAGAAGGTGGGGGCGTACGGCATCGTGATGATGATCCGTCTGCCGGAGTTTGATCTGCTGCGGGACAACTGGGGACGAGCGGCGGCCGAAGAACATTACTTCACGCTAATCAACCTGCTCTCTACCTTTATTATGCGTTACCCTGGCGCGCTGCTGGCCCGCTATCACCGTAGCGACTTCGCCGTGCTGCTGCCGCACCGCACGTTAAAAGAGGCGGATAGCATCGCCGGACTGTTGCTGAAGGCCATGGACGCGCTGCCTCCGACGCGCATTCTCGATCGTGACGATATGATGCATATCGGCATCTGTTCTTTCCGCAGTGGACAATCGGCGGCGCAAGTGATGGAACATGCTGAAGCAGCAACGCGCAACGCGGTGCTGCAGGGCAGCAACAGCTGGTCGGTCTATGACGATACCCTTCCGGAGAAAGGCCGCGGCAACGTTCGCTGGCGGACGCTGATCGAACAGATGCTGAGCCGCGGCGGGCCGCGGTTGTATCAGAAACCCGCCGTCACTCGCGATGGCCGGGTGCATCACCGTGAACTGATGTCGCGGATGTACGACGGTAAGGAAGAGGTGATCGCCGCCGAGTATATGCCGATGGTGCTGCAGTTTGGCCTGGCGGAGGAGTATGACCGCCTGCAGGTGACGCGCCTGCTGCCGTTTTTAGGCTTCTGGCCCGAGGAGAATCTGGCGCTCCAGCTGTCGGTGGAGTCGCTGATCCGTCCGCGATTCCAGCGCTGGCTGCGTGATGCTCTGATGCAGTGTGAAAAATCGCAGCGTCAGCGGATTATTTTTGAACTTGCTGAGGCAGATGTTTGTCAATATATCGGCCGTCTGCAGCCGGTTATGCGGTTGGTTAACGCGCTTGGCGTTCGGGTGGCGGTGGTTCAGGCAGGGTTAACCCTGGTGGGAACTAGCTGGATAAAGCAGCTGGATGCGGAGCTGATCAAACTGCATCCGGGGCTGGCGCGCAACATCGAAAAGCGCAGCGAGAACCAGCTGCTGGTGCAAAGCCTGGTGGAAGCCTGTAAAGGCATGCCTATGCAAGTTTTTGCGACGGGCGTACGCAGCCGCAGCGAGTGGCTGGTACTGTCCCAATGCGGTGTCACGGGCGGGCAGGGGGAATTTTTTGCCGCCTCACAGCCACTTGACACAAATGTGAAAAAATATTCGCAAAGATACTCGGTTTGATCTGCCGTTTAGCGTGATTTCACGTAGAATAACGCGCGCCATCGTGAAGGGGGTGTGCTTGTCTACCTGCCGGATCATCGCAATGTAAATGCCAGTGACCCTCCTTTGACAGGTTACAAATTCAGGCGTGGAGCGCTGCTGAAGATTTCAGCAATGAACGGAGTCGGAAAAATTTGTAACAAAGGAAATGAACTGCACTAATTTTCACCGCAGCAGGTGATTTTTGCGCCTTGTCGCTGCTGCGTGTGGTTGGTAAAGTAAGCGGATTTTGTTTTCCGCCCCAGCTTTCAGGATTATCCCTTAGTATGTTAAAAAAATTTCGTGGCATGTTTTCCAATGACCTGTCCATTGACCTGGGTACCGCGAATACCCTTATTTACGTAAAAGGACAAGGCATCGTATTGAATGAGCCTTCCGTGGTGGCCATTCGTCAGGATCGTGCCGGATCGCCGAAAAGCGTCGCCGCCGTGGGTCATGAAGCGAAGCAGATGCTCGGCCGTACCCCGGGTAATATCGCGGCGATTCGCCCGATGAAGGACGGCGTTATCGCTGACTTCTTCGTGACGGAAAAGATGCTGCAGCACTTTATCAAACAAGTGCACAGCAACAGCTTTATGCGCCCGAGCCCGCGCGTACTGGTCTGCGTGCCGGTTGGCGCCACCCAGGTTGAGCGTCGTGCTATCCGTGAATCCGCGCAGGGCGCAGGCGCTCGCGAAGTGTTCCTGATTGAAGAACCGATGGCGGCCGCGATCGGCGCTGGCCTGCCGGTTTCTGAAGCGACCGGTTCCATGGTGGTGGATATCGGCGGCGGTACCACCGAGGTGGCGGTTATCTCCCTGAACGGCGTGGTTTACTCTTCTTCCGTGCGTATCGGCGGCGACCGTTTCGACGAAGCCGTCATCAATTACGTGCGTCGTAACTACGGCTCCCTGATCGGTGAAGCGACCGCTGAGCGTATCAAACATGAAATCGGTTCGGCTTATCCGGGCGATGAAGTGCGTGAAATTGAAGTGCGCGGCCGTAACCTGGCGGAAGGCGTGCCACGCGGTTTCACCCTGAACTCAAACGAAATTCTTGAAGCGCTGCAGGAGCCGCTGACCGGCATCGTGAGCGCGGTCATGGTTGCCCTTGAGCAGTGCCCGCCGGAACTGGCGTCTGATATCTCCGAGCGCGGGATGGTTCTCACCGGCGGTGGTGCGCTGCTGCGCAACCTGGACCGTCTGTTAATGGAAGAAACCGGTATTCCAGTCGTGGTTGCTGAAGATCCGCTGACCTGCGTAGCGCGTGGCGGCGGCAAGGCGCTGGAAATGATCGACATGCACGGCGGCGACCTGTTTAGCGAAGAGTAGTCAGCCTGAAGGTCCGGGGTGGCTTACCCGCTGCCCCAGGTCTTTACTGACACGAGAATACGCATAGCCTATGAAGCCAATTTTTAGCCGTGGCCCCTCGCTACAGATTCGCCTTATTCTGGCGGTGCTGGTGGCGCTTGGCGTGATTATCGCCGACAGCCGCCTGGGTACGTTCAGTCAAATCAGAACGTACATGGATACAGCCGTCAGCCCTTTCTACTTTGTCTCTAATGGTCCCCGGGAACTGCTCGACAGCGTATCGCAGACGCTGGCTACCCGTGACCAGCTCGAACTGGAAAACCGCGCGCTGCGTCAGGAGCTGTTGTTGAAAAACAGCGATCTGCTGATGCTGGGCCAGTACAAGCAGGAGAACGCACGCCTGCGTGAACTGCTTGGCTCGCCGCTGCGCCAGGACGAGCAAAAAATGGTGACCCAGGTCATCTCAACGGTCAACGACCCCTACAGCGATCAGGTGGTTATCGATAAGGGCAGCGTCAACGGCGTCTACGAAGGCCAGCCGGTTATCAGCGATAAAGGCGTGGTGGGGCAGGTCGTGGCGGTAGCGAAAATGACCAGCCGGGTACTGCTGATCTGTGATGCCACCCATGCGTTGCCGATCCAGGTCCTGCGTAACGACATTCGCGTCATTGCCGCCGGTAACGGCTGCACCGACGACCTCCAGCTTGAGCATCTGCCGGCCAATACCGATATTCGCGTCGGCGATGTGCTGGTGACCTCCGGTCTTGGCGGCCGTTTCCCGGAAGGGTACCCGGTTGGGGTTGTCTCTTCAGTGAAACTGGACACCCAGCGCGCCTACACGGTGATCCAGGCGCGTCCGACGGCCGGTCTGCAGCGTTTGCGCTATCTGCTGCTGCTGTGGGGCGCCGATCGCAATGGCGCTAACCCGATGACTCCGGAAGAGGTTCATCGCGTGGCTAACGAACGCCTGATGCAGATGATGCCGCAGGTGTTGCCTGCGCCGGATGCGATGGGGCCGCAGATGCCGGCGCCCGCCACCGGGCTGACGCCGTCTCAGCCGTCGCAGCCTGCAGGGGGGCAATAGTGGCAAGTTACCGTAGCCAGGGACGCTGGGTTATCTGGCTCTCGTTTCTTATCGCGCTATTGCTGCAAATTATGCCCTGGCCGGCGGACATCAGCGTTTTCCGGCCCAACTGGGTATTATTGATCCTGCTGTACTGGATCCTCGCGCTGCCGCACCGGGTGAACGTGGGGACGGGCTTCGTGATGGGGGCTATTCTTGATCTCATCAGCGGCTCGACGCTGGGCGTTCGCGCGCTGTCCTTAAGCATCGTCGCCTATCTGGTGGCGCTGAAGTATCAGCTGTTCCGTAACCTGGCGCTGTGGCAACAGGCGCTGGTGGTCATGCTGTTATCCCTCGCCGTGGATATCATTGTTTTCTGGGCAGAGTTTTTAGTGATCAACGTCTCTTTCCGTCCGGAAGTATTCTGGAGTAGTGTAGTAAACGGTATCCTCTGGCCATGGCTCTTCCTGCTGATGCGTAAAGTGCGTCAGCAATTTGCAGTGCAATAAGGTTGATATGACAACTCTGTATCTTGCTTCTGGTTCCCCGCGTCGGCAGGAACTGCTGACTCAGCTTGGTCTCGCGTTCGAGCGTCTGGTTCCTGGTATCGAGGAGCAGCGCCAGCCGCAGGAGAGCGCACAGCACTATGTCGTCCGTCTGGCGCGTGAAAAGGCGCAGGCCGGAGTGGCGCTGGCATCGCGGGATTTGCCGGTGTTGGGAGCGGATACGATTGTTATTTTGAACGGCGAAGTGCTGGAAAAACCGCGCGACGCCGAACACGCTGCAGCGATGCTGCGCCTGCTTTCCGGCCAAACCCATCAGGTCATGACCGCGGTGGCGCTGGCGGATAAGCAGCAGACGTTGGATTGTCTGGTGGTCACGGAAGTGACCTTCCGAACGCTCAGCGAGCAGGATATCGCCGATTATGTGGCCAGCGGCGAGCCTTTAGATAAAGCAGGTGCATACGGTATTCAAGGGTTGGGTGGCTGCTTCGTCAGGAAGATTAATGGCAGCTATCACGCCGTAGTCGGCTTACCGCTGGTGGAAACGTATGAGTTGCTCAGTAACTTTAACTCACTGCGTAAAGAAAAGGGATAAAGATGACGGCTGAATTATTAGTGAACGTAACGCCATCCGAAACGCGCGTTGCGTATATTGATGGCGGTATTCTGCAGGAAATCCATATTGAGCGTGAAGCGCGACGCGGAATAGTAGGCAATATCTACAAAGGTCGTGTTAGCCGAGTGCTGCCGGGAATGCAGGCGGCTTTTGTAGATATTGGTCTGGATAAGGCGGCGTTCCTCCACGCCTCCGATATCATGCCGCATACCGAATGCGTTGCCGGTGAGGAGCAAAAGCAGTTTACCGTGCGCGATATTTCGGAGCTGGTGCGTCAGGGCCAGGACCTGATGGTTCAGGTGGTTAAAGATCCGCTCGGTACCAAAGGCGCGCGTCTGACCACCGATATTACCCTGCCTTCCCGCTATCTGGTTTTTATGCCAGGCGCCTCCCACGTGGGGGTCTCTCAGCGGATTGAAAGCGAAGCCGAGCGCGAGCGGCTGAAAAAGGTCGTGGCAGAGTACTGCGACGAGCAGGGCGGGTTTATCATTCGCACCGCCGCGGAAGGGGTCCACGAGCAGGAGATGGCCGCCGATGCCGCCTATCTTAAGCGCGTATGGACCAAAGTGATGGAGCGCAAAAAGCGCAACCAGACCCGCTATCAGCTGTACGGCGAGCTGGCCCTGGCTCAGCGCGTGCTGCGGGATTTTGCCGATGCGCATCTCGATCGTATTCGCGTCGACTCGCGGCTGACCTATGAGGCGCTGCTGGAATTTACCGCCGAATATATCCCGGAAATGACCAGCAAGCTGGAACACTACAGCGGCCGTCAGCCGATATTCGATCTCTTTGACGTTGAGAACGAAATTCAGCGCGCGCTGGAGCGTAAAGTCGAGCTCAAGTCCGGGGGCTATCTGATCATCGACCAGACCGAGGCGATGACCACCATCGATATCAACACCGGGGCGTTTGTTGGGCACCGCAATCTTGACGATACTATCTTCAATACCAATATCGAAGCCACCCAGGCGATAGCCCGCCAGCTGCGTTTGCGTAACCTCGGCGGCATTATCATCATTGATTTCATCGACATGAACAATGAAGACCATCGCCGGCGGGTGTTGCACTCCCTGGAGCAGGCCCTCAGCAAAGACCGGGTGAAGACCAGCATCAACGGTTTCTCCCAGCTGGGTCTGGTGGAGATGACGCGGAAACGCACCCGCGAAAGCGTGGAGCATGTGCTGTGCAACGAATGCCCGACCTGCCACGGACGCGGAACGGTAAAGTCCGTGGAAACGGTATGCTATGAGATTATGCGTGAGATCGTTCGCGTGCATCATGCTTATGATTCCGATCGCTTCCTGGTCTATGCTTCCCCTGCGGTGGCGGAAACCCTGAAAGGGGAAGAGTCGCATGCGCTGGCGGAAGTGGAGATCTTTGTCGGCAAGCAGGTGAAGGTACAAATTGAGCCGCTCTATAATCAAGAGCAGTTCGATGTGGTTATGATGTAATACACCGCGTCATTGTGCGGCTGACAAGGAGAGAGGCGTGAGGCGACTGCCCGGGATTTTATTGCTCACCGTGGCAACATTGATTGTTATCGTCGCGCTGCTGGTGAGTGGCTTGCGTCTCGTGTTGCCGCAGCTCGACGCCTGGCGTCCGCAGCTGCTGGAGAAAATCTCCGCCCTCACCGGCACGCCGGTGGATGCCTCGCAGATCGCCGCCAGCTGGCAAACTTTTGGCCCAACATTAGATGTCCGCGATATTCATGTTGGGCTGAAGGATGGCGGGACAATGGCGGTCAAGCGCGTGACCCTGGCGCTGGACGTCTGGCAAAGTCTGCTGCATATGCGCTGGCAGTTTCGCGATCTCACCTTCTGGCAGCTGCAGGTCCATACCAATACCCCGATTCAGACCAATGACGGCGGCGAAAGTCTGAAAACCGACCGCATCAGCGATCTCTTTTTACGTCAGTTCGACCACTTTACTCTGCGCGACAGCCATCTGAGCTTCCTGACCATTTCTGGTCAGCGGGCGGAGCTGGCGGTCCCGCAGCTGACCTGGCTTAACGGCAGGAACCGTCACCGCGCCGAGGGGCAGCTCAGCCTTTCCAGTCTCACCGGCCAGCATGGCGTCATGCAGGTGCGGATGGATCTCCGCGATGAGGATGGCCTGCTGAATAAAGGCCGGGTCTGGCTGCAGGCTGACGATATTGACGTCAAACCCTGGCTAGGCCGCTGGATGCAGGACAATATCGCGCTGAAAAGCGCCCGCTTCAGCCTCGAAGGCTGGATGACTATTGAAAAAGGCGATGTAGCCAGCGGCGACGTATGGCTGAAAAAAGGGGGCGCCAGCTGGCAAGGGGATAGCGAGGTTCATCATCTGTCAGTGGATAACCTGACGGCGCATCTCTCTCACGACAAGCAGAGCTGGGGCTTCTATATTCCCGATACGCGGATCGCGATCGACGATAAACCGTGGCCAAGCGGCGCGCTGGCGATGGCGTGGATCCCGGGGCAGGATGTCGGTGGCGACGGTCATCAGCGTAGCGATGAATTACGTATTCGCGCCAGCAATTTAGCGCTCAGTGGCCTGAGCGGATTGCAGCCGTTTGCCGATAAGCTGGCGCCTTCTTTGGGCGAACTCTGGCGCACCACGCAGCCCAGCGGCAAAATCAATCTGCTGGCTCTCGATATTCCCCTGCAGGCGACGGAGAAAACGCGCTTTCAGGCGCAGTGGAGCGATCTGGCGTGGAAGCAGTGGAAACTCCTGCCGGGAGCGGAACACTTTTCCGGCAGCCTGAATGGCAGCGTGGAGCACGGGGAACTGCGCGCCCGCATGACGAAGGCGCAGATGCCGTATGCCGGAGTTTTCCGGGCCCCGCTGGAGATCGCCGCTGGCGAAGCCACCCTCAGCTGGGTGAAAAATGACAAAGGCTTTATGCTTGATGGCCGCGATATTGACGTGCAGGCGACGGGGGTACGCGCCCGCGGCGGCTTCCGCTATCTGCAACCGCAGGGGGACGAGCCGTGGCTGGGCATTCTGGCGGGGATCAGCACCAACGATGGCGGCCAGGCGTGGCGTTACTTCCCGGAAAACCTGATGGGCAAAGCGCTGGTGGACTATCTCAGCGGCGCGATTAAAGCCGGGCAGGCCCGCGATGCGACGCTGGTGTATGGCGGTAACCCACATCTGTTCCCGTATCCGCACAATGAAGGCCAGTTCCAGGTTTACGTCCCGCTGAAGAATGCCACTTTCGCTTTTCAACCGGACTGGCCGGCGCTGACCGGGCTGAATATCGACCTCAATTTTATCAACAGCGGCCTGTGGATGCGGGCGGATAAAGCGATGCTCGGCAATGTGACCGCCAGCAATCTCGATGCCGTGATCCCGGATTATGCGCAGGAAAAACTGCTGATTGATGCTGACATCAAAGGCCCGGGCAAAGAGGTGGGCCCTTATTTCAACACCACGCCATTGAAAGCGTCGCTCGGGGCAGCGCTGGATTCCCTGCAGCTGGATGGGGATGTGAGCGCTCGCTTACATCTGAATATCCCCCTCGATGGCGAGATGACCACCGCGAAAGGCGATGTACGGCTGCAGAATAATAGCTTGTTTATCAAGCCATTAGATACTACGTTGCAGAACCTGAGCGGTAATTTCAGCTTTGTGAATGGCGATCTCAATAGCCAAACGTTGAGCGCGACCTGGTTTAATCAGCCGCTGAACCTCAATTTTTCCACCCGCGAAGGCGAAAAAGCGTTTCTGGTGGATGTCGGGATGAACGCCAGCTGGCAGCCGTCGCGCACCGGACTGCTGCCGAAAGCGGTTAATGAGACGCTGAGCGGTAGCGTTCCGTGGGATGGCAAGGTCGCTATCGAACTGCCGTACCATGGCAATGCCAGCTATAAGGTTGATATCAATGGCGATCTGAAGAATGTGAGCAGTCACTTACCTTCACCGGTCAACAAGTCCGCTGGCGAACCCCTGCCGGTCAAAATTAACGTCGCCGGCGGTCTGAGCAGCTTCGACCTGACCGGATCCGTTGGCGCGAAGAATCATATCAACAGCCGCTGGTTGCTGAACCGTAAGCTGACGCTGGACAGAGCGATCCTCACGACGGATAGCAAAGGCCTCTCTCCGCTGCCCGACCAGCCCGGCGTTGAACTCAATCTGCCGCCGATGGATGGCGCGCAATGGCTGGCGCTGTTCCAGAAGGGCGCGGCGAATGAAGTCAGCAGCAGTGTCCTCTTTCCACCGCGCATTGTGCTGCGTACGCCGTCGCTGGCGCTGGCCGGCCAGCAATGGAACAACGTCAGTCTGATGTCGCAGCCGGTCGCCGGCGGCTCGCAGGTTGAGGCGCAGGGGCGTGAGATCAACGCCACCCTGACGATGCGCGACAATGCCCCGTGGCTGGCAAATGTGCGTTATCTCTATTTCAACCCGGCCAGCGCCAGCGGCAAGGGCGGAACGGAGAACGTGACTTCTCAGGCGGAGACGCGGCTGGATTTCCACGGCTGGCCCGATCTGCAACTGCGCTGCGCGGAATGCTGGCTGTGGGGGCAAAAATATGGCCGCATCGACGGCGATGTGACGATCAAGGGCGATACCTTAACGCTCTCCAACGGCCTGGTGGATACCGGGTTTGGCCGGCTGACGACCGACGGCGTGTGGGTTAACGCCCCTTCCGGGGTGCGCACCTCGCTGAAAGGCAGACTGCATGGCAATAAAACGGATGAATTTGCGGATTTCTTTGGCGTTTCCACACCGGTGAAGGATTCGCCGTTTGATATCGACTACGATCTCCACTGGCGCGCGCCGCCCTGGTCACCCGATGTCGCCTCGCTCAATGGGATCATTAAAAGCCACCTCGGCAAGGGGCAGTTTACCGACCTGAGTACCGGACATGCAGGCCAGCTGCTGCGTTTGCTGAGCGTCGATGCCCTACTGCGCAAACTGCGCTTCGACTTCAGCGATACCTTCAGCGAAGGTTTTTACTTTGACTCGATTAACAGTACGGCATGGATTAAGGATGGCGTACTGCATACCGATGATACGCTGGTGGATGGTCTGGAGGCGGACATTGCCATGAAAGGGTCGGTCGATCTGGTGCGTCGCCAGCTGGATCTGCAGGCGGTGGTCGCGCCGGAGATCTCCGCGACCGTCGGCGTGGCGGCGGCTTTTGCTGTCAACCCGATTGTCGGCGCGGCGGTGTTTGCCGCCAGCAAGGTGCTGGGGCCGCTGTGGAACAAAGTCTCGATACTGCGCTATCGCATCACCGGCCCGATTGACCAGCCGCAGATCAATGAAGTGCTGCGCCAGGCGCGCAGCAACAAAAAGCAATGATTTGACGATTGCCGGGAATTGCCGCAATCTCAATAGATAGCCTTCTGTATTTCCGCCTGTCAGGCGGCAACAAACGAGTAGCATAACGATGAGTCTGAACCTGGTAAGTGAACAATTACTGTCGGCAAATGGCCTGAATCATCAGGACCTGTTTGCCATTCTTGGTCAACTGACCGAGCGCCGCCTCGATTACGGCGATCTTTATTTTCAGTCGAGCTATCACGAATCCTGGGTTCTGGAAGACAGCATCATTAAAGATGGGTCGTACAATATCGACCAGGGCGTAGGCGTGCGCGCCGTCAGCGGCGAAAAAACGGGCTTTGCCTACGCTGACCAGATCAGCAAGCTGGCGCTGGAGCAGAGCGCCCAGGCGGCGCGGACCATTGTGCGCGAGACCGGCAATGGCAAAGTACAGACCCTCGGCGCCGTAGAGCACAGCGCCCTCTATACCAGCATCGACCCGCTGCAGAGTATGAGCCGGGAAGAGAAGCTGGATATTCTCCGCCGGGTCGACAAAGTCGCTCGCGCGGCGGATCAGCGTGTGCAGGAGGTTTCGGCCAGCCTGAGCGGCGTCTATGAACTGATTCTGGTGGCCGCCACCGACGGCACTCTGGCCGCGGACGTTCGTCCGCTGGTGCGCCTCTCGATCAGCGTACTGGTGGAAGAGGACGGCAAACGCGAGCGCGGCAGCAGCGGCGGCGGCGGGCGTTTTGGCTATGACTATTTCCTTGCCTCTCAGGAGGGCGAAGTGCGGGCCGATGCCTGGGCGAAAGAAGCGGTGCGCATGGCGCTGGTTAACCTCTCAGCGGTCGCCGCCCCGGCGGGAATGCTGCCAGTGGTGCTCGGCGCCGGCTGGCCTGGCGTCCTGCTGCACGAAGCGGTCGGTCACGGCCTGGAAGGCGATTTCAACCGTCGCGGCACCTCGGTCTTTAGCGGTCATATGGGGGAATTAGTCGCCTCTGAACTGTGCACCGTCGTGGACGACGGCACCATCGTCGATCGTCGTGGCTCAGTGGCTATCGATGATGAAGGCACGCCGGGTCAATACAATGTGCTGATCGAAAACGGCATCCTGAAAGGCTACATGCAGGATAAACTCAATGCGCGTCTGATGGGCGTCGCGCCGACCGGCAACGGCCGCCGTGAATCCTATGCCCATCTGCCGATGCCGCGTATGACCAACACCTATATGCTGGCGGGCCAGTCCACGCCACAGGAGATTATCGAGTCGGTGGACTATGGTATCTTCGCGCCTAACTTCGGCGGCGGGCAGGTGGATATCACCTCCGGTAAGTTTGTCTTCTCCACCTCCGAGGCCTATCTGATCGAAAAAGGCAAGGTCACGAAGGCGGTGAAAGGGGCTACCCTGATCGGCTCCGGGATTGAGACCATGCAGCAGATTTCGATGGTGGGTAACGATCTGCGTCTGGATAACGGCGTCGGCGTCTGTGGCAAAGAGGGCCAGAGCGTGCCGGTGGGCGTTGGCCAGCCGACCCTGAAGGTCGATAATCTTACCGTCGGCGGCACCGCCTGATCCTGACCGGGTTCCCGGCGTCGCCGGGAACCGCTTCAGCGGGCGATCCCTCTCCCGTGCATCCCCTGATAGATCTTCGCCACGTCGACAAAATATTCCGTCAGATAGTTGATACAGACCTGCACTTTCAGCGGCAGTTTATCCTTTTCGGTGTACAGGGCGTAAACCGGCCGCGGATCGGACTGGTAGCTCGGCAGCAGGATCTCAAGCTCACCACGATTGATCTCTTCGATCGCCCACATCAACGGCACATAGGCGATACCCACCCCGGCGGTCAGCCAGCGCACCAGCGTCATGGGGTCGTTGGTCACAAAGCGCCCCTGTGGGGTCAGGCGGGTTGAGATCCCTTCCGGCGCGATAATGACAAACTCATTGTCCGGCCGCACGCTATATTCCAGCCAGGCATGCCCGGTAAGATCGGCCGGTTTCTCCGGATTGCCAGCCTGCGCCAGATAGCTTTTCGCGGCGCATAATACCATCGGCATTGATCCCAGGCGGCGGGAAAAAAGGCTGGAATCCTGCAGGGCACCCACGCGGATCACCACGTCAAGACCGTCGGCGATCAGGTCCGGCGCAGGTATGCCGGTGACCAGATTGACGGAGAGCCCGGGGTATTCTTTCAGCATTTTCGCCGTTATGCGCGCCAGAACATTCTGTGCCATAGTTGAAGAGCAGCCGATACGCAGCGTCCCGATGGGGGTGTTGTTAAATGCGTATAATTGCTCATGGACATCCTGCGCTTCAAACAGCATCCTACGGCAGCCCTGATAGTAAATTTTACCCGCTTCCGTTAAGCCAAGGCTGCGGGTGCTGCGGTTGAGCAGCTTCACCTGCAGTTCATCTTCCAGTTTGGCGACGGTCTGACTGATTGAGGAAACGCTCATCTGAAGCTGGCGGGCCGCTGCGGTGAAGGAACCTAATTCGACCACTTTGGCGAAAACGGACATGCGCTTTAATCGTTCCATTATTCACTCTGGCTTAAAAGTGATTTAGATCACACATTGTAGATAATGCGGCAATCGTTACGTTAATATATTGTTAGCTACATAATAAACGCATCTGCTCACTACCTGTACGCTTCTTATTCAAGGTCATCATGAGTCTGTTTCCTGTCATCGTGATTTTCGGCTTATCGTTTCCGCCGATCTTCTTCGAGTTGCTGTTGTCGCTGGCCATCTTCTGGCTGGTGCACCGATTGCTGGTTCCGACCGGCATTTACGATTTTGTCTGGCACCCTGCACTGTTTAATACGGCGCTATATTGCTGCCTTTTTTATTTGATATCGCGCTTGTTCGTTTGAGGTTGATGTGAAAACACTAACAAGAAATATCCTCCGTACTGCTATTACCGTGATACTGGTCATTTTGGCCTTCGTAGCGATTTTCCGCGCCTGGGTTTACTACACCGCCTCGCCGTGGACGCGGGATGCGCGCTTTAGCGCCGACATTGTGGCCATTGCCCCCGACGTCTCCGGGCTGATCTCCCAGGTAAACGTCAAGGATAACCAACTGGTTAAGAAAGACCAGGTATTGTTCGTTATTGACCAGCCTCGTTACCAAAAAGCGCTGGCGCAGGCGGAAGCCGATGTCGCCTACTACCAGACGTTAGCCCAGGAAAAACGTGTCGAAGCCGGTCGGCGTAATAAGCTTGGCGTCCAGGCGATGTCGCGGGAAGAGATTGACCAGGCGAACAATGTGCTGCAGACGGTTGAGCATCAGCTGGCGAAAGCGGTGGCCAGCCGCGACCTGGCCAGACTGGACCTGGAGCGCACGGAGATTCGCGCCCCTGCGGATGGTTGGGTAACCAACCTTAACGTCTATACCGGGGAATTTATCACTCGCGGCTCCACGGCGGTGGCGCTGGTGAAAGAGAATACATTTTACGTCATGGCCTATCTGGAAGAGACCAAACTGGAAGGCGTCCGTCCTGGCTATCGGGCGGAAATTACCCCGCTTGGCAGCAGCAAAACCATTAAAGGCACGGTGGACAGTATCGCTGCGGGGGTAACCAACGCCAGCAGCAGCAGCGACTCGAAAGGGATGGCCTCGGTGGATTCCAACCTTGAATGGGTGCGTCTGGCGCAGCGTGTGCCGGTACGTATTCGTCTTGACCACCAGCAGGGGAATCTGTGGCCATCGGGCACCACGGCGACGGTGGTGATCACCGGTAAAGAAGACCGTGATACCAGCCAGGCCAACTTCTTCCAGAAACTGGCTATGCGCCTGCGCGAATTCGGTTAATCGCTATGGGGACATATACTATTGCTCCCCAGCATCTCCGCTTTGCCATTAAGCTTGCATGCGCGGTGGTGCTGGCGCTGTTCGTCGGCTTCCATTTTCAGCTCGAAACGCCACGCTGGGCGGTGCTGACCGCGGCAATCGTCGCCGCTGGCCCGGCCTTTGCCGCCGGGGGAGAGCCGTACTCCGGCGCGATCCGCTATCGCGGCATGTTGCGTATTGCCGGGACCTTTATCGGCTGTATTGCGGCGCTGGTTATCATCATCCTGATGATCCGCGCCCCTCTGCTGATGATGCTGGTATGCTGCCTGTGGGCAGGGTTTTGTACCTGGGTTTCGTCGCTGGTCAAGGTCGAAAACTCCTATGCCTGGGGGCTGGCCGGCTACACCGCGCTGATTATCATTATTACCATCCACACCAATCCGATGCTGGCGCCGCAGTTTGCCGTTGAGCGCTGCAGCGAAATTGTCATCGGGATTGTCAGCGCCATCGTCGCCGATCTGCTTTTCTCCCCGCGTTCGATTAAAAAAGAGATCGACCTTGAGCTGGATAACCTGCTGATTGCACAGTATAAGCTGATGCAGTTATGCGTTGCGCACGGCGAAAAAGAGGAAGTGGATCAGGCCTGGGGTGCGCTGGTGCGTCGCACCACCGCGCTGGAAGGCATGCGCAGTAACCTGATTATGGAATCCTCTCGCTGGGCTAAGGCGAATCAACGCCTGAAGGCGATCAATACCCTCTCGCTAACGCTTATCACCCAGGCTTGCGAAACCTACCTGATTCAGAACTCGCGACCGGAAATGGTGACGGACGACTACCGCGAGCTGTTTGCTGAGCCGGTTGAGACAGTGCAGGATGTTCACCAGCAGCTGAAGCGTATGCGTCGCTTCCTGACCTGGAAAGGCGAGCATAATACGCCGGTCACCATCTACAGCTGGGTAGGCGCAGCCACCCGTTACCTGCTGCTTAAGCGTGGCGTGGTGGGCAATACCAAAATCAGCCGTATCGAAGACGGTGTATTGCGCGGCGAAACGGTGGTTAAAGTGGAGTCCGCCGAGCGTCACCACGCGATGGTGAACTTCTGGCGCACCTCCGTCTCCTGTATCCTCGGGACGCTGTTCTGGCTGTGGACGGGCTGGACCTCAGGCAGCGGGGCGATGGTAATGATTGCCGTGGTTACCGCGCTGGCGATGCGTCTACCTAACCCGAGAATGGTGGCGATAGACTTCCTCTACGGTACTCTGGCGGCGTTACCGCTGGGTACCCTGTACTTTCTGGTGATCATGCCGGCGACGCAGCAGAGTATGCTGCTGCTCTGTATCAGCCTGGCGGCGATGGCGTTTTTTATCGGTATCGAAGTGCAGAAAAGGCGCCTCGGATCGCTGGGAGCGCTGGCGAGCACCATCAACATTCTGGTGCTGGATAACCCGATGCAATTCCAGTTCAGTCAGTTCCTCGACAGCGCGCTGGGGCAGATCGTCGGCTGTTTCCTCGCTCTGATGGTTATTCTCATTGTCAGGGATAACTCCCGGGCCAGAACCGGTCGGGTGCTGCTGAACCAGTTTGTCTCCGCGGCGGTCTCTTCGCTGACCACCAACTCGGCGCGTCGCAAAGAGAATCATCTGCCCGCGCTCTATCAGCAGCTGTTTTTGTTGCTCAACAAATTTCCCGGCGATGTCGCCCGTTTCCGTCTGGCGTTGACGTTAATCATTGCCCACCAGCGCCTGCGCGATGCGCCCGTGCCGGTGAACGAGGATTTGTCGGCGTTCCATCGCCAGCTGCGACGTACTGCGGATCATGTCATCTCCGCCGGGAGCGATGATAAGCGTCGGCGCTACTTTACCCGGCTGCTGGCGGAGCTTGATGTTTATCAGGAGAAGCTGCGGGTCTGGGAGGCTTCGCCGCAGGTGACCGAGCCGGTACGGCGACTGGTTGAGATGTTGCACAAGTACCAGCATGTGCTGACCAGCAGTTAACCCATAAACCGACGCCCAGGCGTCGGTTTTTTTATCGCTATACTTAACGGCGACAGGAAGAGAAGCGGGAGGGGCTGTCATGACCACCTATACGTTTGATTTTGACGAAATCGCCGAGCAACAGGATTTCTACCGGGAGTTCTCCCGGACCTTCGACCTGGCTCAGGATAAGGTCAACAACCTTGATTCGCTATGGGACGCGGTGACCGGTGGGCTGCTGCCGCTGCCGCTGGACATTGAGTTCATCCATTTAAATGACAAGCAGCGTCGGCGCTTTGGGGCATTAATTTTATTATTTGATGAAGCAGAGGAAGAGCTGGAGGGGGAGTTACGTTTTAACGCCCGGCAGGCATAAAAAAGCCCCCGGCAGGCGGGGGCAAGTCGTCGAAATAAGACGACGAGGGTTTATTTGTACAGCTCAGCGGTGGCGTGCCAGCTATCGCCGGTACGTGCTTCAATAATACGGTAGCTGCTGGCGCCTTCTTTCTCGGCTTTAGCGGCCAGTTCCTGACGCATGTCCATTGGCGCACTACCTACCTGGGAAACCGAGATGGTGCCCATGGACTGCAGGTTTTGTGCTTGTTCAGCGTTCACTTGTTGAACGGCCGCACTTGCGCCGAAAGAGAGAAGGGAAGCCAGGCCAAGGGATGCGATGATCATTGCGCGTTTCATAATCTTTACTCCAGTCTTTGTTTTACCGCGGCGGGGCGATGAATGAGGCCGGGCCGCGGTAGAGAATTTTTGTCGGGTTAATCGTTGACGATCTAAAACTTATTTATACAGCTCAGCAGTAGCATGCCAGTGGTCGCCAGTGCGGGCTTCGATAATGCGGTAAGAAGAAGCTCCTTCTTCCTGCGCTTTTTTGTTCAGCATTTCATGCATATCCATCGGGGATGATGCTACCGCGCCGACGGATACTGTGCCGATGGCCTCGCGGCCCTGGGCCTGCTCGCTGTTGATAACGTCAGCGGCGAAAGCGCCAAACGACATGACGGACAGGATGCTGAGAGCTGCTACAGTGGTTTTGATTTTCATGATGTTCACCTCGTCGAATCTTTTTGTTGAGGGTCTTTGTTTCGTGACCCTCATCACAAAAACAAGTATACACTAATCACCAAAAATATTAATACCATGCTAATTGTTTTGTGCGTTAATAGTTACAATGGATTGCGCTTTTTATAACCGATAAGAATTAAAAATGACAAGTCGTAGACGGAGATAAGTTTTATTTCTAATAAAATCATAAAGGTATACGATTTTGATCTTTTGTGCGTTTTAGGCGTTTGCCTTACGTAAAAGAACGTATAGACAGGCTAAATCACACAAAATGTTAAATTTTTGTTGAGTTGAAAGGGGGGGGAGAGAAGAGGGAGTAATCCACCCTCTGACGGTTGCCAGAGGGGAATGCTCAGAGTTCCTGTTCGAACAGCACCAGGATAGCGTCGTGCAGATCTTTCACTGTGAAACCACGCGCTGGCGTGGTGAAGATGGTGTCATCCCCGGCGATGCTGCCAAGAATACCTTCCGCCTTGCCCAGCGAGTCGAGAAGACGGGCGATCAGCTGCGCTGCACCGGGGCTGGTATGGATCACCACGACGGCATCGTTATAGTCGATATCCAGCACCAGATTTTTCAGCGGGCTGGAGGTGGTCGGCACGCCAAGCTCGGCAGGCAGGCAATAGACCATTTCCATTTTGGCGTTACGGGTACGAACCGCGCCAAATTTGGTGAGCATGCGGGAAACCTTCGATTGGTTGATATTCTCGAAGCCCTCTTCCTGCAGCGCCTGAACGATCTCTCCCTGCGAGCTGAATTTCTCTTCTTTAAGCAGCGCTTTAAACGCTTTAACCAGTTCTTCTTGTTTTGCCGAACTTCGCATAAGTCACCCAGATTATGGTGGTAAAATCAACATCATTATGCATAACCGTGAATTTTTATGCAAATAATCCGCGAAGGGATAGGTCAATAATGTTATGAAGGGGGCATATTTTAGCAAAAAAACCGTATAAGGAACATGTTCTCATCACAACGCTTAAAGCCATGTAAAAGTAAATGAAATGTTATTGAGTTGGTGTTGTTTTGCGCAACTGGCTGGGTGTATTGTAACCAATAGTCGATCCGGTACTTCGCTTTGCTGGATGGTCAGTCAGGAAGCATAACGTGCGCCGCTGTTCTATTGCTACGCACAATCATGCATTCTTCAGCCATAATCATTGTAATTGTTCATCTTGTGAATTAAGGTCCAGGCGACGGAATAACGAAAGACTAAATTAACCATAATAAGGAGTTTAGGATGAAAGTTGCAGTCCTTGGCGCTGCCGGTGGTATCGGCCAGGCGCTTGCCCTACTACTTAAGACCCAACTGCCTTCAGGTTCAGAGCTCTCGTTGTACGACATCGCTCCGGTTACGCCGGGCGTGGCGGTAGATCTAAGTCATATCCCCACAGATGTAAAAATTAAAGGATTTTCCGGTGAAGATGCTACCCCAGCGCTGGAAGGCGCTGATGTGGTGCTGATCTCCGCGGGCGTAGCGCGTAAGCCCGGCATGGATCGTTCAGACCTGTTTAATGTGAATGCGGGTATCGTTAAGAACCTCGTGCAGCAGATTGCCAAAACCTGCCCGCAGGCCTGCATCGGCATTATCACCAACCCGGTGAATACCACCGTGGCTATCGCCGCCGAAGTGCTGAAAAAAGCTGGCGTGTACGATAAAAACAAACTGTTCGGCGTGACTACGCTGGACATCATCCGCTCCAATACCTTTGTGGCGGAGCTGAAAGGTAAATCGGCAACCGAGGTGGAAGTCCCGGTTATTGGCGGTCACTCCGGGGTCACCATTCTGCCTTTACTGTCGCAGATCCCGGGCGTCAGCTTTAGCGATCAGGAAGTGGCCGATCTGACTAAACGCATTCAAAACGCCGGTACCGAGGTCGTAGAAGCGAAAGCGGGCGGCGGGTCGGCGACTTTGTCGATGGGTCAGGCGGCTGCGCGCTTTGGTCTCTCTCTGGTTCGCGCCATGCAGGGAGAAAAAGGTGTAGTGGAGTGTGCCTACGTGGAAGGCGACGGCGAGTATGCGCGTTTCTTCTCCCAGCCGCTGCTGCTGGGGAAAAACGGCGTGGAAGAGCGTCAATCTATCGGCAAACTCAGCGCCTTTGAGCAACAGGCGCTGGAAGGCATGCTGGACACCCTGAAGAAAGATATCGCGCTCGGTGAAGACTTCGTTAACAAGTAACCTCGCACGTGCAAAAAAGCCGGAACCGTTGTTCCGGCTTTTTATTGCCTTGCATTCATGGTGACCGGGTTTCTGGTCAGATTCCCGGCCGATCCGGCATTTAGCAAATAACGTAGCCCCCAGCCGGAGAGCCGCTTAGTTGGTGGCCGGGTATTCCTGGACGGCGATATGGAGCGTGATTTTCTTATCATCACGCATGATGACTACCGGAATTTCCGATCCCGGACGGATCTCGGCCACCTGATCCATCGTTTCCAGTGCAGAGACCGCAGGTTTGTCATTCACGGAGATGATCACGTCGTTGGCGCGGATCCCCGCCTGTGCGGCCGGTCCGTCCGGCGCGACATCGTTAACCACGATCCCCTGGATCTGATCGATCCCGCCGCCCTGCGCGTGTAGCGGGGCGATCTCCCGGCCGCTAATGCCGATATAGCCGCGGATCACCCGGCCATCGCGGATCAGCTTATCCATAATTTTGGTCGCTAACTGGAACGGGATCGCAAAGCCAATGCCTTCCGGCGTTTCGCCGTCGTTGCTCTTATCAAAGGAGAGGGTGTTAATGCCCATCAGCTCGCCGAGGGAGTTCACTAGCGCCCCGCCGGAGTTACCGTGGTTGATCGACGCGTCAGTCTGCAGGAAATTCTGGCGCCCGGTGGGGTTGAGGCCAATGCGCCCTGTGGCGCTGATGATCCCCTGGGTGATGGTCTGTCCCAGGTTATAGGGGTTGCCAATCGCCAGCACCACATCGCCAATATGCGGGGTGCGTTTCGGGTTGATCGGGATCACCGGCAGCCCGCCGGTGGCGTTGATCTTCAGCACCGCGAGGTCGGTCAGGGAATCGGAGCCTACCAGCAGCGCTTCGAAGACCCGGCCGTCCTGCAGCGCGACGATAATCTGGTCGGCATCGTTAATCACATGCTTGTTGGTCAGGATATAGCCGCGCTGGTCCATGATCACCCCGGAGCCAAGCGTCAGCTGATTATGGCTGGTGCTGTTCAGGGCGCGGTTATAGACGTTCACTACGGCGGGCGCCGCGCGGCGTACGGCGGCGTTATAGCTCGCAGGGGAGTCGTCTGCCGTATCGTTCTGAGTGGTCGGCGCCAGCTGCCACTGGCGCAGCGAAGGCATCAAGGCCAACAGCAGGCCCCCGACAAGCAAACCGATGAGTACTGAACGTAATAACTTTCCAGGCATGATGCAGATATCGTTAATGAATGGTCAGGCGCAGCATAGCATGAGTTGTTCGGACATCGCACATGGCGGCGATGTCCGGGGAGACAATCAGCGCAGCAGCAGATAGATGCTTTCGTTGCCGCGGATCACGTTCAGGGCGATGACCGGCGGTTTGCCTTCGAGCACTTTGCGTAGTTCGGCAATCGAATGAATACGCTCCCGGTTAAGGCCAATGATAATGTCATCCTTATGCAGGCCGACCTGGGCGGCGGCGCTGCCTTTATCGACATTATCGATCACCACCCCTTTGGTACCATCTTTCATCTGACCGTCGCTAAACGAGGCACCCTGCAGAGCCGGGATAATCAGCTCAGCGCTGGCGGTGGAGGAGGTGCTCTTATCCAGCGTCACTTCGACATCGACCGGTTTTCCGTCGCGCAGCAGGCCCAGTTTGACTTTGGTCCCCGGCTCGGTAGTGGCAATGCGCGAGCGCAGCTCGGCAAAACTGTTCAGCGGTTTGCCGTTCAGGCTAACGATGACGTCGCCGGATTTGATCCCCGCTTTGGCGGAGCCGGAGTTTGGCAGCACTTCACTGACGAAGGCGCCGCGCTGAACGTTGAGGTTCATCGCCTTGGCGATATCGGCGCTCATTTCCATGCCTTTAATGCCCAGCAGGCCGCGCTTGATTTCGCCAAACTGAATGAGCTGGTCGGCGAGGGTTTTCGCCATGTTGCTCGGGATGGCGAAGCCGATGCCGATGCTGCCGCCGCCCGGCGCCAGGATCGCGGTGTTGATCCCGATAAGCTCGCCGTTGAGGTTCAACAGCGCGCCGCCGGAGTTGCCGCGGTTGATGGAGGCATCGGTCTGGATGAAATTCTCCAGCCCTTCAAGGTTCAGGCCGCTACGGCCAAGGGCAGAGATAATGCCGGAGGTGGCGGTCTGGCCAAGGCCGAACGGGTTGCCGACGGCGACGGCGAAGTCGCCGACGCGCAGTTTATCGGAGTCAGCAATGGCGATTTGCGTCAGGTTTGACGGCTTAATCAGCTGCAGTAGAGCAATATCGCTCTGTTCATCGCTGCCGACCAGTTTGGCATCAAATTCACGGCCATCGTTCAGCTGGACGCTAATCTTCTGCGCCTGATTGATGACGTGATTATTGGTCAGCACGTAGCCTTTCGCTGCGTCGATGATGACGCCGGACCCGAGCCCTTCGAAAGGCTGCGCCTGTTCTTGCGGGGCGTTATCGCCAAAATATTTCTTCAGCTCTTCCGGCATATTGAGCGTCGGCGAGGCAGTGCCTTCCACCTGCACGCTGACTACCGCCGGCAGGACCTTTTCCAGCATCGGCGCCAGGCTTGGTAACGCGCCCTGGCCGGGCACCTGAGTCGGTAAGGATGCTGCTGCCGGAGGCAGAACCGACAACGATAACCCAATGCTTAACGCTAACGCACTCAACAGCAAAGTCTGTTTCTTCATTAGATGCTGGCTCTCGTAACCTGAGGTGTATGGAAAAATGTCCTGAATAACCTGATGTTATTGAATTTTTGCGCAGGTAACAATGTGGGGACTGGTTTAAATTGTAGCCGGGAAGTGGGGGAAGGAGCGGGCGCGATGGGCGCGCCCGGAGAATATTTTAGCAGAGGCGATCGATTAATCGCGTTTTGCGCCACCGCGCAGTAAACCGGATGCGCCTTCGGAGTAGTCGCGCGGCATCTGGACCGGCGCCTGATCGTTGCTGGCTTCAGACTCTGCCAGGCGGTTGCGGAACGGGTTGGCGTCTGCCATGGAATCCGGCAGCAGGTTGTTAGAGCTTTTCGCCATATGCTGATACAGCTGACGGTAGTCGTGCGCCATGTTATCCAGCAGCTCGGCGCTGCGCGCAAAATGGCTGACCAGCTCTTCACGGTACTCTTCAAGCTCGGCTTTATTCTTTTCCAGTTCGAACTGCAGCGCCTGCTGCTGGCGCAGTTTGCGGTTGCCGAAACGCATGGCGACGGCACCAATGATGATACCGACGACTAACCCAATTAGCGCGTATTCCCAGGTCATGAACATCTCCCGTTGTATTGTGGTTCCGTAGGGTGGCTCTTAGGCTCTCCGCCTGCGCCCGATAGTGCCACTATAACCGCTAATTCCACAGAAGTGGAATCCTGGCGTATCATCGCGTAGTGTAGAACGGCCTTTTTTTCGTCAATCGTGAGCTTCGACATCACGGTTTTCAAGGAATAACAATTAGATCATGCAAAGCCTGTCTCCAACATCGCGTTACCTTTCAGCCCTGAAAGAGGGCAGCCATCAACCCGACGACGTCCAACAAGAAGCGGTGAGCCGCCTTGATACCATTTACCAGGAGCTGCAGACTCAGCCCGCGCCCGTCGCGTCAGGCGGCGGTTTGCGCGCGAAATTCGGCAAACTGCTGGGTAAGCGCGAACCAGCAGCCGAGGCGACGCCTGTCCGCGGCCTGTATATGTGGGGCGGCGTGGGGCGAGGGAAAACCTGGCTGATGGACCTGTTTTACCAGAGCCTGCCGGGCGAGCGTAAGCAGCGTCTGCATTTCCATCGCTTTATGCTGCGGGTGCACGAAGAGCTGACCACCCTGCAGGGCCATAGCGACCCGCTGGAGATTGTCGCCGACCGCTTTAAAGCGGAAACCGACGTGCTCTGTTTCGACGAGTTTTTTGTCTCCGATATTACTGACGCCATGCTGTTGGGCGGTCTGATGAAAGCCCTGTTCGCCCGCGGCATCACGCTGGTGGCGACTTCCAATATTCCGCCAGATGAGCTCTATCGCAATGGTCTGCAGCGCGCCCGTTTTCTGCCCGCTATCGACGCCATCAAGCAGCATTGCGATATTATGAACGTTGATGCCGGCATCGATTATCGCTTGCGTACCCTGACCCAAGCGCACCTGTGGCTGTCGCCGCTGAATAACGACACCCGCGAACAGATGGATAAACTGTGGCTGGCGCTGGCCGGCGCGCCGCGCGCTGCCGGGCCGACGCTGGAGATCAACCATCGCGAGCTGCCGACCCTCGGCGTGGAAAACCAGACGCTGGCGGCGTCGTTCGCCACGCTGTGCGTGGATGCCCGCAGCCAGCATGACTATATCGCGCTCTCCCGCCTGTTCCACACCGTGATGCTGTTCGACGTGCCGGTGATGACCGCGCAGCTGGAGAGCGAAGCCCGGCGCTTTATCGCCCTGGTGGATGAGTTCTATGAGCGCCACGTGAAGCTGGTGGTCAGCGCGGCGGTGCCGCTGTACGACATTTATCAGGGAGAGCGGCTGAAGTTTGAGTTCCAGCGCTGTCTGTCGCGTCTGCAGGAGATGCAGAGCGAAGAGTACCTCAAGCGCCCGCATATGCCCTGACAGGACACTTTTCCCGGCGAATTCAGGGCCGCAGGGCCGCTCCGGGAGCTGCCTGAAAAATCTCATAAAGGGGTCGATCTTTGACCCCGACTTCTCTATAATCTTGCGACCCCACGTTACGAGAAGGTTTTTTTCCCGAAACTTTCTATGTGCCGGCATAGGCTATTCGAAGGGGTAGGTTTGCTGGACAATGTCGTGTGAACCTCAACTGACTAAACGTTTGGGTGTTCACCAACGTGTAACTTATTATTTGGGTAAGCTTTTAATGAAAACTTTTACAGCTAAACCAGAAACCGTAAAACGCGACTGGTATGTTGTTGACGCGACCGGTAAAACTCTGGGCCGTCTGGCTACTGAACTGGCTCGTCGCCTGCGCGGTAAGCACAAAGCGGAATACACTCCGCACGTTGATACCGGTGATTACATCATCGTTCTGAACGCAGAAAAAGTTGCTGTTACCGGCAACAAGCGCGAAGACAAAATGTACTACCACCACACCGGCCACATCGGTGGCATCAAAGAAGCGACCTTTGAAGAGATGATTGCCCGCCGTCCTGAGCGTGTGATTGAAATCGCGGTTAAAGGCATGCTGCCAAAAGGCCCGCTGGGTCGTGCTATGTACCGTAAACTGAAAGTTTACGCGGGTAACGAGCACAACCACGCGGCACAGCAACCGCAAGTTCTTGACATCTAATCGGGATTATAGGCAATGGCTGAAAATCAATACTACGGCACTGGTCGCCGCAAAAGTTCCGCAGCTCGCGTTTTCATCAAACCGGGCAACGGCAAAATCGTTATCAACCAGCGTTCTCTGGAACAGTACTTCGGTCGTGAAACTGCCCGCATGGTAGTTCGTCAGCCGCTGGAACTGGTCGACATGGTTGAGAAACTGGATCTGTACATCACTGTTAAAGGTGGTGGTATCTCTGGTCAGGCTGGTGCGATCCGTCACGGTATCACCCGCGCTCTGATGGAGTACGACGAGTCCCTGCGTTCTGAACTGCGTAAAGCTGGCTTCGTCACTCGTGACGCTCGTCAGGTTGAACGTAAGAAAGTCGGTCTGCGTAAAGCACGTCGTCGTCCGCAGTTCTCCAAACGTTAATTGTTTTCTGCTCACGCAGAACAATTTGCGAAAAAACCCGCTTCGGCGGGTTTTTTTATGGATAAAACGACTGTTATCCACAAGCTTACCGCCGGTTCTCGCCACTTTTTCAGCATTTCCAGAATCCCCTCACCACAACGTCTTCAAAATCTGGTAAACTATCATCCAATTTTCTGCCCAAATGCTGGTGATTGTTCATTTTTTGTTTTATTCGTGAACGAAGGTGACATCGCGCTAATGGGGTTTTTACATCTGGCTGGCCATGAGTGGCTGGCAGCAGTACAAAATTCTGAATATACCTGGAGGTTTTCATGGCTGTCGCTGCCAACAAACGTTCGGTAATGACGCTGTTTTCTGGTCCTACTGACATCTATAGCCATCAGGTCCGCATTGTGCTGGCCGAGAAGGGTGTCAGTTTTGAGATAGAGCACGTGGAGAAGGACAACCCGCCTCAGGATCTGATTGACCTCAACCCGAATCAAAGCGTACCGACGCTGGTGGATCGTGAGCTCACTCTGTGGGAATCCCGCATCATTATGGAATACCTGGATGAGCGTTTCCCGCACCCGCCGTTAATGCCGGTTTATCCGGTGGCGCGTGGCGAAAGCCGTCTGTATATGCAACGTATCGAGAAGGACTGGTATTCGCTGATGAACACCATCCAGAGCGGTACCGCAGCGCAAGCTGATGCTGCGCGTAAGCAGCTGCGTGAAGAACTGCTGGCCATCGCGCCGGTCTTCACCCAGAAACCTTACTTCCTGAGCGATGAGTTCAGCCTGGTGGATTGCTACCTGGCGCCGCTGCTGTGGCGTTTGCCGGTTCTCGGTGTGGAGCTGGTTGGCGCAGGCGCGAAAGAGCTCAAAGGCTATATGACTCGCGTATTTGAGCGTGATTCCTTCCTCGCTTCTTTAACTGAAGCCGAGCGTGAAATGCGCCTCGGTCGGGGCTAAATAATGGATGTATCACAGCTGACGCCGCGTCGCCCGTATCTGCTGCGGGCGTTTTATGACTGGCTGCTGGATAACCAGCTGACGCCGCACCTGGTGGTGGATGTCACACTGCCGGGCGTGCTCGTGCCGATGGAGTACGCGCGCGACGGGCAAATCGTTCTCAATATTGCTCCGCGTGCGGTAGGTAATCTTGAGCTGGCGAACGACGAAGTGCGCTTCAACGCGCGCTTTGGCGGCGTGCCGCGCAACGTGTCTGTCCCGCTGGCTGCGGTACTCGCCATCTATGCCCGTGAGAACGGCGCTGGCACGATGTTTGAACCGGAAGCGGCCTATGACGAAGACGTCAGCAGCCTCAACGATGATGACGTCGCGCCTGAGAGTGAAAGCGAAACGGTGATGTCGGTGATTGATGGCGATAAGCCGGACAATCACGACGACGATCCTGACGACACGCCGCCGCCGCGCGGCGGTCGCCCGGCGCTGCGCGTCGTGAAGTAATCCTTACCAGGCCCTTCGGGGCCTGTTTTATGCTCTCTGCAATATTCTTGTGTTAAGATGGAACAGCCGTCACATGCTGTCACAAATCACGCAATGGTCCCTATGAGCGCATTTGATCCACAAGCCGAAGATACCCCGTCCTCCATTGGCAACAGCCTTGGCCGCCGTCCTCTGGCGCGCAAAAAACTGTCTGAAATGGTGGAAGAAGAGCTGGAGCAGATGATCCGGCGCCGGGAGTTTGCGGAGGGTGAACAGCTGCCGTCCGAACGTGAGCTAATGACCTTTTTTAACGTCGGACGTCCTTCGGTTCGTGAAGCGCTGGCGGCGCTGAAGCGTAAGGGACTGGTGCAGATCAGCAACGGCGAACGCGCTCGCGTTTCCCGGCCTTCAGCGGACACCATCATTGGCGAGCTTTCCGGCATGGCGAAAGACTTTTTGTCTCACCCTGGCGGTATCGCGCATTTTGAACAGCTGCGTCTGTTTTTTGAGTCCAGTCTGGTTCGCTATGCCGCAGAACACGCCAGCAATGAGCAGTTGGAAAAGCTGACGCAAGCGCTAAAGATCAACAGTCAATCGCTGGATGACAATGCGCTGTTTATCCGCTCTGACGTTGAATTTCACCGCGTGCTTGCGGAAATCCCCGGTAATCCAATCTTTATGGCTATCCATGTGGCCCTGCTGGACTGGCTAATCGCCGCCCGGCCAACGGTGCCCGAGCGCGAACTGCACGAACATAACAGCGTCAGCTATCAACAGCATATCGCTATTGTTGATGCTATTCGTCGTCGCGATCCTGACGAAGCCGATCGCGCCCTCCAGACCCACCTCAATAGCGTATCCGCCACCTGGCACGCCTTAGGTCAGAAAGCCTGATCTCATAGTTTACCCTCACGATCCTGAGGATCGTTTAGTGAAGTAGATCGCATTATAAGCGTTCTCTATTACTCTGCTGCTTATTTGATCTGGTATAACAGGTATAAAGGTACATAGTTAATCATTAAAAATTCACAAAGAGGTAGATATGGCGGTCAATTTACGTGGGGTTATGGCGGCGTTGCTTACGCCGTTCGATGGGCAGCAAAAACTGGATAAAGAGAGCCTGCGTCGACTGGTGCGATTTAATCTGCGCCAGGGTGTTGATGGACTATATGTTGGAGGATCTACCGGTGAAGCCTTTGTCCAGAGCGGCACAGAGCGTCAGGAAGTGCTGGAGATCGTAGCGGAAGAGGCGAAAGGCAAAATGACTCTTATCGCCCATGTCGGCTGCGTGAGTACCCTCGAAAGCCAGCAACTGGCAAGGGCTGCGGTAGGTTATGGCTACGATGCTGTCTCCGCCGTCACGCCGTTCTATTATCCGTTTAGTTTCGAAGAACACTGCGCGCATTATCAGGCCATTATTGAGTCGGCTGATGGCTTGCCGATGGTGGTGTACAACATCCCGGCGCTAAGCGGCGTGAAGCTGACCCTCGATCAAATCAATACCCTGGTGACGCTGCCTGGCGTCGGTGCGCTAAAGCAGACTTCAGGCGATCTATTCCAGATGGAACAGATCCGACGGGCTCATCCGGATCTGGTGTTGTACAACGGTTACGATGAGATATTTGCCTCAGGCCTGTTGGCAGGAGCTGATGGCGGTATTGGGAGTACTTACAACATCATGGGCTGGCGTTACCAGGGAATGGTCGCGGCGCTGAAAGTGGGTGATGTTGCCAAAGCACAGCAGCTGCAATGTGAGTGCAACAAGGTAATCGACCTGTTGATTAAAACCGGCGTATTCCGTGGTTTGAAAACCGTATTGCACTATATGGATGTGGTCTCTGTGCCGCTGTGCCGTAAGCCGTTTGCACCGGTAGACGAAAAATTCTTGCCGGAGCTGAAAGCGCTGGCGCAGCAGCTAATGCAGGAACACGGCTGATCGGTAGCCGGGTGGCGACAGTGCTTTCCGGCCTGCGGTTGCTCTTTCCTGGCCGGGCAAGCGAAGCCCCCTGGCGCGACAACAAACATCGTCGGGAGAGTAAAATGAGTACACTGCCCCAGAACATCCCGTGGTACCGCCATCTTAGCCGTCCCCAGTGGCGGGCTTTTTCCGCCGCCTGGCTCGGGTATTTGCTTGATGGTTTTGATTTTGTATTAATCGCCCTGGTGCTCACCGAAGTGCAGGGGGATTTTGGCCTGACGACCGTTCAGGCTGCAAGTCTCATCTCAGCGGCTTTCATTTCTCGCTGGTTTGGCGGTCTGATGCTTGGCGCGATGGGCGATCGCTATGGTCGACGCCTGGCGATGGTGACCAGCATTATTCTGTTCTCTCTCGGTACTCTGGCCTGCGGTTTTGCGCCGGGTTACACAACAATGTTTATCGCGCGTCTGGTTATCGGTATGGGAATGGCTGGAGAGTACGGCTCCAGCGCCACTTACGTTATCGAAAGCTGGCCGAGGCATCTACGCAATAAGGCCAGCGGTTTTCTGATTTCCGGGTTTTCCGTTGGTGCAGTTATCGCCGCACAGGTTTATAGCCTGGTGGTACCCGTCTGGGGCTGGCGCGCGCTTTTTTTCATCGGCATTGTTCCCATCGTATTTGCCCTCTGGCTGCGGAAAAATATTCCGGAAGCCGAAGACTGGAAAGAGAATCATGAAGGCAAAGAACCGGTACAGACTATGGTCGATCTGCTTTATCGCGGCAAGCATCGGGTGATTAACATCCTGATGACCATCGTGGCGGCGACTGCCCTATGGTTCTGTTTTGCCGGTGGCTTGCAAAATGCAGGTATCGTTCTGCTGCTGGGCGTAATGTGCGCGGTGATATTTATCAGCTTTATGGTGCAGAGCAGCGGTAAACGCTGGCCTACGGGCGTGATGCTGATGGTGGTGGTACTTTTCGCCTTCCTTTATTCATGGCCAATTCAGGCGCTGCTGCCGACTTATCTGAAAACCGAGCTGGCCTATGACCCGACGACGGTGGCAAAGATTTTGTTTTTCAGCGGGTTTGGCGCGGCGGTTGGCTGCTGTGTGGGCGGATTTCTCGGGGACTGGCTGGGCACCCGCAAGGCCTATGTTTACAGCCTGCTGGCTTCACAGTTGTTGATTATTCCGGTCTTTGCAATTGGCGGCACAAACATCTGGGTTCTTGGCCTGCTTCTGTTTTTCCAGCAGATGTTAGGGCAGGGGATCTCCGGGATCTTGCCAAAACTGATTGGCGGCTATTTCGATACCGATCAGCGGGCGGCTGGACTTGGTTTTACCTACAACGTGGGGGCGCTGGGAGGCGCGATTGCGCCGGTGCTTGGTGCCTTAATTGCCCAGCGTTTGGATTTGGGTACCGCGTTGGGATCGCTCTCTTTTGGTCTGACCTTCGTTGTAATCCTGCTGATTGGGCTGGATATGCCGTCCCGCGTACAGCGCTGGATTCGGCCGGAAGCGATACGAACTCATGATGCGATCGATGGTAAACCTCTAATCGGAGCGGTGCCTTTTGGTGGTAACAAAAGCGGCTTAGTTAAGACCAGATAACAACAGCCCGGCTGCGGTGCCGGGTATTCATATTTATCAGGGAGCGAGTATGTCTTTGCTTAAAGAATTGGATTTACGCATTAGCGCTAACGGCGGTCTTATTGTTTCCTGTCAACCGGTACCCGGCAGCCCATTGGATAAGCCGGAGATTGTTGCCGCGATGGCGCTGGCGGCGGAGCAGGCCGGGGCGGTCGCGTTGCGCATTGAAGGCGTAGAGAATCTGCGCGCGGTACGCGCGCAGGTAAAGGTGCCGATTATCGGCATTATTAAACGCGATCTGGATGATTCGCCGGTAAGGATCACGCCCTATCTGGAAGATATCGATGCATTGATGCAGGCTGGCGCCGATATTATCGCCGTTGATGGCACAGAGCGAGCGCGCCCTGTTCCAGTGGCAACGCTACTGGCGCGTATCCACCAGCATAAGCTGGTGGCGATGGCCGACTGCTCCTCTCTTGAGGATGGCCTGGCCTGTCAGGCTCTTGGCGCGGAAATCATCGGCACTACGCTGTCGGGCTATACCATGGCGTATACCCCGGATGAACCAGATCTGGAGCTGGTGAAAGCGCTGGCGGAGGCCGGCTGCAGGGTGAATGCGGAAGGGCGCTACAACACACCGGCTCAGGCAGCGGAAGCCATACGCCACGGTGCGTGGGCGGTGACCGTTGGTTCTGCGATTACCCGCCTGGAACATATTTGCCAGTGGTATAACACGGCGTTAAAAGAGACGAAGTCATGACGACGCTGGCGATAGATATTGGCGGTACGAAGCTTGCTGCGGCGCTGGTAACGGATGACCTGCTGCTCTGCGATCGTCGCGAGCTACCCACTCCTGCCAGCAAAACAGCGGATGCTCTGAACACGGCGCTGGAGGCGCTTGTCAGGCCTCTGTGCATGCGGGCAAAGCGCGTCGCGATAGCCTCGACCGGGATTATTCGTGAAGGAAACCTGATTGCAATTAATCCACAGAATCTTGGCGGACTCATGCACTTCCCGCTGGTAAAAACGTTACGCGAAATAACCGGTCTGCCAACGCTGGCGATAAATGATGCTCAGGCGGCAGCCTGGGCGGAATACCAGGCGATGGCTGATAAGGTCAGCGATATGGCGTTTATTACCGTTTCTACCGGGGTTGGCGGCGGCGTGGTGAGCAACGGTACTTTACTTACCGGGGCCGGAGGCCTGGCCGGACACCTGGGGCACTCGTTAGCCGATCCTGACGGACCGCTTTGCGGCTGCGGTCGCGTCGGCTGCGTAGAGGCTATTGCTTCCGGACGGGGAATCGCCGCGGCGGCAACTGACGATCTCTGCGGACTGGATGCGAAATCTATTTTTACTTTTGCGGCGCAAGGCCACCCGCAGGCGCGTTTACTCATTCAGCACTCGGCACAAACTTTGGCGCGGATGATTGCCGATCTTAAAGCGTTGACCGATTGCCAGTGCGTGGTCGTTGGCGGCAGTATTGGCCTGGCGGATGGGTACTTACCGTTGGTGAAGGACTATCTGGCGCAAGAACCGGCTATTTACCAGGTTCCATTATGCGCAGCACACTATCGCCATGATGCTGGCCTGCTGGGAGCGGCGCTATGGGGCAAGGAGAGAAGCCATGATAATCGGTGATGTAAACAACCCATTGTTGGCTGGCGTGTCGTCGGGACTACAACAGGCGATATCCCTCGCCCTGGATCATGATTTATCGAGTCTTTCTCCCGGAAGCGTTGAACTTCAAGGGGATAATGTCTTTATGAATGTGATGCAGTTTATGACGGAGTTACCGGCAGATAAAAAGGCTGAACTACATACGAAGTTTATCGATATCCAGATATTACTGGCGGGCGAAGAGCAGATTTTTTTCGGTGTAGCCGGCTCCGCAATGCAGTGCGAGGAGATGCACGTTGAGGAGGATTATCAGCTGTGTAACGCGATTGATGGCGAACAGTCGGTCATTCTGAGGCCAGGTATGTTCGCGATCTTTATGCCGGGTGAACCGCATAAGCCAGGATGCGTAATAACCGAGCCCGCAGAGATAAAAAAAGTGGTGATTAAAGTAAGCGCAAATTTGTTAAGCGCATAAATAAGCCCGATGGGATTAACCATCGGGCCTGAGTCCCATACCCGGATAAAACCGCTATCCGGGTATTCGCATTACACTTCCAGGTAGTTCAGGATCCCGTCCGCCGCTTTACGTCCTTCGGCAATCGCGGTGACCACCAGGTCGGAACCGCGCACGATATCGCCACCGGCGAAGATTTTCGGGTTGCTGGTCTGGAAGGCGTTCTCGCTGCCTTCCGGGGCAATGATGCGGCCTTGGGAGTCCAGCTCGACGCTGTGCTTCGCCAGCCACTCCATGCTGTGGGGACGGAAGCCAAACGCCATGACGACGGCGTCTGCCGGCACCACGTGCTCAGAGCCGGGAACGATCTCCGCGCGACGGCGGCCTTTTGCATCCGGCTGGCCCATCTCGGTGCGCGCCATCTTCACGCCGCACACTTTGCCGTTGGCATTCACTTCCACACCCAGCGGCTGGACGTTGAACTGGAACTCCACGCCTTCTTCACGCGCGTTTTTCACTTCGCGTTTTGAACCCGGCATGTTCTCTTCGTCACGACGATAGGCGCAGATCACGTGAGCCGCATTCTGACGGACGGAGGTGCGTACGCAGTCCATTGCGGTGTCGCCACCGCCGAGAACCACCACGCGTTTGCCTTCCATGCTGACGTAGGGCTCATCGGCGGTTTCGCCAAAGCCCATGATCTGCTTGGTATTGGCGATCAGGAACGGCAGCGCGTCGTAGACGCCCTGGGCGTCTTCGTTGTCCAGCCCGCCGCGCATTGACTGATAGGTGCCAACGCCGAGGAACACCGCATCGTACTCTTTCAGCAGGTCGTCAAGCTGCACGTCACGGCCCACTTCGGTATTGAGTTTGAACTCAATGCCCATGCCGGTGAAGATCTCCCGGCGGCGGGTCATCACCTCTTTTTCCAGCTTGAACGCCGGGATACCGAAGGTCAGCAGGCCGCCGATTTCCGGATGGCGGTCAAACACCACCGCCTTGACGCCGTTACGGGTCAGGACGTCGGCACAGGCGAGGCCCGCCGGGCCAGCGCCGATGATAGCGACGGTTTTACCGGTCGGTTTCACGCCGGAGAGATCCGGACGCCAGCCCATCTCGAATGCTTTATCGTTGATATAGCGTTCGATGTTGCCGATGGTCACCGCGCCGAACTCATCGTTCAGCGTACAGGAGCCTTCACACAGGCGGTCCTGCGGGCAAACGCGCCCGCAGACTTCCGGCAGGGTGTTGGTCTGGTGCGACAGCTCAGCCGCCTCAAAAATACGTCCCTCGTTGGCCAGCTTCAGCCAGTTCGGGATGTAGTTATGCACCGGGCACTTCCATTCGCAGTACGGGTTGCCGCAGGACAGGCAGCGATCTGCCTGCGCCTTGGCCTGGCCTTCTGAAAACGGCTCGTAAATTTCCACAAATTCAATTTTACGGATCTTCAGCGGTTTCTTTGGCGGATCAACGCGCTGCAGGTCGATAAATTGATAAACGTTCTGACTCATCTTAACCCCTTACTGCGCCTGCACCCGCAGCTCAGCTGCGGAACGACTACGGTGACCCAACAGTGCTTTAACATCGCTGGACTTCGGTTTAACCAGCGCAAACTTCGCGGAGAAGGCCGGCCAGTTGGCGAGGATCTCTTCGCCGCGTTGCGAACCGGTAAGCTGTACATGCTCGGTGATTAAACCGCGCAGGTGCTCTTCATGGATGGCCAGAGAGTCAACGTCCAGCACTTCCACCAGCTCCGGATTCACGCGCTTGCGGAAGTCGCCATCTTCATCCAGGACATAGGCAAAGCCGCCGGTCATCCCTGCGCCAAAGTTGACGCCGGTTTTACCGAGCACGCAGACGATGCCGCCGGTCATATATTCACAGCCGTTGTCGCCGATGCCTTCCACCACGGTAATGGCGCCGGAGTTACGCACCGCGAAACGCTCACCTGCGCGGCCTGCGGCGTACAGACGACCACCGGTCGCGCCGTACAGGCAGGTGTTGCCGATAATGCTGGCTTCGTGACTGCGGAAAGCGGAGCCCACCGGAGGACGAATGGCCAGCAGACCGCCCGCCATGCCTTTGCCGACATAGTCGTTGGCGTCGCCCGTCAGATGCAGTTCCACGCCGCCGGCGTTCCACACGCCGAAGCTCTGGCCCGCGGTGCCGCTAAAGTGAGCGACGATCGGGTCGCCCGCCAGTCCCTGGTCGCCATGGGTCTGGGCGATATACCCGGACAGCGAGGCCCCCACGGAGCGGTCGGTGTTGCGGATATCGAACCAGAACGTTTTGCTCTGCTTTTCATCAACGTACGGTTTCGCCTGCTGCAGCAGCTGGGCGTTGAGCACGCCGTTATCGAACGGCGGGTTATTTTCGGTGCAGTACAGCGCTTTGCCAGGATGCGGCTCTGCGGTCTCCAGCAGTTTACCCAGATCCAGTTTCTGCTGCTTGGCGGTGAACCCATCCAGCTCTTTGAGCAGATCGGTGCGGCCAATCAGATCCACCAGTCGCTTGACGCCCAGCTGGGCCATCAGCTCGCGGGTTTCACGGGCGATAAATTCAAAGTAGTTGGTCACTTTGAACGGCAGACCGTGATAGTGGTTCTTACGCAGTTTGTCATCCTGGGTCGCCACGCCGGTCGCGCAGTTGTTCAGGTGACAAATACGCAGGTATTTACAGCCCAGCGCCACCATCGGGCCGGTGCCGAAGCCGAAGCTTTCCGCGCCAAGGATCGCCGCTTTGATGATATCGAGGCCGGTTTTCAGGCCGCCATCCACCTGCAGACGGATCTTGTGACGCAGACCGTTAGCGACCAGCGCCTGCTGGGTTTCCACCAGACCAAGCTCCCACGGACAGCCGGCATATTTCACTGAAGTGAGCGGGCTTGCCCCGGTGCCGCCGTCGTAGCCGGCGATGGTGATCAGATCGGCATAAGCCTTGGCTACGCCGGTGGCGATGGTGCCCACGCCCGGTTCCGAAACCAGCTTGACCGAGATCATCGCTTTCGGGTTAACCTGCTTGAGGTCGAAAATCAGCTGCGCCAGATCCTCGATAGAGTAGATATCGTGGTGCGGCGGCGGGGAGATCAGCGTCACGCCCGGTACCGAATAGCGTAGTTTAGCGATGTACGGGGTGACTTTATCACCCGGCAGCTGACCGCCTTCACCCGGCTTCGCGCCCTGGGCGACTTTGATCTGGATAACGTCGGCATTGACCAGATAGGCTGGGGTGACGCCGAAGCGGCCGGATGCCACCTGCTTGATGCGCGACACTTTGTTGGTGCCGTAGCGCGCCGGGTCTTCACCGCCTTCACCGGAGTTGGAGAAGCCGCCGATGCTGTTCATCGCTTCCGCCAGCGATTCGTGCGCTTCCGGACTCAGGGCGCCGATCGACATCGCTGCGGTATCGAAGCGTTTGAACAGCTCCTTCGCCGGCTCCACGTCGTCGATGCTGATGGCATCTTCGCCCGGGTTGAGCGCCAGCAGATCGCGCAGCGTGGCCGCCGGGCGTTCGTTAACCAGCTTCGCGTATTGTTGATAATCGCTGTACTCACCGCTCTGCACAGCCTGCTGCAGGGTGCGCACCACGTCCGGGTTGTAGGCGTGATATTCGCCGCCGTGAACGTACTTCAGCAGACCGCCCTGAGCCAGCGGCTTGCGCGCCAGCCATGCGCGTTTCGACAGATTCAGCAGATCCTGCTGGAAATCGTCGAAGCCGGCGCCGCCGATGCGGCTGACCACGCCCTGGAAGCAGAGGTCGGAGACATCGCGATGCAGACCGACCGCTTCGAACAGCTTCGAGCAGCGGTAGGAGGCGATGGTCGAGATCCCCATCTTGGACATGATCTTATACAGACCTTTGTTGATACCGTTGCGATAGTTCAGCATCACCGCACGGTACGGTTTATCGATGGCTTTGCTGTCGACCAGCTTCGCCAGCGTTTCATAGGCGAGGTATGGATAGATAGCTGTCGCGCCGAAGCCCAGCAGCACGGCGAAGTGGTGCGGATCGCGGGCGCTGGCGGTTTCAACGATGATGTTGGCATCGCAGCGCAGACTTTTATCGACCAGACGGGTCTGGATCGCGCCAACGGCCATCGGCGCCGGCACCGGCAGGCGGTCTTTGGCGATGTTACGGTCGGAGAGGACCAGCAGCACGGTACCATCGCGTACCATCTGCTCCGCTTTGTCGCACAGGGCCTTCACCGTCTCGCTGAGGGAAGCCTCTGCCGGGTTGAAGGTGATGTCGAGGACGTCGGCACGATAGTGCTCTTCTTCCATCGTCGTCAGCTGTTTGAAATCGGAGTACAGCAGGATCGGCGATTTGAAGCTCAGACGATGCGCCTGGCCTTCCGCTTCGCAGAAGACGTTCATTTCGCGACCGATGCTGGTGGCCAGCGACATGACGTGCGCTTCACGCAGCGGATCGATAGGTGGGTTCGTCACCTGGGCGAACTGCTGACGGAAGTAATCGTAGATAATGCGCGGCTGGCTGGAAAGGACGGCAAACGGCGTGTCATCGCCCATAGAGCCGACCGCCTCCTGGCCATTTTCGCCGAGCACGCGCAGAACCGAGTCCAGCTCTTCCGCGCTGTAGTTAAACTGTTTCTGGTAGCTGGCCAGCAGATCGTCGTCCAGCTGGCGGCTGCCAACCTCTTCGTCCGGCAGATCTTCAAACGGCACCAGGCGACGAACGTTTTTCTCCATCCACTCTTTATACGGATGGCGGCTCTTCAGATCGTCATCGGTTTCCGCCGAGTGCAGAATGCGTCCGGCACGGGTATCGATAACCATCAGCTCGCCCGGGCCCACGCGGCCTTTTTCAACCACTTCGTCCGGCTGGTAGTCCCAGATGCCGACTTCAGAGGCGCAGGTGATGAGCTTATCTTTGGTAATGACGTAGCGCGCCGGGCGCAGGCCATTACGGTCGAGGTTACAGGCCGCGTAGCGACCGTCGGACATGACGATGCCCGCCGGGCCGTCCCATGGCTCCATATGCATGGAGTTAAAGTCGAAGAACGAACGCAGCTCCGGATCCATATCCGGGTTGTTCTGCCAGGCTGGCGGCACCAGCAGACGCATGGCGCGCACGATGTCCATCCCGCCGGCCAGCAGCAGCTCCAGCATGTTGTCCATTGAACTGGAGTCGGAGCCGGTTTCGTTAACGAACGGCGCAGCGTCGTGCAGGTCCGGGATCAGCGGGGTCTGGAACTTATAGGTACGGGCGCGAGCCCACTGGCGGTTGCCGGTGATGGTGTTGATTTCACCGTTGTGCGCCAGGTAGCGGAACGGCTGTGCCAGCGGCCAGCGTGGTACGGTGTTGGTGGAGAAGCGCTGGTGGAACAGGCAGATAGCCGACTCCAGGCGCAGGTCCGCGAGGTCCAGGTAGAAGCGCGGCAAATCCGCCGGCATACACAGACCTTTATAGATGTTGACCAGGTTGGACAAGCTACAAACGTAGAAATCTTTGTCTTCCTGCAGGCGTTTTTCAATGCGACGACGCGCAATAAACAGACGGCGCTCCATATCGCGCGGGCGCCAGCCGGCCGGGGCGTTAACAAAGATTTGCTCAATACGGGGCAGCGAGGAGAGGGCGATTTCACCGAGCACGCCTTCGTTGGTCGGCACATCGCGCCAGCCGACGATCGACAGGGTCTCAAGCTGAAGTTCTTCTTCAACGATGCGGCGCGCCGCTTTCGCCAGTTCAGGATCTTTATTCAGGAACAGCATCCCAACGGCGTAGTTTTTGGCTAAACGCCAGCCGCGCTCTTCGGCAACGATGCGGAAGAAACGATCGGGTTTTTGCAGCAGCAGACCGCAACCGTCGCCGGTTTTACCATCGGCAAGGATTGCGCCACGGTGCTGCATGCGGGCCAGTGCGTGTATCGCGGTTCGCACTACCTTGTGGCTAGGTTCGCCTTCTATGTGGGCGATCAGGCCGAAACCACAGTTATCCCTCTCAAGGGATTTGTCGTACAACATATCAGTGAACCTCCCCAGGCTCTACGGACCCCCTCCGATACCGATTGCGCACAGGCACAGAAAGAGCATGGCGACGGGGTTTGCACCTCGCATTCGCCCTCTTTAAATCCTTTTCGCATCGGTACACAAGTTTGAGGACTTGCTGTTAAGAGGGAATCTCAATTACTGCATAAATATGATGAGCAGAGTGCTCATCCAGAAAGCTTCCAGCGGATTCCCAACTTATCGGGAATCCACACTTACGTCAAATGGCAATCTTATTAATACAAAAATGTGCTATGCAGGTATTAACTTGTTGTTTTTAAAATAAATAATGACATTTTTTATGCTTTGGATACGCCTGCAGCGGGTAAGGCTAGTGTGATCTGTCTCACTGTGCGCGCGGCTTTGCATTACCGATCTACGCTGAAATACATTTCATTATTAGCACATTTGACTGCTGTAAATGTTTGTGATGGATATTAATACTGTTTTTTACCATAAAGCAGATTAGGGCCGCGCGATGATGAAATATAAGGAAAACTCATTACCCTGCTGGTGAATGAAATTGCAGTAATCATGATTGTTTATGCAATGGGGTGATTCGCCGCGCTGACGATTGATCCAGGTCATCGCCGTCGGTGACGAAAAGTGGCAGGCTTGGCCCCCTTTGTTGAGGCCGGTCTATCAGATTATGCAGTTACAGAAATTAGTCAATATGTTTGGTGGGGATCTTCTGCGCCGCTATGGTGAAAAGGTCCATAAGCTAACGCTGCACGGCGGTTTTAGCTGCCCGAACCGCGACGGCACGCTGGGCCGTGGCGGTTGCACATTCTGTAACGTGGCCTCGTTTGCGGATGAAGCGCAGCAGCATCGATCCATCGCCGAACAGCTCGCCCATCAGGCGCAGCTTGTTAACCGGGCAAAGCGTTATCTGGCCTACTTTCAGGCCTATACCAGCACCTTTGCTGAAGTGCAGGTGCTCCGCTCGATGTATCGTCAGGCCGTCAGCGAGGCGAATATCGTTGGCCTCTGCGTTGGCACCCGCCCGGACTGCGTGCCGGAGGCGGTTCTCGACCTGCTCAGTGAATACCACCAGCAGGGGTATGAGGTTTGGCTGGAGCTGGGGCTGCAGACCGCCCATGATAAGACCCTGCATCGCATTAACCGCGGGCATGATTTCGCCTGTTACCAGCGCACCGCGCGTCTGGCGCGTGAGCGCGGACTGAAGGTATGCGCGCATCTGATCGTCGGCCTGCCCGGGGAGAGCCAGGAGCATGGCCTCGAGACGGTGGAGCGGGTCGTGACCACCGGCGTGGATGGCATAAAGCTGCATCCGCTGCATATTGTGAAAGGCAGCATTATGGCAAAAGCATGGCAGGCCGGTCGTCTCGATGGCATCGAACTGGAGGCGTATACCGTCACCGCCGGGGAGATGATCCGCCATACCCCGCCGGAGGTGATCTACCATCGCATATCGGCCAGCGCCCGTCGGCCGACGCTGCTCGCGCCGCTGTGGTGCGAAAATCGCTGGACCGGAATGGTTGAACTGGATCGCTATCTGAATGAGCAGGGCGCTCAGGGTTCGGCGCTGGGCCGCAGCTGGGTCGCTCCCCAGTCGGCGAAATAGTCTAAGAGGATGCCCGGCGTGATGGCTGCGCCGGGCATGGCTTTCCTGTCAACTAAGCCTGACTGGCTTTCATCGTCACACGCGGCGTTTTGATCACGAACAGCACCAGCAGGGCGCCGAGCGCGGCGATAGTGCCGGCGAGGACAAAGGCGCTGTCGAATTTACCGGTAGACTGCACGATATAGCCGGTGACAATCGGTCCCACGATGCCGGAGACGCTGCCGATAAGGTGGATAAAGCCGCTGGTGCCGCCAACGCGGGATTTATGCACCACGTCCTGGATAATCGCCCAGTAGATCGCTCCGGTGACATAGAGGAAAAAGATGGAGACCGACATCAGCAGAACGGCAGGAACGACGCTGCTGACGGTACCGGCAAGCCCCACACAGATGGCGGCCATCAGCAGACATACCACCAGCACAATTTTGCGTGACAGCAGCAGGCGTCCGGTGAGTTTAAAAATTTTATCGGAAATATAGCCCCCCAGCGCCAGACCGACAAAGCCGACTATCCATGGGATCATGGTGGTGAGGCTCATCTGTTTAATATCGAGATGGTGCTGCTGAACCAGATAGGACGGAAACCAGCTGAGAAAGAAAAACAGAATATAGTTGTAGCAAAAGAAGGCAAAGGCCGTCACCAGTATAATAGGTTGTTTGAGATAATAACCCAGCGAGTGGGCGGTTTGATTTTCAGTTGATTCCAGCGCAGACTCCTCTTGCTTCATATTATTAATGAGCATGAGCTCTTCCCGGCTGACATGTTTATGTTTTTCCGGCGAGTTAGCGGCAATAAAAAACCACACTATCATCCACACAATGCCGATGGCGAAAATAATCATAAACGCCGGGCGCCAGCCGAATGCCAGGGCCAGATAACCGACGATGGGGCCGGCAACCGCGCCGCCCAGCGGAGAGCCGGCGCTGAGCAGCCCCACGGCGGTGGCCGCTTGCTTCTTGGGAAACCAGCCGTTGATCATCTTGTTCGCCGACGCGCAAATCGGGCCCTCAGCCATCCCGAAGAGGACTCGCAGCATCAGCATGGAATAAAAGCCGGTGGCAAAGGCAGTTAAGCCGCAAAACAGCGACCACATCCCCACCGCCAGCCCCAGGACCAGCGTTGCGCCAAACTTATCTACGGCCAGACCGCCAATAAAATTAAATACCGCATAGCCGAAGAAAAAACTGCCGAAAATAATACCAAATTGTTCAGCGTTTAGCGCCAGATCCTTTTCAATCATTGGTACCGTAATGGATAACGCCACCCGGTCCAGATAATTAATCATATATACTAAAAATAATAACAGGACGATAATCCAGCGGATATTTTTTCCCATGATGACACCATGATGATTATATTATTGAGCTCTGGCGCGACGGATATCAATATTCACGTCGCCCGTTATTTAGCATTTAACCCAGCTGCAGCAATACCTTGCAGCAAGTTTTCCGATCGTTGGCGAAAATCTCCATCGCCTCTTTTACCTGCTCCAGCGGCATGCAGTGGGTGATTAACGCCTCAGGCTGGATAAGGCCTTTCTCCATCCAGTCGATAACCAGCGGAAAACGCCCGCTGTTCAGCCGGGAGGAGAAAATGGAGATCTCTTTGCTGGTGATGCTTTGCTGGGTCAGGGTGGACGGCTCGCCGGAGAAGCCGAGTATGCCGATGCGTGCGGCGGGAGAGGCGAGGAGAATGGCCTCCTGAAGGATCGCCGGATGGCAGGCGGCATCGATGATCAGCGTGGGGGCTATCTGCCGCTGCGCCAGCTGTTCCGCCAGCGGCTGGTGAGTGTTATCCAGCGTCAAATCGGCGCCGTTGTCCCGCGCCATCTGCAGACGTTCGGCAATGCGGTCCACTACGATCACCTGCTTAACGCCATACACCCCCTTCAGCGCCTGGATCACCGTCAGACCCATCGGACCTGCGCCGTAGATCAGGGCGATATCCTGCACCGTGGGCTGCAGCTGGGCGGTAATGTTTGCCGCAATGGTAAAAGGCTCAACCATCGTCGCCTGACGATCGCTGATGGCCTCCGGAATGCGCCAGGCGTTTTTCGCCGGCACGCAGGCGTAGTCGCTGAATCCGCCGTCGCGGTGAACCCCGATGACCTGGAGCCGCGCACAGACATTCGGCCGCCTCACCGAGCAGGGATAACAATGGCCGCAGCTGACGACAGGGTCGACCGCGACGCGCTCGCCGATGCGTGCCGAAGAGACCTGCTCGCCGACGGCATCAATGATGCCGAAGAATTCATGGCCGATAACGCGGGGATATTTCGCGAAGGGGTTATGGCCTTGATAGATATGCACATCGGACCCGCAGATCCCGGCAAAGGCGATTTTCACCCGGACTTCGTGGGCGCCCGGAGCGGGAACCGGACGGGATTCGATGTTCAGTTGGCCTGGCTCTTTGACAACGACGCTTCTCATTTCTGTTCCTTCCCTTGTCTGTTTTCTGAACAAATAGCGTTATTTTTATTACCATACAAGTATGCAATTGATCATAACTAGCTCTGGATCACATTTGGCGAAGGTCGTCAGAAAAAGCCCGGGAATGATTAATCTATTGAAATAAATTGAGAAAAATTATGAATGCCGCGAAAGCGACCTTACCGACGAGCCGGTCAGCAGGAATGTGATCGTCATCACGACAGTTAAGGCTCAATCAATTATGATTACTGGTATGGTAGTAGGGTGAAATTAAACTATGTTGAGCAGGTGATGACGATGCAGATGACAATGCGCTGGTTTGGACCAGAGGAAGATAAGGTTTCATTAGAGCATATACGCCAGGTGCCCGGCGTGGAGGGAGTGGTCGGCGCGCTCTATGACGTCGCGGTCGGCGAGGTATGGCCGGAGGATAAAATTGAGCGTCTGGTCAGCCAGGCCCATGCCGCAGGCCTGAAAATGGAGGTGATAGAGAGCGTCAACATCCATGACGACATCAAAATCGGCCTCCCTTCCCGTGACCGCTATATTGCCAACTATCAGCAGACCATTCGCCACCTTGCCCGCTTCGGCGTCAAAGTCATCTGCTATAACTTCATGCCGGTGTTTGACTGGATGAAGACGGATATGAACTACGTCCTGCCGGATGGCTCGTTAACGATGGCTTTTGAGAAGAAAGATATCGATAAGCGGCTGGAAGACGTGGTGAAGGAGGTCCTGGAGAATTCAAACGGCTTCGCGTTGCCGGGCTGGGAGCCGGAACGGCTGGCGGAAGTGCAGACCCTGTTTGCCAAATATAGCGCGGTGGATGACCACAAGCTGCGGGAGAACCTGGTCTATTTTCTCCAGGCGGTGATCCCGGTTTGCGAAGAGGTGGGCGTGAAAATGGCGATCCATCCTGACGATCCGCCGTACTCGATATTTGGCCTGCCGCGTGTGGTCAAAAACCGCGACGATCTGGACTGGATCTGCCGGGCTGTCGATTCACCCGCCAACGGCATTACCCTCTGCACCGGCTCGATTGCCGAAGATCCGGATAACGACGTATACGCTATTCTGGCTGAGTTTACCCGCCGCAAGCGGATCCATTTTGCCCACGTCCGCAATATTAAACTGATGCAGGATAAAGACTTTTACGAGTGCGCCCATCCGTCAGAATACGGCTCCCTGGATATGTACAAGGTGATGCAAGCGTTGCACGACAACGGCTTCGACGGCTATATACGCCCGGATCATGGCCGCTTTATCTGGGGAGAGACCGGACGCCCGGGCTATGGTTTATACGATCGCGCACTCGGGGTGACCTACCTCAAAGGTCTCTGGGAGGCGCTAAGCAAGCGCTAGCCTCCTCCTGACCATGCCTCTTTTTAGCGGCTGGTTCGCCTTGGCGACCAGCCGTCATATCGGCTCCTTCCCGCATTTTTTGCACAACTTACAGCGCATTGCTCAGAATTGAGTATTATTGTGCGGAGTTGTTGTGAAGGAATCCCCTATGAAGCAAATTCGTATGCTGGCGCAGTATTATGTCGACCTGATGATGAAGCTGGGTCTGGTCCGCTTTTCAATGCTGTTGGCTCTTGCGCTGGTGGTGCTGGCCATCGTGGTACAGATGGCGGTCACCATGGTGCTGCATGGCCAGGTTGAAAGCATCGACGTTATCCGCTCTATCTTCTTCGGTCTGCTCATCACCCCGTGGGCGGTCTACTTTCTCTCGGTGGTGGTGGAGCAACTCGAAGAGTCCCGCCAGCGTCTTTCGCGGCTGGTGGAGAAGCTGGAGGAGATGCGCGAGCGCGATCTGAAGCTGAATGTGCAGCTGAAAGACAATATCGCGCAGTTGAATCAGGAGATTGGCGAACGTGAAAAGGCGGAAGCCGAGCGTGAGACCACCCTTGAGCAGCTGAAGATCGAGATGAAAGAGCGTGAAGAGACGCAGATCCAGCTCGAACAGCAATCCTCCTTTCTGCGCTCTTTCCTCGACGCCTCCCCGGACCTGGTCTTTTACCGCAATGAGGATAAAGAGTTTTCCGGCTGTAACCGGGCGATGGAACTGCTGACCGGCAAAAGCGAGAAACAGCTGATCCACCTCAAACCACAGGACGTCTATAGCGAAGAAGCAGCGGAAAAGGTGCTGGAAACCGATGAGAAGGTGTTCCGCCACAATGTATCGCTGACCTATGAGCAGTGGCTGGACTATCCCGATGGCCGTAAAGCGTGCTTCGAAATCCGCAAGGTCCCGTACTACGATCGCGTCGGCAAGCGTCGCGGCCTGATGGGCTTCGGGCGCGATATCACCGAACGAAAACGCTATCAGGACGCCCTCGAACGCGCCAGCCGGGATAAAACCACCTTCATCTCCACCATCAGCCATGAGCTGCGTACCCCGCTGAACGGGATCGTCGGGCTGAGCCGAATTTTGCTGGATACCGAACTGACCAGCGAGCAGGAAAAATACCTGAAAACCATCCATGTCTCGGCGGTGACGCTGGGGAATATCTTCAATGATATTATCGACATGGATAAAATGGAGCGCCGTAAGGTACAGCTCGATAACCAGCCGGTGGACTTCACCAGCTTCCTTGCCGACCTTGAAAACCTTTCCGGTCTGCAGGCGCAGCAGAAGGGACTGCGCTTTGTGCTGGAGCCGAGCCTGCCGCTGCCGCACAAGGTGATCACCGACGGCACCCGCCTGCGGCAGATCCTGTGGAATCTTATCAGCAACGCCGTGAAATTTACCCCACAGGGCGGTGGGGTGAACGTCCGCGTGCGCTATGACGAAGGCGATATCCTGCACTTCGAAGTGGAAGACTCCGGGATTGGTATTCCTGAAGCGGAACAGGACAAAATATTCGCCATGTATTACCAGGTCAAAGACAGCCACGGCGGCAAACCAGCCACCGGCACCGGGATTGGCCTCGCCGTATCGCGCCGCCTGGCGCGCAATATGGGCGGCGATATCAGCGTCACCAGCCAGCCGGGTAAAGGAGCGACCTTTACGCTCACCGTCCATGCGCCTGCCATTGCGGAAGAAGTGGAAGATACCCTGGCGGAAGACGACATGCCATTACCGGCGCTCAACGTGCTGCTGGTAGAAGATATTGAGCTCAACGTCATCGTGGCGCGCTCGGTGCTGGAAAAGCTGGGCAACAGCGTGGATGTCGCGATGACCGGTAAAGCCGCGCTGGAGATGTTTGAGCCTGGCGAGTACGACCTGGTGCTGCTGGATATCCAGCTGCCGGATATGACGGGTCTGGATATCTCTCGTCAGCTAAAACAGAATTTTGCCGCGGATGAGCTGCCGCCGCTGGTAGCCCTGACCGCCAACGTGCTGAAGAATAAGAAAGAGTATCTTGATGCCGGCATGGACGATGTGCTGAGCAAGCCGCTATCGGTGCCGGCGCTGACGGCCATGATCAAAAAATTCTGGGATGCGCCGGAAGAGGAGGCGCAGGAAGCGCCGGCGGCCGATCTGCATAAAGCCGACGCGGTGCTGGATACCGATATGCTGGAGCAATACATCGAACTGGTGGGACCGAAGCTTATCAACGATGGTCTCGCGGTGTTTGAGAAGATGATGCCGGGCTATATGTCCGTCCTTGAGTCTAATCTCACCGCCCGCGATCAAAAAGGGATCGTCGAAGAGGGGCATAAGATCAAAGGGGCTGCGGGTTCTATTGGCCTGCGCCACATCCAGCAGCTGGGTCAGCAGATCCAGACGCCGGACCTGCCTGCCTGGTCTGATAATGTCGCTGAATGGGTTGAAGAGATGAAATCCGAGTGGCAAAACGACGTGGCGATTCTGAAGGCATGGGTGGCGAAGACCGGGAAAAAATGACCCCGGACAGACCGGGGTGCGCGAATACTGCGCCAACACCAGGGAACTGGTGGTTGAGCCAGTGTGATTTGAGTGATGTTTTTACGTGGCGCAACCTGAGAAGTGGATTGCTCGCTCATTAAGATAGCAAAGCTTAACTAATTTGTTACATGAATCAGTAAAATATGTGAAGCATAGCGAGTAAATCGACATTTTTGACTGGTTTCAGTGAGTTGCATGGAGGAGCGAAGGCGATGAAAAAAATTGGTGTGGTACTGAGCGGCTGCGGCGTGTACGACGGCAGTGAAATTCATGAGGCAGTGATTACCCTGCTGGCGATCGCGCGCAACGGCGCGCAGGCGGTCTGCTTTGCGCCCGATAAACCGCAGCGCGACGTCATCAACCATCTGACGGGTGAACCGTTGACGGAGCAGCGCAACGTGCTGGTGGAAGCGGCGCGCATCGCCCGCGGCGACATCCTGCCGCTGGCGCAAGCGCGTGAGGAGACGCTGGACGCGCTGATCGTCCCCGGCGGCTTCGGCGCGGCGAAAAACTTAAGCAGCTTCGCTGCCGAGGGCAGCAAATGCGAGGTGGACCACGATCTGCGGGCCCTGGCGCTGGCGATGCATCAGGCCGGCAAGCCGCTGGGCTTTATGTGCATCGCTCCGGCGCTGCTGCCGAAGATCTTTGCGTTTCCGCTGCGGATGACTATCGGGACCGATCTCGACACTGCCGATGTGGTGGAGGAGATGGGGGCGGAGCATGTGCCTTGCCCGGTCGACGACATCGTGGTGGATGAAGAGAATAAAGTGGTCACCACCCCGGCGTATATGCTGGCGGAGAATATTGTGCAAGCCGCCACTGGGATCGAAAAACTGGTCGCCCGCGTGCTGGCGCTGAGCGCATGAAGCTCCGCATTGCGCCCTTCGCGCTGCTCAAACGACTGGCGCTGCGTCTGCTGCTGATCGCCGCCGTCTTCTGGGGCGGGGGGATCGCGCTGTTTAGCGTGCTGCCGGTGCCCTTTTCGGCAGTCATGCTTGAGCGGCAGATAAGCGCCTGGCTGTCCGGCGATGTCCACTATCTGGCGCACTCCGACTGGGTCGCCATGGATAAGATCTCCCCGTGGATGGGGCTGGCGGTGATTGCCGCCGAAGATCAGAAGTTCCCAGAACACTGGGGGTTTGACGTCTCGGCAATCGAAAAGGCGCTGGCGCACAATGAGCGTCACGATACCCGCATCCGCGGCGCGTCAACGCTGTCGCAGCAGACGGCGAAAAACCTGTTTTTGTGGGATGGTCGTAGCTGGCTGCGCAAGGGGCTGGAGGCCGGATTGACCGTCGGCATGGAAACCGTGTGGAGTAAAAAGCGGATCCTGACCGTCTACCTGAATATTGCCGAATTTGGCGAGGGGATTTTTGGTGTGGAAGCGGCCGCCCAGCGCTATTTTCATAAGCCCGCCAGCCAGTTGACGCCGGGGGAAGCGGCTCTGCTGGCCGCGGTGCTGCCAAACCCGATCCGCTATCGCGCCGACGCGCCTTCGGGCTATGTGCGCAACCGCCAGGCCTGGATCTTACGCCAGATGCGACAGCTGGGTGGGGAAGGGTTCATGCGTGAGCATAAGCTCTATTAGCGGGTAAATCCGGCGCCGGGGCTGGTACCGTCGCCAGTCTCCGTCGCCGGGAAGCGTCACCTTTAGTCTTCGTCAAACCCGGCATTAAACAGGGCAATCACCGCGGCGAGGGCTTCCACTTCCTGCGGACCGCTGGCCTCCACCTCTATCTGCCGTCCTTTCGCCGAGTCCAGCATCAGCAGGGCAATGACGCTGTTGGCTTCCGCCTCCGTGCCTTCATCGTTGCGCAGCAACACCTCGGCATCGAAATTCTGCATCAGTTCGAACAGCTTCATCGCCGGGCGGGCGTGCATGCCCAGCTTATTGGTGATTTCAACGGTCTGCTTTACGGTCATGATTTACGTTTTTCCAGCGTCCGATGACGAGACTGCACGTTTTTGCCGCGCGAGCGGAAGTAGTCAGCCAGTTGTTCAGCAATATAAACCGAACGATGTTTACCGCCGGTGCAGCCAATGGCCACCGTCAGATAGCTGCGATTGTTGGTCTCCAGCATCGGTAACCATAGCTCAAGATAGCTCCGGGTCTGGTAAATAAAGTTGTGCACTTCGGTGTGCCGATCGAGGAAGGCGGCCACCGGCTTATCCAGACCGGTCATGGGACGCAGCTTCGGATCCCAGTGCGGGTTTGGCAGAAAGCGCACGTCAAAGACGTAATCGGCATCGATCGGGATACCGTGCTTAAAGCCGAAGGATTCGAAGACCATGGTCAGTTCGCGTTCTCGTTTACCCAGCAGCCGGGTGCGCAACATTTCCGCCAGCTCGTGAACCGACATCTCCGAGGTATCGACAATCAGATCGGCACGCGAGCGCAGGGGCTCCAGCAGATCGCTCTCTTCATCGATGGCGCTTTCCAGCGACAAATTCTTGCTCGACAGCGGATGCAGGCGACGGGTGTCGCTGTATCGACGGATCAGCGTGTTGCGATCGGCATCGAGAAATAGCAGCTGCGGCGAAAAGCACTCCGGCAGGTTTTTCATCGCCTGCTCAAAGATCTCCGGTGATTCCGGCATGTTCCGCACGTCGATGCTGACGGCCGCCGAAATATTGCGGTCAGCCAGCGACCGTGCCAGATCGGGCAGCAGCACGACCGGCAGGTTATCCACGCAGTAAAAGCCCATATCTTCCAGCGCTCGCAGAGCGACGGATTTACCCGAGCCCGAGCGGCCGCTGACGATCATCAGTACCATGTACCGTTTCTCCTCAGTACGATAAAGGATAAGGTGCGACTGCCGTTATGCGTCATCGCTGCTTCCTGCTTCGGTGATGATCTCATACAACTCTTCATCGCTCTGCGCCGCGCGCAGGCGACGACAAATCGCTTTGTCGGCCAGCCGTTTGGCCACCAGGGAGAGCGTATGCAGGTGGGTTTTTGTCTGATCGGCCGGCACCAGCAGCGCGAACAGCAGGTCGACAGGCTGATTGTCGATCGCGTCGAAGGCGATGGGGGTTTCCAGCTGGACAAAAACGCCGACAGCACGCAGCGTATCCTCTTCCAGTTTTCCGTGGGGAATGGCGATACCATTGCCAATCCCGGTACTGCCCATTTTTTCGCGGGTGAGGATCGCTTCGAACACCACCTGCGGCGGCAAACTTAACTGTTTGGCGGCCAGTTCGCTAATGATTTCCAGAGCACGCTTCTTGCTCTGGCAGTGAACCTGGCTACGGGTACATTCCTGGTTCAGGACGTTGCTCAGTTGTAGAGCCGAATCGTTGTTCATCATAATTTCACCTGAGCGCCCCCGCGCCCGTCGCCGATGTTACCTGGCGGCTGACGCAGGGGGGCCCGGACAATTAGTGTTGTTTTAGTTTATCTTTATGCTTCGTTAACTGCCTTGCCAGCTTGTCGATAAGACCATCGACAGCTGCATACATATCCTGCCCTTCCGCACTGGCATGGATTTCGCCACCGTTGACATGCAGATTCGCGTCCGCAATTTGCGTCACTTTCTCTACTTTTAACACAATATAGACCTGATTGATCCGGTCGAAAAATTGTTCCAGCTTGCTGAACTTCGCCGTGACGAAGTCGCGCATCGCGGGAGTGATCTCGACGTTGTGTCCTGTAATGTTGAGCTGCATAGTGTCTTCCTTATCGGTTGTGTCAGACCAGTTGTTTACGCTGGTTTGACGGCGGGATGGATAAAGACTCTCTGTACTTCGCGACAGTGCGGCGCGCGACCATGATACCCTGCTCGGACAGCATGGAGGTGAGCTTACTGTCGCTCAACGGCTTCGCGGGATTTTCCGCGGCGATGAGTTTCTTCACCAGCGCGCGAATCGCCGTCGACGAGGCTTCGCCGCCGCCTTCGGTATTGACATGGCTGGAGAAGAAATACTTCAGTTCAAAAATACCGCGCGGACTGTGCAGATATTTTTGCGTGGTGACACGGGAAATCGTCGATTCATGCATCTCGACGGCCTGGGCGATATCGGCCAGCACCATCGGCTTCATATACTCTTCACCCTGTTCGAAAAAAGCCTGCTGTTGTTCTACGATGCAGCGGCTCACGCGCAGCAGGGTATCGTTGCGGCTTTCCAGACTTTTAATCAGCCAGCGGGCTTCCTGCAGATTGCTGCGAATGAACTGGCCGTCGGCGTCATTGCGGGCGCTGTTGCCCATTGCCGCATACTGCTGATTAATTTTCAGCCGTGGAATGCTGTCGGCGTTGAGCTCCACGGTCCAGCGGCCGCTGACCTTGCGCACCAGCACGTCGGGAATGACATATTCCGGTTCGCTGGTTTGAATGGACTGGCCGGGACGGGGATCCAGGGACTGGATCAGGTTCACCGCCTCTTTCAGCACCTCTTCTTTCAGCCGGGTCACCCGCATCAGGGTGCGGAAATCATGGTTGGCCAGAAGATCGAGATGATTGCTGATAATCAGCCGGGCCTCTTCCAGCCAAGGCGTCTCTTTGGCGAATTGCGAGAGCTGGATCAGCAGACAGTCGCGCAGATCTTTCGCCGCGACGCCAACCGGATCAAAACGCTGGATGCGCTTCAGGACGGCTTCCACTTCTTCGAGGCCGATCTCCTCATCGCCGATGCTGTCGACGATATCTTCAATCTGAACGGTGAGGTAGCCCGTATCGTCGACGGCGTCGACAATGGAGGTGGCGATGGCGCGGTCGGTATCGGTGAAGGGCGTCAGCTCGACCTGCCACATCAGGTAATCCTGCAGCGTCTGGGTGGTCTCGCCTTGATAAACGGGGAGTTCGTCGTCCTGGTAGTCCACGCCGTTGCCTGACGGCGTACCGGCGGTATAGATTTCATCCCAGCTGGCATCGAGAGGAAGCTCGTCGGGCATCTCTTTTTGCTCAAGTGCGTCGACGGTATCGAGAGACTCGCGGTCCTCCACCTCTTTCGCCTCTACCTCGTCGTGAAGATCGGTTTGCTCAAGCAACGGGTTACTTTCCAGCGCTTGCTGGAGCTCTTGCTGGAGTTCTAACGTGGACAACTGCAGCAAACGAATCGCCTGCTGCAGCTGCGGCGTCATGGCAAGCTGTTGGCTAAGCCTTAATTGCAAACCTTGCTTCATGTTCAGGGTAAATATCTCCGGCTAAAACGTCTGTAACCTCTACCCTATCAGAGTCTGAAGTCTTCCCCAAGATACACGCGCTTAACCTGCTCATCTTCGAGGATCTGCTGCGGTGTACCATGAGCGATAAGGTGTCCCTGACTGACAATATACGCGCGTTCGCAGACCGCGAGAGTCTCTCTGACGTTATGGTCGGTAATCAGTACGCCGAGGCCGCTGTCGCGCAAATGCTCAATGATGCGTTTGATGTCGATAACCGAGATCGGATCCACGCCGGCAAAGGGTTCATCCAGAAGAATAAATTTCGGGTTGGCCGCCAGCGCGCGGGCGATTTCGACGCGGCGGCGTTCACCACCGGAGAGCGCCTGACCGAGGCTGTCGCGCAGGTGCTCAATATGAAACTCTTCCATCAGCTCTTTGGCGCGATCTTCCCGCTGCTCGCTGCTCAAATCGTCACGGATCTGCAGGACCGCCATCAGGTTGTCATAAACGCTCAGGCGACGAAAAATCGAGGCTTCCTGCGGCAGATAGCCGATCCCCCGGCGCGCGCGCGCGTGCAGCGGCAGCAGGCTGATGTCTTCGTCATCAATGATAATATTGCCCGCGTCGCGCGGCACAATCCCGACCACCATATAGAAGGTGGTGGTTTTACCGGCGCCGTTGGGGCCAAGCAAGCCGACAATCTCCCCCGAGTTAACGGTGAGACTGACATCTTCCACCACGCGGCGGCCTTTATACGCTTTAGCGAGATTCTTCGCAGTTAAGGTTGCCATAACGGATTAGTTACTCTTCTTTTGCTGGTTGCCGCTTTTGTCCTGCAGCTCGGACGGCACCAGAACGGTGGTGACGCGTCGACCTTTGTCGCTGAAGGCCTGCATTTTTTGCTCTTTCACCAGATAGGTGATCTTGTCGCCCTTGATGTTGCTGTCGAGCTGTTCAAGGTACGCGTTGCCGGTCAGCACGACGTAATCGTTCTGCAGCTCATAGCGCATTTTCGACGCCCGGCCTTTTACCGGTTTGCCGTTATCCTGCATCTGGTAGAAGGTGGCCGGGTTACCGAAACCTTCGATCACCTCTTTGCCTTTTTCATTGCCCGGACGGGTGACCACCACTTTATCAGCGTTAATTTTGATCGTCCCCTGAGTCACGACCACGTTACCGGTGAAGGTGACGACATTGCCCTGCATATCCAGCGACTGCTGATCGGATTCGATATGGATCGGCTGATCGGTATCGCCCGTCTTGGCGAGGGCCGGCAGGCTGGCGGCCAGTAACGCGCCGGCGAGCGCAATCTTAAGGCTGAGTTTGTTTGTTCTGAATTTCATAAGAGGTTCTCACCTTTTCAATCAGCTCGGCATTTTTGCTGCGAAGGTTTCCACGCATTTTCAGGCCGCTGGAATTAAATGTGGTGCCGTATAACGTCACCATGTCATCAGAGGTAACGTCCTGCGTTACCAGATTTATCTGGGCGTTATCCGTCGTAATTTTGCGCAGTTGAGAGTCAGGCGCGAGCGCATTCACCTCAACGTGCCCGTAAAGATAGAGCATCCGGTCATTTGTTAGCTTCGCTTTATCTGCTCTGACTGACCAGGTCGGCACCTTATTGGTATCAAAGGTGGTCATCACCGGTTTGGTAAACCAGGAGACCTCCTGATCGGAAAAATACTCCACGTGCTCGGCAATCAGCCGATAGCTCAGGGCGCCTTCCGGACTGTACACCACGGTGTCAGTGTGTTCGCTTTTATACGTCGGGTCGTTGGGATTGACCTCCTGCTGGGCCGTGTCGTCCGTATTCGCCAGATTCAGGCCGATGAGGATCAGCGCGAGCAGCGACAGTAAAATGATAACCCAACGTCTGGTTTTACTCATATTGATTGCCCTTTGGCCTCATCCAGCTTGCCCTGCGCCAATAGTAACAAATCGCAGACTTCGCGTACCGCGCCGCGTCCGCCATTAATCCGGGTGATGTAATCGGCGCGCGGCAGCAGCAGCGGATGCGCATCCGCGACGGCGACGCTAAGCCCCACTTCGGCCATCACCGGCCAGTCAATCAGATCGTCGCCGATGTAGGCGACTTCCTCTGGCCGCACGCCCAGTTTGTAAGTGAGATCGCGGAACGCCAGCAGCTTGTCCGACTGCCCCTGATACAAATGCGTGATGCCCAGCGTCTGACAGCGATCTTCTACCAGTTTAGCTTTTCGTCCGGTAATAATCGCCACTTCAATGCCAGAGGTCAGCGCGCAGCGGATACCATAGCCATCGCGGACGTTGAACGCTTTCAGCTCCTCGCCGTGATTACCCATATAGATAAGCCCGTCGGATAATACACCGTCGACATCGAGGATCAGTAAACGGATCTTAGCCGCGCGATCGAGAAACGTCTGGCTTACCGGCCCATAGCAGGTCGCTAACGGAGCATCAGCATTATTCATTATTTTTTCCTTACTTACACTACGCCCGCGCGCAGGAGATCGTGCATATGTACCACACCCAGCAGATGGTCGCCATCGGCAACCAGCACGCAGGTGATATGACGGGATTGCATCAGGTTTAGCGCATCCACCGCCAGGGTGCCGGGACGGATACGGATCCCTCCCCGGGTCATGACGTCGGCAATGCTGGCATCGCGCATATCAATGCCGGTGTCGAAGACCCGCCGCAGGTCACCGTCGGTAAAGATACCGATGATGTTCATGTCGTCATCGCAGATAGCGGTCATACCTAAATTTTTACGGGTGATTTCCAGCAGCGCATCGCGCAGGGTGGCCTGCAGGCCGACGTGCGGGATCTCATCACCGGTATGCATAATATCATTGACGCGCAGCAACAGCTTACGACCGAGTGCGCCGCCCGGATGCGAGAGAGCGAAATCCTCAGCGGTAAAGCCGCGGGCTTCCAGCAGGGCGACGGCGAGGGCATCGCCCATCACCAGCGCGGCGGTGGTGCTGGAGGTGGGCGCCAGCCCTAACGGACAGGCCTCCTTCGGCACTTTCACGCACAGATGGATATCCGCCGCGCGCGCCATGCTGCTTTCAGGCCGGCTGGTGATGCAGATAAGCTTCACCTGCTGGCGTTTCAGGACCGGGATCAGCGCGAGGATTTCGTTCGATTCGCCGGAGTTCGACAATGCAATCACCACGTCCTGCGGCGTAACCATGCCCAAATCGCCGTGCGCGGCTTCGCCTGGGTGGACAAAAAATGCCGACGTGCCGGTACTGGCGAAGGTTGCCGCCATTTTGCGGCCGATATGGCCGGATTTGCCCATCCCCATCACCACGACCTTCCCGCCGCAGCGGAAAATCGTTTCGCAGGCGCGGGTGAAATCGTCATTTATATACTGATCGAGCTGGGCCAGACCTTCACGTTCAATTTCCAGCACCTGACGGCCTGCCTGTTGAAAGTCAAAATCCGTGGGCAAATCTATTTGCGACATGATGTTATCCCGAGTCATTCAACGAAGAGCGGCGCTGTCCAGAACAGCATCGCCAACCAAACCACAAAACCGCCGACCAGCAGCGCGCCAACCAGTCGTCCCGGCTGCTGCTGGCGGCGCCAGCACAGCACGGCGAAGATCAGGCTGACCAGCAACATCACGCCATAGTCGCGGGTAAAGGCTTCCGCCGCAAAGGCTCCCGGCGCGATCAGCGCCGGCAAACCCAGCACCAGCGCAATATTGAGGATATTTGCGCCGATGATATTGCCGATGGCAATGTCATCTTCCCCTTTGCGCGCCCCGGCGATGGCGGTGGCCAGCTCCGGCAGGCTGGTGCCTATCGCCACTACCGTCAGGCCGACGGTCAGTTCACTGATGGCAAAATAGTTTGCCAGCACCGTACTGTTATCTACCACCATGCGGGTGGCCATCGGCATGACGATCATCGCCACCCCTAACCACAGCAGAGCGACCGGCAGCGACCCTTCACGGGGCAGTTCGGCCAGCTGTTCGCGGGTCAGACTATCGCTTCCCTGGCGTTCCGCCAGACGGGCGATTTTGATGGTGAACAGCAGCCATAGCAGCGCCAGCGCCAGTAAAAACAGGCCGTCGAGACGGGACAGTTGACCATCATAGAGCACCAGCCCTGCCAGTACGCTGACCAGCAACATTAGCGGTAATTCGCGGCGCAGAATATCAGAATGCACGGTAAATGGCCTGAGTAAGGCAGCCAGACCGAGGATCAGGAGAATATTAGTAATGTTGGAGCCGAGCGCGGTGCCCACCGCCAGATCGGTCTGTCCATGCAGCGAGGCCGCGGTGGAAACCATGATCTCTGGCAGGCAAGTGCCAATACTCACCACCGTCATACCGATGATCAGCGGCGGGATCCCCAACATGCGACAGAGGATGGAGGCGGCATAGACCAGACGATCGGCGCTGTAGACAACCAGCAATAAACCAATAATTAACAGAGCCGTCGCTAAGAGCATCTAAAGTCCTTTCTTCAGGTATAATCGTCGCCTCGCTGGGTTATCCCTACGCAGCGTAACGAATTCTTAATTTTGACTTTATGCGTGCCAAAAGTAAAACAAATGCCAGCTTTCGCTAACCTGTGCAGGTAAGATTCTGTAAAAATGTTGTGATTGTGGCGTAAGAAAGGGCGATGCTTGCCCATCAGGTGCTTAGTAAGGATGATTTTATGAGCCAAACTCAGGCGAATTTAGTTGAAGTGCGCGGTATCCGCTTTTCTCGCGGCGATCGCGTGATCTTCGACGACATCTCGCTGTCGGTGCCGCGCGGTAAAATTACTGCGATTATGGGACCTTCGGGGATCGGCAAGACTACCCTGTTACGCCTGATCGGCGGACAGATCCCGCCGGACAGGGGAGAGATCCTGTTCGATGGCGAGAACGTGCCGCAGATGACCCGTTCGCGTCTGTACACGGTGCGTAAGCGGATGAGCATGCTGTTCCAGTCCGGGGCGCTGTTCACCGACCTCAATGTCTTTGACAACGTCGCCTACCCGCTGCGCGAACATACGCATCTGCCGCCTGCGCTGCTGCATACGACGGTGATGATGAAGCTGGAGGCGGTAGGGCTGCGCGGTGCGGCGAAGTTAATGCCCTCTGAGCTTTCCGGCGGCATGGCGCGCCGCGCCGCCCTGGCGAGGGCCATTGCCCTGGAGCCGGATCTCATTATGTTCGACGAACCGTTCGTCGGGCAGGATCCCATCACCATGGGCGTGCTGGTGAAGCTGATTTCTGAACTCAACAGCACGCTGGGTGTCACCTGCATCGTGGTTTCGCACGATGTGCCTGAGGTGCTGAGCATTGCGGACTATGCGTATATCGTGGCGGATAAAAAGATTGTCGCCCACGGCAGCGCCCAGTCGCTACGTGAGAATGCTGACCCTCGGGTTCGTCAGTTCATTGATGGTATTGCCGACGGCCCGGTGCCGTTCCGTTATCCGGCTGGCGACTATCACCATGATTTATTAGGCATAGGGAGTTGAGCGACTGATGCTGTTTAATGCGCTGGCCGCGCTAGGCCATCGCGGTATTAAAACCACCGCGACCTTTGGACGCGCCGGATTAATGCTGTTCAACGCCGTTGTCGGCAAGCCAGAGTTTCGCAAGCACGCGCCGCTGCTGGTTCGTCAGCTCTACAACGTCGGCGTTCTGTCGATGCTGATTATCATTGTATCGGGCCTGTTTATCGGTATGGTGCTCGGGCTGCAGGGGTATCTGGTCTTAACCACCTACAGCGCAGAGACCAGTCTTGGCATGCTGGTGGCGCTGTCGCTGCTGCGCGAGCTGGGGCCGGTGGTCGCCGCGCTGCTGTTTGCCGGTCGCGCCGGGTCGGCGCTGACCGCCGAGATTGGCCTGATGCGGGCCACGGAACAGCTCTCCAGTATGGAGATGATGGCGGTGGATCCGCTGCGCCGCGTCATTTCTCCCCGTTTCTGGGCCGGCGTCATTTCGCTGCCGCTGCTGACGATTATCTTCGTTGCGGTGGGGATCTGGGGTGGAGCGCTGGTGGGCGTGAGCTGGAAAGGCATTGATGGTGGTTTTTTCTGGACCGCGATGCAAAATGCCGTCGACTGGCGAATGGATCTGGTGAACTGCCTGATTAAGAGCCTGGTATTCGCCATTACGGTAACCTGGATTGCGTTATTCAATGGTTATGACGCTATCCCCACTTCCGCCGGGATTAGCCGGGCGACTACGCGCACCGTGGTGCATGCGTCGCTGGCGGTTCTGGGGCTGGATTTTGTGCTGACTGCGCTGATGTTTGGGAATTGAGTTCATGCAAACGAAAAAAAATGAAATCTGGGTAGGGGTGTTCTTACTGGTGGCGCTGCTGGCGGCGCTGTTTGTCTGCCTGAAGGCGGCGAACGTCACCTCGCTACGTACCGAGCCGACTTACCGTCTTTACGCGACCTTCGATAATATCGGCGGCCTGAAAGCACGCTCGCCGGTGCGCATCGGCGGTGTGGTTGTTGGCCGCGTGGCGGACATCACCCTCGACCCGAAAACCTATCTGCCGCGCGTGGAGCTCGATATTGATGAGCGCTACAACCATATCCCGGATACCAGTTCGCTGGCGATCCGCACCTCTGGCCTGCTGGGCGAGCAGTATCTGGCGCTGAACGTCGGTTTTGAAGACCCGGACCTCGGGACGACTATTCTTAAAGACGGCGGTACTATCCAGGACACCAAGTCCGCTATGGTGCTGGAAGATCTGATTGGTCAGTTCCTTTATAACAGTAAGGGCGGCGACAATCAGAATTCTGGCAATGATAAGGCCGAGGCAGAAGGTCATACTGACGCGACGCCGGCAGCCGGCACGACGCATTAATTTCAGGAGAAACACGATATGTTTAAACGCTTACTCATGGTCGCCATGCTGGTGATTGCCCCGCTGACCGCCGCCCAGGCGGCAGACCAGTCCAATCCGTATAAGCTGATGAATGAAGCGGCGCAGAAAACCTTCGATCGCCTGAAGAATGAACAGCCGAAGATCAAGGCCAACCCTAACTATCTGCGCGACATCGTCGACCAGGAGCTTCTGCCTTATGTGCAGGTGAAGTATGCCGGCGCGCTGGTGCTGGGCCGCTATTACAAAGAAGCTACCCCGGCGCAGCGTGAAGCCTATTTTGCCGCCTTCCGTGAATACCTGAAGCAGGCCTATGGCCAGGCGTTGGCAATGTACCATGGTCAGACCTACCAGATTGCCCCGGAACAGCCGCTGGGCAGCGCGACCATCATTCCGATCCGCGTCACTATCATCGACCCGAACGGCCGTCCGCCGGTACGTCTCGACTTCCAGTGGCGTAAAAATACCCAGACCGGCAACTGGCAGGCCTACGATATGATTGCGGAAGGGGTCAGCATGATCACCACCAAACAAAACGAGTGGAGCGACCTGCTGCGTACCAAGGGCGTTGATGGCCTGACCGCGCAGCTCAAAGCGATCTCCGCTCAGCCGATCACCCTGGAACAGAAAAAATAATGAGCGGGCAGCTGAGCTGGACTCGTGATGGCGAGACGCTGGCGCTGCACGGAGAGCTGGACCAGGATCTGCTGGTCCCGCTCTGGGAGGCACGCGCCCAGGCGACGGCGGGGACAGCGATCATCGATCTCAGTCAGACCACGCGCGTGGACACGGCGGGCCTGGCGCTGTTAATGCATTTTGTAGCGCTGATTCGCCGCCAGGGCCGGGAAGCGCAGCTGATCGGCAAGAGCGAAAATCTGCAAACGCTGGTCGGTCTTTACAACCTGCCTGTCGATATGATCCCATAATCTTTTCAGTGTCTTAGCGCTGAAGCTATTCCGAAAGCCCCGGCAATCTTTTCGCCGGGGCTTTTTGCTTGTTTAAGACCGCGCCACTTTCCTCTAAGATGTTGGGCTGTTTTCACTATCAGATAAATTTGAGCCCATGGAAAATCATGAAATTCAGACCGTGCTGATGAACGCACTCCCCCTCCAGGAAGTCCACGTCTCTGGCGATGGCAGCCACTTTCAGGTTATTGCTGTGGGTGAGATGTTCGATGGCATGAGTCGGGTTAAAAAGCAGCAGAGCGTCTACGCGCCGCTGATGGAATATATTGCTGACAACCGCATCCATGCGCTGTCGATCAAGGCCTTTACTCCGCAGGAGTGGGCGCGAGACCGCAAACTAAATGGCTTCTAAGCTGTGGGGGATCCCCTGCAGCGTATGTGAATTTTTAATAGAGAACAGAATCAATGGATAAATTCCGTGTTCAGGGGCCGACTCGCCTTCAGGGCGAAGTCACCATCTCCGGTGCAAAAAACGCCGCCCTGCCAATCCTCTTTTCCGCGCTGCTTGCCGAAGAGCCGGTAGAGATCCAGAACGTACCTAAGCTGAAAGACATCGATACCACCATGAAGCTGCTGAGTCAGCTGGGCGCGAAGGTAGAGCGCAATGGTTCGGTGTGGATTGACGCCGGCCCGGTCGATGTATTCTGTGCTCCGTACGATCTGGTGAAAACCATGCGCGCCTCTATCTGGGCGCTGGGGCCGCTGGTGGCGCGTTTCGGTCAGGGACAAGTCTCTCTGCCTGGCGGCTGCGCCATCGGCGCGCGTCCGGTCGATCTGCATATTAGCGGCCTGGAACAGCTGGGCGCCGAGATCAAACTGGAAGAAGGTTATGTAAAAGCTTCGGTCAATGGTCGTCTGAAAGGCGCGCATATCGTGATGGATAAAGTGAGCGTCGGCGCCACCGTCACTATCATGAGCGCAGCGACCCTCGCCGAGGGTACGACGATTATCGAAAACGCCGCTCGCGAGCCGGAGATCGTCGATACCGCGAACTTCCTTAACGCGCTGGGCGCAAAAATCAGCGGCCAGGGTACCGATCGCATCACCATCGAAGGCGTGCAGCGTCTGGGCGGCGGCGTTTACCGTGTGCTGCCGGACCGTATTGAAACCGGGACCTTCCTGGTGGCCGCAGCCATTTCCGGCGGCAAGATCCTCTGCCGTAACGCGCAACCAGATACCCTCGATGCCGTACTGGCGAAGCTGCGCGACGCCGGAGCGGACATCGAAACGGGCGAAGACTGGATCAGCCTTGATATGCATGGCAACCGTCCGAAAGCGGTTAACGTGCGTACCGCGCCGCATCCGGGCTTCCCGACCGATATGCAGGCCCAGTTCACGCTGCTCAACCTGGTCGCGGAAGGGACCGGCGTGATCACCGAAACGATCTTTGAAAACCGCTTTATGCACATTCCGGAACTGATCCGTATGGGTGCTCACGCGGAGATCGAGAGCAATACCGCGATCTGCCACGGCGTGAAGCAGCTTTCGGGCGCGCAGGTGATGGCGACCGATTTGCGTGCTTCGGCGAGCCTCGTGCTGGCAGGTTGTATCGCTGAGGGAACCACCATCGTCGATCGCATCTATCATATCGATCGTGGCTATGAGCGTATCGAAGATAAACTGCAGGCGCTGGGTGCCAATATTCAGCGCGTGAAAGGCGAGTAATCGCGTCCTGACAGGGCCCGGGCGTCTCTCCCGGGTCCTTGTCGCATTATCCCATCACTTGTCCATCTTCTTTTGACGCATCATCTGCGTTCTGTCGATAAACTCATGCGTTACCGGATCATGGTAGCGTGACGGCCAGATGACCCATGGCTGTGTATCCAGCGCCGTGGCGATGATTAATTCGCCTTTCGGCCAGGGGCGGGTCAGGGCGTTCGCCAGCGTTGAAGAACTCAGACCGTGCCGTCGCGACTCTGCCGCCAGCGATGTTCCCCGTTTACGTAATCCAGCAACAATATCTGCGGGATGCCAGTCGATGAACTTATCCATAAATTCTCCTGGTGATAAAGATCCTGAACGGCCCATATGGGCAACGGAGACACTATACCCGCGCACCAGGTAAGGTTCTAACAAGTTCTGTTAAAGCGTCGGAATATTCAGAATGTATCAAGATATCGGGAAATTTACGGTAGGGAATGGATTTTTACTGGAACTTTCCCGCGCACTGCGCGGGAAGGGAGAGGGGATTAATGATCGCGCTGAACCGCGATATGCGCCAGCCCGATCAAGGCTTCACGCCAGGGGGTGTCCGGGAGAATCTGCAGCGCGGCAATCGCTTTGTCAGCTTCTTCTTCAGCACGTTTCTGCGTCCACTCCAGCGAACCGCAGGCAGCCATCGTTTCCAGGACGGCATCCAGCAGATGGCGGCCGTTGCCCTGCTCGATAGCCCCGCGGATCATCGCCGATTGATCGGCGGTACCATGGTGCATGGCGTGCAGCAGCGGTAGCGTCGGTTTGCCTTCGTTGAGGTCGTCACCGACGTTTTTACCGAGCCGCTCTCCGTCGGAGCTGTAATCGAGTAAATCGTCGATCAGCTGGAAAGCGGTGCCGAGATAGCGGCCATAATCCTGCAACGCGCGCTCTTCTTCCGCAGTGCAGTCGGCCAGCAGTCCCGCACACTGCGAGGCTGCCTCAAACAGACGCGCCGTCTTGCTGTAGATGACGCGCATGTAGTTCTCTTCCGTGATATCCGGGTCATTGACGTTCATCAGCTGCAGCACTTCGCCTTCGGCAATGACGTTCACCGCTTCCGACATGACCTCGAGGATCTTCAGCGAGCCCAGCTGGGTCATCATCTGAAAGGCGCGGGTATAGATAAAATCGCCGACCAGCACGCTGGCGGCATTGCCAAACGCCGCATTTGCCGTGGCTTTGCCGCGACGCATATCAGACTCATCGACTACGTCGTCATGCAGCAGGGTGGCGGTATGAATAAATTCAATCAGCGCAGCAATGGTGACATGCGCGCTCCCCTGATAACCCACCGCGCGCGCGGCGAGCACAGCAATCATCGGGCGAATGCGTTTGCCGCCGCCGCTGACGATGTAATAGCCTAACTGATTGATAAGCTGAACATCGGAGTTGAGTTGCTCAAGAATCGTCGCATTGACACCCGCCATATCTTGCGCGGTTAACTCATTGATTTTTTCTAAATTCATCGCAAAAGCCGGGCCAAATGTCCTGTTACCATGAATCCAGGTGGGATCACAGAAGGATTAAGACAGAATTAAAAGAAGATATGATTGTACTGAAAAATTGCCGTAGATAAACGTTGTCGTGAAAGTTGTGTTTTTTTTCTGCATTGATCGCTAATCGCTCTTGTCAAAGGCTCGCGTTTTGCGTAATATTCGCGCCCTATTGTGAATATTTATAGCGCACTCTGAATCACACGAAGAGGTGCGCGGAAGCGGAGTTTTATATGTACGCGGTTTTCCAAAGTGGTGGTAAACAACACCGAGTAAGCGAAGGTCAGACCGTTCGCCTGGAAAAGCTGGACATCGCAACTGGCGAAGCTGTTGAGTTCGCTGAAGTGCTGATGATCGCAAACGGTGAAGAAATCAAGATCGGCGTTCCTTTCGTTGAGGGCGGCGTAATCAAAGCTGAAGTTGTTGCTCACGGTCGTGGCGAGAAAGTTAAAATCGTTAAGTTTCGTCGTCGTAAACACTATCGTAAGCAGCAGGGCCATCGTCAGTGGTTCACTGATGTGAAAATCACTGGCATCAGCGCCTAAGACCTGAGGAGTAGATTTAAATGGCACATAAAAAGGCTGGCGGCTCGACTCGTAACGGTCGCGATTCAGAAGCTAAACGTCTGGGCGTAAAACGTTTCGGCGGTGAAGCAGTTCTGGCAGGTAGCATCATCGTTCGTCAACGTGGTACCAAATTCCACGCTGGCACCAACGTTGGTTGCGGCCGTGACCACACTCTGTTCGCTTTGACTGACGGTAAAGTCAAGTTCGAAGTTAAAGGCCCGAAAAACCGTAAATTCATCAGCATCGTTGCTGAATAAGTTTTTCGCGTCCCGGTAACGGATGAAAGCCCCGCAACACGTTGCGGGGCTTTTTACATTCGTCTACCGGAAAATTTTTGCAGGGAAACAGGCATGAAGCAGCAGGCTGGGATTGGCATTATTCTGGCGCTTACCACCGCGATGTGTTGGGGAGCGTTGCCGATTGCAATGAAGCAGGTTCTTGAGGTGATGGCGCCGCCAACGGTGGTGTTTTATCGCTTCCTGATGGCCAGTATTGGCCTTGGCGCGATCCTCGCGATCAAAGGCAAACTGCCGCCGCTGCGGATTTTTCGCAAGCCGCGCTGGCTGGTCTTATTAGCGATTGCCACCGGCGGTCTGTTCGGTAACTTCATTCTGTTCAGTTCTTCCCTGCAGTATCTCAGCCCCACGGCTTCTCAGGTCATCGGCCAGCTATCGCCGGTGGGCATGATGGTGGCTAGCGTCGTGATTCTGAAAGAGCGCATGCGCGGCACCCAGGTGGTGGGCGCGTTGATGCTGCTCAGCGGGCTGGTGATGTTCTTCAACACCAGCCTGATTGAAATCTTTACCCGCCTGACGGACTACACGTGGGGGGTAATTTTCGGCGTTGCTGCCGCCACGGTGTGGGTAAGCTACGGCGTCGCGCAAAAGGTGTTATTGCGCCGTCTGGCATCGCAGCAGATACTATTTTTGCTGTACACTTTATGTACGATTGCATTACTGCCGCTCGCTGAGCCTGGGGTGATATCCCGGTTAAGCAGCTGGCAACTGGCATGCCTGATTTTTTGCGGGCTAAATACCCTGGTCGGCTACGGCGCGCTGGCGGAAGCCATGGCGCGCTGGCAGGCGGCGCAGGTCAGCGCGTTAATCACCTTGACGCCACTGTTTACGCTACTGTTTTCTGATTTATTATCAATGGCCTGGCCCGATGTTTTCGCCAGACCGATGTTAAACCTGATTGGTTATCTCGGTGCGTTTGTCGTGGTTGCGGGCGCGATGTATTCCGCCATCGGTCATCGCCTTTGGGGACGTTGGCGTAAGCGAGAGGCGGTAGTACCGCTGCCCCGCTCAGGCGAATGATTTACGGAGAGTAAAATGAAGTTTGTAGATGAAGCAACGATCCTGGTCGTAGCAGGTGACGGCGGCAATGGTTGCGTAAGCTTCCGCCGCGAGAAATATATTCCGAAAGGCGGCCCGGACGGCGGCGATGGCGGTGACGGCGGCGATGTCTGGCTGGAAGCGGACGAGAACCTGAATACCCTGATCGACTACCGTTTTGAAAAATCTTTCCGCGCCGAACGCGGGCAGAATGGCCAGAGCCGCGACTGTACCGGTAAGCGTGGTAAAGACGTGACGGTAAAAGTGCCGGTCGGGACCCGGGTTATCGACCAGGGCACCGGCGAGACCATGGGCGATATGACCAAACACGGTCAGCGTCTGATGGTGGCAAAGGGCGGCTGGCACGGTCTGGGCAACACCCGTTTTAAATCATCCGTTAACCGTACCCCGCGTCAGAAGACCATGGGTACGCCGGGTGATAAGCGCGACCTGCAGCTGGAGCTGATGCTGCTGGCGGACGTCGGAATGCTGGGGATGCCGAACGCCGGTAAATCCACCTTCATCCGTGCGGTCTCCGCCGCCAAGCCAAAAGTGGCTGACTATCCGTTTACCACCCTGGTGCCAAGCCTGGGCGTGGTGCGTATGGACAACGAGAAGAGCTTTGTGGTCGCCGATATCCCGGGGCTGATTGAAGGCGCAGCGGAAGGCGCAGGCCTCGGTATCCGCTTCCTCAAGCACCTTGAGCGCTGCCGCGTATTGCTGCACTTGATCGACATCGAGCCTATCGACGGTTCCGATCCGGTTGAGAACGCGCGCATCATCATCGGCGAACTGGAGAAATACAGCGAGAAGCTGGCCTCCAAACCGCGCTGGTTAGTCTTTAACAAGATTGACCTGATGGACAAAGCGGAAGCCGAAGCTAAAGCGAAGGCGATTGCTGAAGCGCTTGGTTGGGAAGAGAAATTCTACCTGATCTCCGCCGCCAGCCAGCAGGGCGTGAAAGATCTGTGCTGGGACGTGATGACCTTCATCATCGAAAACCCCATCGTGCAGGCGGAAGAAGAGCAGAAGCCGGAGAAAGTCGAGTTTATGTGGGACGACTATCACCGTCAGCAGCTTGAAGAGGCCGAAGCCGAAGTGGAAGATGACGAAGACTGGGATGACGACTGGGACGAAGACGACGAAGAAGGCGTCGAATTCATCTACAAACGCTAATCCTGACTTCTTTGGATCAAAAAGGGCCGCATCTGATGCGGCCCTTTTGTTTTTAGTTGTTCTGGTACAGATCCTTATAAAGCCGGCTTTCAAAGCGCACCAACGGTATGCGGCGATTACGCTGATCGGCTGGCTCCACGGCGTAGCCGGAGAGGTATTGCACGAAGGCCACCTTTTGCCCGCTGGCGGTAGTGATGAAGCCCGCAAGGTTATAAACCCCCTGCAGTGACCCAGTTTTCGCCGAGACTTTGCCATCGACGCCCGCCTGATGGAGGCCGGCGCGATACTGCAGCGAGCCGTCATGGCCCGCCAGCGGCAGCATAGAGATGAAGTTGAGCTCGGTGTCGTGCTGGGCGATATACTGCAACACCTGCATCATGGTCGCCGGGGCGATCAGGTTGTGGCGCGACAGGCCAGAGCCGTCGGCGATGATGGTGTTGCCAAGATCAACACCAGCCTGTTGACGCAGGATCTGACGTACGGCATCGGATCCTGCCCGCCAGGTCCCTGGTACGCCGAACCGGGCATGACCGATGGTACGAAAAACGGTATCCGCAATCATGTTGTCGGATTTCTTCAGCATGATCCGCAGCAGATCGTGCAGCGGCGCCGACTGGGTGGTGGCTAATACCGTACCGGGCTCATTGGCCAGTGTCTGACGCAGCAGCGTGCCGCTATAGGCGATCCCCGCCTGCTTCAGCTCCGCTTTAAGGATCGCCCCGGCATAGCTGGCGCCATCCTGTATCGCAAAGGCCAGCGGCAGCGGTTCGCTACGCTGCGGCAGGCAGCCGGTGAGGGTATAGCGGTTGAGGTCGCCCGGCACCACGTCCAGTTCGCAATACTGGGCTTCCGATGAGCCGCGCGCCAGGGTGCGAACCTGACTGAACATGGTGACCGGATAATAGGAGGCGACGCGAATGAAGGCGAGATCGCCCGGCTTCTGCGCGCTATACAGCGAGACCGAGAAGCAGTTGCGGTCGACAATCGCCGCCGCAGGCGGAGCGCTGAAGCATTGCGTCATGTCGTTCCACGGCCACCCCGGCGCTTTATCATGGCTGGCGAAGACCGAGGTATCGATAAGCACATTGCCGTCGATACGCTGCACGCCAGCTTTTTTTAGCGTCGCCACCATGTTGCGAATATCCTGCCGCTTCAGCGTTGGGTCGCCGCCGAAGCGGGCGATCAGATCGCCTTTCAGCACGCCGCCGTCCAGTGAGCCTTTGGTTTCCAGCGTGGTGGTGAAGCGAAAATCGGGCCCCAGTTGCAGCAGCGCCGCCAGCGCGGTGATGACCTTTTGCGTACTGGCTGGAAGTGCCATTTGCTGGCTGTGATAGTCGATTTCCGGCGTCGACGCGCCGACCTTTTGCGCCATAAAGGCAAGGTTCGCACCGGCGGGAAGCTGGGTGATGTACTCGTCAATATTCGCCGCCTGAGCGCTAAGCGCTATACCGGCAGTCAATCCGATGATAAATCTGGGAAATCGCATAATCTCGCGCTAACAACCTGAAGCCAGGCCGTCATACTACGGTGCAACGCCCAGTAAAGTAAACGATGACCCATAATGAACTTCGGGTTAAAATACCTATCAAATGAAAAATTGCTGCTGACCTGGGGAGTGTTTCCCGGGTCGGTTTCTTTTTGCTCGTGTCCTGCCCGTGTACAGGACAGGTGGCGGAGCGGGGCTATCCGTTCCCTGAAGGAATGATAAAGAGGTATAACTAATGCAAGCGATTCCGATGACCTTACGTGGCGCTGAAAAACTGCGCGAAGAACTGGATTATCTGAAGTCTGTGCGTCGTCCTGAAATCATTGCCGCTATTGCTGAGGCCCGTGAACACGGCGATCTGAAAGAGAATGCTGAGTATCACGCCGCGCGTGAACAGCAGGGCTTCTGCGAAGGGCGTATCAAGGACATCGAAGCGAAACTGTCCAACGCGCAGGTTATCGATATCACCAAAATGCCGAACAATGGCCGGGTGATTTTTGGTTCAACCGTCAGTGTGCTGAACCTCGATACTGACGAGGAGCAGACCTACCGTATCGTGGGCGATGACGAAGCTGATTTTAAGCAGAATCTGATCTCCGTGAACTCGCCGATTGCCCGTGGTCTGATCGGTAAAGAGCAGGATGACGTCGTGACTATCCGCACACCAGGTGGGGAAGTGGAATACGAAATTACCAAGGTTGAATACCTGTAAGGCGTATTTCCCGCTACGATGTTTATAGATTGTAAAGAAAGGAAAAAGGCCGCATAGCGGCCTTTTATCAACGTCACGAGCATGGCATTTTGCTCGCCTGGCCACAGAAATCCCTCGTTTTACACAAAGTTGTGTCGGGATTGAGGATATTCTTAGCGTGGCAGCGAGATTTTACGCTCTGGCGTTGGGCGGTACAGAACCAGCGTTTTACCGATGACCTGTACGTTACAGGCGCCGGTTTCGCGCACGATGGCTTCCACGATCAAGGCTTTAGTTTCGCGATCTTCTGAGGCGATCTTCACCTTGATGAGTTCATGGTGCCCTAACGCTTGTTCGATCTCGGCCAGTACCCCTTCGGTCAAACCATTGTTGCCAAGCATAACTACCGGCTTGAGCGGATGTGCCAGACCTTTCAGGTGCTGTTTTTGTTTAGTACTCAGATTCATCGTATTTTTTTGCTTACGTTGGGATTGAAAACGGGTCATTCTACCGCCATCTCCCATATATCGCCAAACTACCGCGTCGATTTTTACGCAGTAAAGTACGATGAACCCGAACGGGAATGTTAAATGACAGGTAAAAAGCGTTCTGCCAGCTCAAGCCGCTGGCTTCAGGAACACTTTAGCGATAAATATGTTCAACAGGCACAGAAAAAGGGGTTACGTTCCCGTGCCTGGTTTAAACTTGATGAAATACAGCAAAGTGACAAAATTTTTAAGCCGGGGATGACGGTAGTCGACCTCGGTGCTGCTCCCGGTGGCTGGTCGCAGTATGCGGTCACGCAGATCGGCAACAGCGGCCGCATCATCGCTTGCGATCTTTTACCAATGGATCCAATTGTTGGTGTGGACTTCCTTCAGGGCGATTTTCGTGATGAATTAGTCCTGAAAGCGTTACTTGAGCGAGTGGGCGACAGTAAAGTACAAGTGGTCATGTCCGATATGGCGCCGAATATGTGCGGAACACCGGCGGTGGATATTCCCCGGGCTATGTATCTGGTAGAACTGGCGCTTGAAATGTCTCGTGATGTATTAGCGCCAGGTGGTAGTTTTGTAGTGAAGGTGTTCCAGGGCGAAGGCTTCGATGAGTATCTTCGAGAAATTCGCTCCCTGTTTACGAAGGTCAAAGTTCGTAAGCCGGACTCTTCCCGCGCTCGTTCGCGTGAAGTGTATATTGTAGCGACCGGGCGTAAACCATAACCGGCAGATTTCAAACGAAAGTTTGAAAGAAACTGGATATAGAGTATCCTGACGCTGTTTTTAACACAGTTGTAATAAGAGGTTAATCCCTTGAGTGACATGGCGAAAAACCTAATACTCTGGCTGGTCATTGCCGTTGTGCTGATGTCAGTATTCCAGAGCTTTGGGCCCAGCGAGTCGAATGGCCGCAAGGTGGATTATTCTACCTTCCTGCAAGAGGTCAATCAGGACCAGGTTCGCGAAGCGCGTATCAACGGACGTGAGATCAACGTTACCAAGAAAGATAGTAACCGTTACACGACTTACATTCCGGTTAACGATCCGAAGCTGCTCGATAACCTGTTGACTAAAAACGTCAAAGTGGTTGGTGAACCACCAGAAGAGCCAAGCCTGCTGGCTTCCATCTTCATCTCCTGGTTCCCTATGCTGCTGTTGATCGGCGTCTGGATCTTTTTTATGCGGCAAATGCAGGGCGGCGGCGGGAAGGGCGCGATGTCCTTCGGCAAAAGCAAAGCCCGTATGCTGACGGAAGATCAGATCAAAACCACTTTTGCTGACGTTGCCGGGTGTGACGAAGCGAAAGAGGAAGTCGGCGAACTGGTGGAATACCTGCGTGAGCCGAGCCGCTTCCAGAAACTGGGCGGTAAGATCCCGAAAGGCGTCCTGATGGTCGGTCCTCCGGGTACCGGTAAAACGTTGCTGGCGAAAGCGATCGCTGGCGAAGCAAAAGTGCCGTTCTTTACTATTTCCGGTTCTGACTTCGTAGAAATGTTCGTCGGTGTTGGTGCATCTCGTGTGCGTGACATGTTCGAACAGGCTAAGAAAGCAGCGCCTTGCATCATCTTCATCGATGAAATCGACGCCGTCGGCCGCCAGCGTGGCGCCGGTCTTGGCGGTGGCCACGATGAACGTGAGCAGACCCTGAACCAGATGCTGGTTGAGATGGACGGCTTTGAAGGTAACGAAGGCATTATCGTTATCGCGGCGACTAACCGTCCGGACGTTCTTGACCCCGCGCTGTTGCGTCCGGGCCGTTTTGACCGCCAGGTGGTGGTTGGCCTGCCGGATGTTCGCGGTCGTGAGCAGATCCTGAAAGTGCATATGCGTCGCGTTCCGCTGGCGCCGGATATCGATGCGGCAATCATTGCTCGCGGTACCCCTGGCTTCTCCGGTGCCGACCTGGCCAACCTGGTCAACGAAGCGGCCCTGTTTGCTGCCCGCGGCAACAAACGCGTCGTCTCGATGGTTGAGTTCGAAAAAGCGAAAGACAAAATCATGATGGGTGCGGAACGCCGCTCCATGGTGATGACGGAAGCGCAGAAAGAGTCTACCGCTTACCACGAAGCGGGCCACGCGATTATCGGTCGCCTGGTGCCGGAGCACGATCCGGTACACAAAGTGACGATTATCCCGCGCGGTCGTGCGCTGGGTGTGACCTTCTTCCTGCCGGAAGGCGATGCGATCAGCGCCAGCCGTCAGAAACTGGAAAGTCAGATCTCCACCTTGTACGGCGGTCGTCTGGCGGAAGAGATTATCTACGGTCCGGAACATGTTTCTACCGGCGCGTCCAACGACATTAAAGTGGCGACGAACCTGGCGCGTAACATGGTGACCCAGTGGGGCTTCTCCGACAAACTCGGTCCGCTGCTGTATGCGGAAGAAGAGGGTGAAGTGTTCCTCGGCCGCAGCGTCGCGAAAGCGAAGCATATGTCCGATGAAACCGCGCGTATCATCGACCAGGAAGTGAAATCGCTGATTGAGCGTAACTATGGTCGTGCTCGCCAGTTGCTGAACGACAACATGGATATTCTGCACGCGATGAAAGATGCGCTCATGAAGTATGAGACCATCGATGCGCCGCAGATTGACGACCTGATGGCTCGTCGCGATGTTCGTCCGCCAGCGGGTTGGGAAGAACCAGGTTCTTCTAACAACTCTGACAACAATGGCACGCCTCGTGCGCCGCGTCCGGTTGATGAACCGCGTACGCCGAACCCGGGCAATACCATGTCAGAGCAGCTGGGCGACAAATAAGCTGCCGCTGTTGATGTCTTGTTTTAACCTTAAAACCCCGGGGCGCCCGCTCCGGGGTTTTTCTTTTTTAACCTCTTCTGTCTCAGGGATTTTGTGATGAAACTTGTAGCCCAGGGCTCAACCCTCGATCTCTCTCACCCCCACGTGATGGGTATTCTTAATGTGACGCCTGACTCCTTCTCTGATGGCGGCGCCCATAATTCGCTGATTGAGGCGGTGAAGCATGCCAATCTGATGATCAACGCCGGGGCGACCATCATTGATATCGGCGGTGAATCGACGCGGCCAGGGGCGGCTGAGGTTAGCGTGGAAGAGGAGCTTGCGCGGGTGATCCCGGTGGTGGAGGCTATCGCCCAGCGCTTTGAGGTGTGGATCTCAGTGGACACCTCCAAAGCGGAGGTTATCCGCGAATCGGCCCGAGCGGGGGCGCATATCATTAACGATATTCGTTCGCTGACCGAACCCGGCGCGCTGCAGGCTGCGGCGGAAACCGGGTTGCCGGTGTGTCTGATGCATATGCAGGGACAGCCGAAAACCATGCAGGAGGCGCCGAAGTATGAGGATGTCTTCGCCGATGTAGAGCGCTTTTTTAATGAACACATCGTGCGCTGCGAACAGGCGGGGATCGCAAAAGAAAAATTGCTGCTCGACCCGGGATTCGGTTTCGGTAAAAATCTCACCCACAATTATCAGTTGCTGGCCAGGCTGGGAGAGTTTCATCACTTTGGTCTGCCGCTGCTGGTCGGTATGTCGCGTAAGTCGATGGTAGGTCAGTTGCTGAACGTTGGGCCGTCGGAACGGCTGAACGGCAGCCTGGCGTGTGCCGTCATAGCAGCAATGCAGGGCGCGCAGATTATCCGCGTCCATGATGTCAAAGAAACGGTAGAAGCGCTGCGCGTGGTGGAAGCCACCCTCGCCGCTAAGGGAAAAAAACGTTATGAGTAACCGCAAGTATTTTGGCACCGATGGTATTCGTGGCCGCGTCGGCGATGCGCCGATCACTCCGGAATTTGTGCTTAAGCTCGGCTGGGCGGCGGGTAAAGTGTTAGCGCGCCACGGCTCGCGTAAAATTATCATCGGCAAGGATACCCGTATTTCGGGCTATATGCTGGAATCGGCGCTGGAAGCCGGGCTGGCGGCAGCGGGACTCTCTGCATCGTTCACCGGGCCAATGCCGACGCCGGCGATTGCCTACCTGACGCGCGCCTTTCGCGCCGAGGCGGGGATCGTCATCTCCGCTTCACATAACCCTTTCTACGACAACGGCATCAAGTTCTTCTCCATTGAGGGCACCAAGCTGCCTGATGATGTGGAAGAGGCGATTGAAGCCGAAATGGAGAAAGAACTCACCTGTGTGGATTCGGCTGAGCTGGGTAAAGCCAGCCGTATCGTCGATGCCGCGGGGCGCTACATTGAGTTTTGTAAAGGCACCTTTCCCAATGAACTGAGCCTCTCCACGCTGAAAGTGGTGGTGGACTGTGCGCATGGCGCAACCTACCACATCGCTCCTAATGTATTCCGCGAGCTGGGCGCCCAGGTTATCGCGATGGGCTGTGAGCCTGACGGCCTCAACATCAACGAAGAGGTCGGGGCTACCGACGTGCGGGCGCTGCAGGCGCGCGTGCTGGCGGAAAAAGCCGATCTGGGCATTGCCTACGACGGCGATGGCGATCGGGTGATCATGGTTGACCATGAAGGCAATAAAGTCGATGGTGACCAAATCCTCTACATCATCGCCCGGGAAGGGCTGCGTCAGGGACAGCTGCGCGGCGGCGCCGTCGGTACGCTGATGAGCAATATGGGCCTGGAGCTGGCGCTCAAGCAGCTAGGCATCCCGTTTGCCCGTGCGAAGGTGGGCGACCGCTATGTGCTGGAGATGCTTCAGGAAAAAGGCTGGCGCATCGGTGCGGAAAACTCCGGCCATGTGATCCTGCTGGATAAAACCACCACCGGCGATGGCATCGTCGCCAGTCTGCAGGTGGTCGCGGCGATGGTACGCAACCACATGAGCCTGCATGACCTGTGCAGCGGCATGAAGATGTTCCCTCAGCTGCTGGTGAATGTGCGCTTTACCGAGGGCAGCGGCAACCCTCTGGAGAATGAGCATGTCAAAGCGGTGACCGCAGAAGTGGAAGCGGCATTAGGTAAGCGTGGCCGCGTCCTGCTGCGTAAATCGGGTACGGAGCCGCTGATCCGCGTCATGGTGGAAGGCGAGCATGAAGATCAGGTGCACGAGTTTGCGCATCGCATCGCCGAAGCGGTAAAAAGCGTCTAAGCTTGCCGGCTAAGTGGTTAAAAAGGCGGCGCTTGCCGCCTTTTTTATGATCGAATACCGGCTTTTTGCTGTTTTTTTCTGCAGTTGATACAATGTGTCGAAATTGCCCTTGCGAAGGTCATTCGCTTTGGTTAGTATTCACACCCGCTTCAGTGGGAAACGTTAAAACGTCCCACTTTATTGGTCGAAGCACTTGGTATGCGGCGAATCCGCAAGGAACAGGTTGATTATGTACGAAGCTCTTTTGGTTGTTTTCCTTATTGTAGCGATTGGCCTCGTAGGTCTGGTTATGCTGCAGCAAGGTAAAGGCGCTGATATGGGAGCCTCCTTCGGTGCAGGCGCTTCCGGCACACTGTTTGGGTCCAGCGGTTCTGGTAACTTCATGACCCGTATGACCGGCATCCTGGCTGCGCTGTTCTTCATCATCAGTCTGGCGCTGGGTAACATCAACAGCAACAAGACCAGTAAAGGAAGTGAGTGGGATAACCTGAGCGCGCCGAAAACGGAGCAAACTCAGCCAACTGCGCCGGCTCAGCCGACCAGCGATATCCCGCACTAAGTATTCTGTACCGAGGTGGTGGAATTGGTAGACACGCTACCTTGAGGTGGTAGTGCCCTAACGGGCTTGTGGGTTCGAGTCCCATCCTCGGTACCAATATTCCAGAAGAAAGACGCTGAAAAGCGTCTTTTTTTGTTTTTGTCCCCACCGACCATTTATTATTAAACATCTCTTCGCTGGTCCCCTCCTTTTGCTGTCGTTAAAGTCGCCTCGTCAAATTAACAGAGGTGAAGTGACACAATGAACAAGATCGGGGTGCTTATCGTCGCCGGCGTGCTCGGTTTAGCGGGATGCAGTTCAACATCCCCATCCAAAACGGTGGAGACGATTAATACGCTAACCGTACCGGTATCGCACAGTGAGCCGGGGACTGCGGCGAACAATGCCCAGGCTGTGACGCGCTATTTCCAGGACAATACGGCACTGATTGGTCGCCTTAATCATTCGTTGAAAAGCCATTACTTGCAGGATGTGGAGCGCCGCGATGTGTTCGACAGACACAGCGAGGCATATCAGGTGTATGGCGCGTTGACCCGCCTGGAGCAGATGGCGTCCATGAATGACGTTTACCGTAAAGAGAATAATGTTGCTGGTCTGCAGGAGATCAACCGTGTACTGAAAAGCGTGCCGCTGACCAGCTGAGATGAGACAGGGACTGCCGGAAGGCAATCCCTGTGCATGGATTAAAAGCGGAAGTTAACCCCGGCATAGGCCCCGTCGGCGAGGGTGTTGTCGCGGTTGCCATCTTTCCCCGCCATATCGATATAACGATAGCCAGCTTCGATATTTAGCGACGGGAGCACGTTAAGGCGTAGCCCGGCATTAGCCTCTACATAATCATCGACGCCGCTGGACATCGAGTCCGGCGAGTAATAACCCTCACCGAAGAGCGTGAAGTACTGGCCGAGTGGGAGTTCTGCTCCGCCACCTGCGGCGATAGCGTAACCTTCATCACCGTCTTTAGGGTTCAAATAGACCCCTTTACCGCCCAGCGTCATCAGAAAAGGCCCGAGGTTAAAGTTGTAACCCATTCCCAGTCCTACGCTGTCCCCGTCATTGTCGCTGTGGGCCCACTGGGTGTTGAACGTCATGCCAGGTTCCCCGGCACCAAAGCTGGCGGACAGATTGGTAAACTCGGCGCCGGCTTCACCATGCAGGTTAACGGATGCGCAGGCAGCGCTGCTGGCCTCTAAAGCGATCATCACGGCAACCATTTTTGGAGCAATAGACTTCATTGTTGAATTCCTTCAGATAAAAAAAAGCCCGATACGGGCGTTCGGGCAAAATTAACGGGTTCTTGGATCTCATCGTTATGGTCGCTGCAGACGGCAAACAAGAGGGGTCAACTCCCGCTGCCGCTGCTCACGCCTGGCCGATTTCCGGTGGCATATTCTGAGCTGATGCAGGCCCGGCGGTTAACGCCGTGAGTGGCAGTCTGCTGGTTGATCTCAGGGACATGTTGTCCACCGGTAAATTCAGGAACTCAGCATAAAATTTTTCTTTTTTTACCGTTAGCGTTTATTGATTTAAATTTAAACATTTTCAACAGTAAGGTGAATAACGACAAAAAGATGGTGACGGGCGCGGGTTAGAATTTTTCCGGAAGCGAGGCGATACTTTGCAAATAACCGCCGCGGGCAAAGGCAATATAACCGCCTTTCTTTAAGGCTGACAAGACATTGAGAATACTGCTGCGCGACAGATGGGTCCGGTCCTGAATATATTCCAGAATAGACACGCGCTGCCGAGTCTCTTCGGTTAAGAGCATCATTTCCAGCAGATGGTTACGGATCACCGAATAGGTTCGCTGCTGCAGGACCAGATCGTCACGATATACCATATACGAGGTATGATAAGCCAGCAGGCTGGTGACTTCTTCCCACAGGTTGTGCTGACGGAATAGCGCCGACGCCAGGTCATAATCGATACGCAGCAGTTCGGAAGAGACCTCCGCCCGCAGACTATGGCTGCGGCTGGGCTGCAGCATTTCCGCCACGCCGAACAGATGCGGCTCATAGACGGTCACCATCAATAGCTTGTCGGAATTACGAATAATCGACAGCTCGCCTTTTTTAAAAATAAAGAGTTGGGTCTTACCTTTATATTCCCACGTTAGTCTTTTTCTGGCGATCGCGTTAACGGGCGTCGCGTGTGGCTCAAGCACATCGATCAGTCGGTCAATGGCCTTTTGCGGCCTGATCGGCGGTTTAATATTCATGATGTTTATCACCAGATATGAATTAATCAATTGAGGCTATTATAGTTAACAATTTTGCCGGCCGGGTGATAAGGAAAAAATGCCTCTTTTCGATTTTTCTGCTGCTGACTGGTAACAAAAAATAAAAAGCCGGCGGAGAGCCGCCGGCAGAGAGAGTAAACATCGTCAGGCGATTATTTGCCTTTGTTTTCCAGATTTTCAACCTGCGGTAAACCCGTCGCTGAGGAGGCGCTCAGCAGTCCAGACTGCGCGTAGCCGAACAGCTTCTCGCGAGTATCGGTGATATCCAGATTACGCATGGTCAACTGGCCGATACGGTCTTCAGCGGTAAACATGGAATCGCCTTTTTCCATGGTCAGGCGCTCTGCTTTATAGGTCAGGTTGTCTGATACCGTATTGAGGATCGAGTAGTCATTGCCGCGACGCAGCTCAAGGGTGACTTCGCCGGTGATCTGGCTGGCGACCCAGCGCTGCAGCGAATCACGCAGCATCAGCGCCTGGGAATCGAACCAGCGGCCCTGATACAGCAGACGGCCCAGCTGGCGACCGTGAGCGTGATACTGCTCGATAGTATCTTCGTTATGAATACCGGTCAGCAGACGCTCGTAGGCGATATGCAGCAGCGCCATCCCCGGGGCTTCATAAATGCCGCGGCTTTTCGCTTCGATAATGCGGTTTTCGATCTGGTCGCTCATGCCCAGGCCGTGACGACCGCCGATGCGGTTGGCTTCCAGCATCATTTCAACGTCATCGGCGAAGGTTTTGCCATTCAGCGCCACCGGGTGGCCTTGCTCAAAGCGTACGGTGACTTCTTCCGCAGGGATCTTCACGTTTTCGTCCCAAAACTTCACGCCCATAATCGGGTTGACGATCTTGACGCTGGAATTCAGAAACTCCAGATCTTTCGCTTCGTGGGTAGCGCCGAGCATGTTGGAGTCGGTGGAATAGGCTTTCTCGACCGACATCTTGTAGTCAAAGCCGCAGGCGATCATAAATTCGGACATTTCGTGACGGCCGCCGAGTTCATTGATGAAATCGCTGTCCAGCCACGGTTTGTAGATCTGCAGTTCAGCGTTGGTCAGCAGGCCGTAGCGATAGAAACGTTCGATATCGTTGCCTTTATAAGTGCTGCCATCGCCCCAGATGTTAACGCCGTCTTCTTTCATTGCCGCTACCAGCATGGTGCCGGTGACCGCGCGGCCCAGCGGCGTGGTGTTGAAATAGGTCAACCCGCCAGTGGTGTTATGGAAAGCGCCACACTGAATCGCGGCGATCCCTTCTGCGACCAGCTGTTTGCGGCAGTCGATCAGACGGGCACCTTCGGCGCCGTACTCTTTCGCGCGGCGCGGAATAGCATCGTAGTCGTCTTCGTCCGGTTGACCCAGGTTAGCGGTATATGCATAAGGCACGGCGCCTTTTTTGCGCATCCATAACAGCGCGGCGCTGGTATCCAGTCCACCAGAGAAAGCGATACCAATACGTTGACCAACCGGGAGATGCTTGAGAATCGTCGTCATAAAATAAAACCCTGCTCGATAGACTGTGGTGAGTTCGACCCAACAACCTTAACTGCATTTTTATGCATTAATTGTGAGTATTCATTTAACCATCTTTTACTGGCGACAGGAAGGGCTTCATCATCTTTTTGCTAAAAAAGCCTGAAATACCAGCACAAACGGCAATCGGGGGCGCTAAAATGCATGTTGACAAAATATACTAGTTGCCGTTACAATTCATCCCGATTTTATGTCCCGTCTTCGGTACCAAATCCCAGCAGTATTTGCGTCTTTTGCTCAAAAAGAGTAAAATATGCCACGTTTCAGGCGCGGGGTGGAGCAGCCTGGTAGCTCGTCGGGCTCATAACCCGAAGGTCGTCGGTTCAAATCCGGCCCCCGCAACCACTTTCCCATTAAGTACTTTTTCAAATATACTGTGAGGACTAGGTGTCCTTCGTAGCCGAATTTGAAAGAATTCTTGCGGAAGGTGTTCCAGATCGCCATGGCGATCTCAGGGTTCAGTTATCTAAAGCCCCGATTTATCGGGGTTTTTTGTTATCTGACTTCAGAATAACTGGGCTATACGCCCTTTTTTTATGTCTTGGGGGTGGGTTTGTCCACATTAGAGCAAAAATTGACAGAGATGCTCACTGCGCCGGTTGAAGCGCTTGGCTTTGAGCTGGTCGGCATCGAATTTATTCGCGGTCGCACATCCACACTGCGCATCTATATTGATAGTGAAGATGGCATCAACGTTGATGATTGTGCTGATGTGAGCCACCAGGTAAGCGCCGTCATGGATGTCGAAGACCCGATCACTGTCGCTTACAACCTGGAAGTCTCTTCGCCTGGTCTCGACCGTCCGATGTTCACCGCCGAACACTATCAACGTTTCACTGGCGAAGAAGTTGCGCTGGTGCTGCGCATGGCGGTTCAGAACCGTCGCAAATGGCAGGGCATTATCAAAGCGGTAGACGGTGAAATGATCACGGTAACCGTCGAAGGCAAAGATGAAGTGTTCGCGCTGAGTAACATCCAGAAGGCGAACCTGGTTCCCCACTTTTAACAGTCTGGATTGAGGTGAAAGGCCCCGATGAACAAAGAAATTTTGGCTGTTGTTGAAGCCGTTTCCAACGAAAAAGCGCTGCCGCGTGAGAAAATTTTCGAAGCGCTGGAAAGCGCGCTGGCAACGGCCACCAAGAAAAAATACGAACAAGAGATCGACGTTCGCGTTGAAATCGACCGTAAGAGCGGCGATTTCGACACTTTCCGTCGCTGGCTGGTTGTAGAAGAAGTGACCCAGCCGACGCGCGAGATCACGCTGGAAGCCGCGCGTTTCGAAGATGAAAGCATGAACGTCGGTGACTACGTCGAAGATCAGATTGAGTCTGTCACTTTCGACCGCATCACCACCCAGACCGCGAAACAGGTTATCGTGCAGAAAGTTCGCGAAGCCGAGCGCGCAATGGTGGTCGATCAGTTCCGCGAGCACGAAGGTGAGATCATCACCGGCGTGGTGAAAAAAGTGAACCGCGACAACATCACTCTGGATCTGGGCAACAACGCTGAAGCCGTGATCCTGCGTGAAGATATGCTGCCGCGTGAGAACTTCCGCCCGGGCGACCGCATTCGCGGCGTACTGTACGCAGTCCGTCCGGAAGCGCGTGGCGCCCAGCTGTTCGTGACCCGTTCCAAACCTGAGATGCTGATCGAACTGTTCCGCATCGAAGTGCCGGAAATCGGTGAAGAAGTGCTGGAAATCAAAGCGGCGGCTCGCGATCCGGGATCTCGTGCCAAAATCGCGGTGAAAACCAACGACAAGCGTATCGACCCGGTTGGCGCTTGCGTCGGTATGCGCGGCGCGCGCGTGCAGGCGGTTTCCACTGAGCTGGGCGGCGAGCGTATCGATATCGTCCTCTGGGATGATAACCCGGCGCAGTTCGTGATTAACGCTATGGCGCCGGCAGACGTCGCGTCCATCGTGGTGGATGAAGATAAACACACCATGGATATCGCGGTAGAAGCGGGCAACCTGGCGCAGGCGATTGGCCGTAACGGTCAGAACGTTCGTCTGGCCTCGCAGCTCAGCGGCTGGGAACTCAACGTGATGACCGTTGACGATCTGCAGGCTAAGCACCAGGCGGAAGCGCATGCCGCTATCGATACCTTCACCAAATATCTCGATATTGATGAAGATTTCGCGACAGTGCTGGTTGAAGAAGGCTTCTCCTCGCTGGAAGAGCTGGCCTATGTGCCGATGAAAGAACTGCTGGAAATCGACGGTCTGGATGAAGCCACCGTTGAAGCACTTCGTGAGCGTGCGAAAAACGCACTGACTACGCTGGCGCTGGCTCAGGAAGAAAGCCTGGGAGATAACAAACCTGCCGATGATCTGTTGAATCTCGAAGGTCTGGATCGTGCCCTGGCATTCAAACTGGCTGCCCGTGGTGTTTGTACGCTGGAAGATCTCGCTGAGCAGGGCGTTGATGACCTGGCTGATATCGAAGGGATGACCGACGAGAAAGCTGGCGAGCTCATCATGGCCGCTCGCAACATTTGTTGGTTCGGCGACGAAGCGTAATAAACTGTAGCAGGAAGGAACAGCATGACAGATGTGACTATTAAAGCGCTGGCCTCAGAGATTCAGACCTCTGTGGATCGCCTGATACAGCAATTTGCTGACGCAGGCATCCGCAAAACGGCTGATGATTCTGTGACCTCGCAAGAGAAACAAACTTTGTTGACGCACCTGAACCGTGAGCATGGTTCGGCGCCAGACAAGCTGACGTTACAGCGTAAGACGCGCAGTACGTTGAATATTCCAGGTACCGGTGGAAAGAGTAAATCGGTACAAATCGAAGTCCGCAAGAAACGCACCTTTGTGAAACGCGATCCGCAAGAGGCTGAACGCCTGGCCGCGGAAGAGCAGGCGCAGCGTGAAGCGGAAGAGCAGGCCCGTCGTGAAGCTGAAGAAGCAGCGAAACGCGAGGCGCAATTAAAAGCTGAACGTGAGGCCGCAGAACAAGCTAAACGTGAAGTCGCTGATAAAGCGAAACGTGAAGCTGCGGAAAAAGACAAAGTGAGCAATCAACATACCGACGAAATGACCAAAACCGCCCAGGCTGAAAAGATCCGTCGCGAGAACGAAGCCGCGGAACTGAAGCGCAAATCGGAAGAAGAAGCACGCCGCAAACTTGAAGAAGAAGCGCGCCGTGTAGCGGAAGAAGCACGCCGTATGGCAGAAGAAAACGAAAAAAATTGGTCTGAAACTTCAGACAGCCCGGAAGACACCAGCGACTATCACGTCACCACGTCACAGCATGCTCGTCAGGCTGAAGATGATAACGATCGTGAAGTCGAAGGCGGTCGCGGCCGCAGCCGCAGCAGCAAAGCGGCGCGTCCGGCGAAGAAAGGCAACAAACACGCTGAATCGAAAGCCGATCGTGAAGAAGCCCGTGCGGCCGTTCGCGGCGGTAAAGGCGGTAAGCACCGTAAGGGTTCTGCTCTGCAGCAGGGCTTCCAGAAGCCGGCGCAGGCCGTTAACCGTGACGTGGTGATCGGCGAAACCATCACCGTTGGCGAACTGGCTAACAAGATGGCGGTGAAAGGTTCTCAGGTCATCAAAGCGATGATGAAGCTGGGCGCCATGGCGACCATCAACCAGGTCATCGACCAGGAAACCGCACAGCTGGTTGCCGAAGAGATGGGCCACAAAGTTATCCTGCGTCGTGAAAACGAGCTGGAAGAAGCGGTAATGAGCGACCGTGACACCGGCGCGGCGGCTGAACCGCGCGCACCGGTTGTGACCATCATGGGTCACGTTGACCACGGTAAAACCTCGCTGCTGGACTATATTCGTTCTACTAAGGTTGCCTCCGGCGAAGCGGGTGGTATTACCCAGCACATCGGTGCTTACCATGTAGAAACCGACAACGGCATGATCACCTTCCTGGATACCCCGGGCCACGCCGCGTTTACCTCCATGCGTGCTCGTGGTGCGCAGGCGACGGATATCGTGGTTCTGGTGGTGGCGGCAGACGACGGCGTGATGCCGCAGACTATCGAAGCTATCCAGCACGCCAAAGCGGCGCAGGTGCCGGTGGTAGTTGCGGTGAACAAGATCGATAAGCCTGAAGCCGATCCGGACCGCGTGAAGAATGAACTGTCCCAGTACGGCATCCTGCCGGAAGAGTGGGGCGGCGAGAGCCAGTTCGTCCACGTCTCCGCGAAAGCCGGTACCGGTATCGACGACCTGCTGGACGCGATCCTGCTGCAGGCTGAAGTCCTCGAGCTGAAAGCGGTCCGTAACGGGATGGCGAGCGGCGCAGTGATCGAATCCTTCCTTGATAAAGGTCGTGGTCCGGTCGCTACCGTTCTGGTTCGCGAAGGTACTCTGCACAAGGGTGATATCGTTCTGTGCGGCTTCGAATACGGCCGTGTGCGTGCGATGCGTGACGAACTGGGTCGCGAAGTGCTGGAAGCGGGTCCGTCCATTCCGGTGGAAATCCTCGGCCTGTCCGGTGTGCCGGCTGCCGGTGACGAAGTGACCGTGGTTCGTGACGAGAAAAAAGCGCGTGAAGTGGCGCTGTATCGTCAGGGCAAATTCCGTGAAGTTAAGCTGGCGCGTCAGCAGAAATCTAAACTGGAAAACATGTTCGCTAACATGACCGAAGGCGAAGTTCACGAAGTGAACATCGTGCTGAAAGCGGACGTACAGGGTTCTGTCGAAGCGATTTCCGATTCCTTACTGAAACTGTCTACCGACGAAGTGAAAGTGAAGATCATCGGTTCCGGCGTAGGTGGTATCACCGAAACCGACGCCACCCTGGCTGCAGCATCCAACGCGATTCTGGTTGGCTTCAACGTTCGTGCCGATGCCTCTGCGCGTAAAGTTATCGAAGCGGAAAGCCTGGATCTGCGCTACTACTCCGTCATCTATAACCTGATCGACGAAGTGAAAGCGGCGATGAGCGGTATGCTGTCTCCGGAACTGAAACAGCAGATCATCGGTCTGGCTGAAGTGCGCGATGTCTTTAAATCGCCGAAATTCGGCGCCATCGCGGGCTGTATGGTTACCGAAGGGACCATCAAACGTCACAACCCAATCCGCGTGCTGCGTGACAACGTGGTTATCTATGAAGGCGAGCTGGAATCCCTGCGCCGCTTCAAAGATGACGTTAACGAAGTCCGTAACGGCATGGAATGTGGTATCGGTGTGAAGAACTACAACGACGTTCGCGTTGGCGATATGATCGAAGTGTTCGAAATCATCGAAATCCAGCGTAGCATCGATTAATCATCGGATGGCTAAGCCGCCGGGGAAGCGAAGCGCCACCCGGCAATCATTTTAAAAAGGGGCTTTAGGCCCCTTTTTTGTCTTTATTCTGGAGAATTTATTATGGCGAAAGAATTTGGTCGCCCGCAGCGCGTGGCCCAGGAGATGCAAAAAGAGATTGCGATTATCCTGCAGCGTGAAATCAAAGACCCGCGTCTGGGCATGATGACCACCGTTTCCGGTGTGGAAATGTCCCGTGACCTGGCCTATGCCAAGGTGTATGTCACCTTCCTCAACGACAAAGATGAAGCCGCGGTGAAAGCGGGCATCAAAGCGTTGCAGGAAGCCTCTGGCTTTATCCGCTCTCTGCTGGGGAAAGCGATGCGCCTGCGCATCGTGCCGGAGCTGACCTTCTTCTACGACAACTCACTGGTGGAAGGGATGCGCATGTCCAACCTGGTCACCAGCGTGGTGAAACACGACGATGAGCGTCGTGTGAACCCGGACGACAGCAAGGAGGACTGATGAGTCGTCCTCGTCGTCGCGGCCGCGACGTGCACGGCGTATTGCTGCTGGATAAGCCTCAGGGCGCCTCCAGCAACGATGTGCTGCAGAAAGTAAAGCGTATATATAACGCCAACCGCGCCGGACACACCGGCGCGCTGGATCCGCTGGCGACCGGCATGCTGCCGATCTGCCTTGGCGAAGCGACCAAGTTTTCCCAATACCTGCTGGATTCCGATAAGCGCTACCGCGTGATCGCCAAACTTGGCCAGCGCACCGATACCTCCGATGCCGACGGCCAGGTGGTGGAAGAGCGCCCGCTGACCTTTAGCGACGAACAGCTGGCGGCGGCGCTGGACAGCTTCCGCGGCGAGACGCAGCAGGTGCCGTCGATGTACTCGGCGCTGAAATATCAGGGCAAGAAGCTATACGAATATGCCCGTCAGGGGATTGACGTCCCGCGGGAATCCCGGCCGATTACCGTCTATGAGCTGCTGTTTATCCGCCACGAAGGCGATGAGCTGGAGCTGGAGATCCACTGCTCGAAAGGCACCTACATCCGGACGATTATCGATGATTTAGGTGAGAAGCTCGGCTGCGGCGCGCACGTGATTTTCCTGCGTCGCCTGGCGGTGAGCAAATACCCGGTTGAGCGGATGGTAACCCTTGAGCAGCTGCAGGCGCTGGTCGATCAGGCGGCGGCGCAGGATATTCCTGGCGCGCAGCTGCTCGATCCGCTACTGATGCCCATGGACAGCCCGGCCTCGGACTATCCGCTGGTGACCATCCCGGAGACCTCCGCGGTCTATTTTAAAAACGGCAACCCGGTACGTCAGTCAGGCGCGCCGCTTAACGGGCTGGTGCGGGTGATGGAAAGCGAATCCGGCAAGTTTCTCGGCATGGGCGAAATTGACGATGAAGGCCGCGTGGCGCCGCGTCGTCTGGTGGTGGAATACCCGGCGTAAGCGCTTTTCTTGCGATAAAAGCCTGCTACGAGTAGAATATCGCCGCTTAACGTCCGCTAAAGTGTTTTAACATTTTCGGGCGTTGCATCAGGGGTCGCTGAATTAGAGATCGGCACCCTTTCTTTCTTTTAATTTCTGGAGTTCTAAAATGTCTCTAAGCGTTGAAGCTAAAGCAAAAATCGTTTCTGAGTTTGGTCGTGGCGAAAACGACAGCGGTTCTACCGAAGTTCAGGTTGCACTGCTGACTGCACAGATCAACCACCTGCAGGGCCACTTTGCAGAGCACAAAAAAGATCACCACAGCCGTCGTGGTCTGCTGCGCATGGTTTCTCAGCGTCGTAAACTGCTCGACTACCTGAAACGTAAAGATGTTGCACGTTACTCCGCGCTGATCGAGCGTCTGGGTCTGCGTCGCTAATTCTGCGAGTTTCAGAAAAAGGGGCCTGACGGCCCCTTTTTTCGACCGGGCGGCAGCAATTCATTCAAAACTCATGTATTGTTGCTAGTAATGATCTTCATGCAGAGGTTCGCGCGGCTAATGAGAGGCTTCATCCGCAGGGGCGGGTAAAGGTTGTCATTAGTCGCGAGGATGCAGAGGATCGGGTCAATAGACGCTATGTCGTAGATATGGCGTGATTTATAGATAAAAAGGATAGAATTTTGCTTAATCCGATCGTTCGTAAATTCCAGTACGGCCAGCATACCGTGACCCTGGAAACCGGCATGATGGCGCGCCAGGCAACGGCCGCTGTGATGGTTAGCATGGATGACACTGCGGTATTCGTGACCGTTGTGGGCCAGAAAAAAGCGAAGCCAGGCCAGGACTTTTTCCCGCTGACGGTTAACTACCAGGAGCGTACCTACGCTGCCGGTAAAATCCCGGGTGGTTTCTTCCGTCGTGAAGGCCGCCCAAGCGAAGGCGAAACCCTGATCGCGCGTCTGATTGACCGCCCGGTTCGCCCGCTGTTCCCGGAAGGCTTCGTTAACGAAGTACAGGTTATCGCCACCGTTGTTTCCGTTAACCCGCAGGTTAACCCGGATATCGTCGCGATGATCGGCGCTTCCGCAGCGCTGTCCCTGTCTGGTATTCCGTTCAATGGCCCAATCGGCGCCGCGCGCGTGGGTTACATCAACGACCAGTACGTACTGAACCCGACCCAGGAAGAGCTGAAGTCCAGCAAACTGGATCTGGTGGTGGCCGGTACCGAAGCGGCCGTACTGATGGTGGAATCCGAAGCGGAACTGCTGAGCGAAGACCAGATGCTGGGCGCGGTGGTCTTTGGCCACGAGCAGCAGCAGATTGTTATCCAGAACATCAACGACCTGGTGAAAGAAGCCGGTAAACCACGTTGGGACTGGCAGCCGGAAGCCGTCAACGAAGCGCTGAACGCGCGCGTTGCTGCGCTGGCTGAATCCCGCCTGAGCGATGCTTACCGTATCACCGACAAACAAGAGCGTTACGCTCAGGTTGATGTGATCAAATCTGAAACCATCGCTACGCTGGTTGCAGAAGATGAAACCCTGGACGCTAACGAACTGGGTGAAATCCTGCACGCTATCGAGAAAAACGTGGTTCGTAGCCGCGTGCTGGCCGGTGAGCCGCGTATCGATGGTCGCGAAAAAGATATGATCCGTGGTCTGGACGTTCGTACCGGCGTTCTGCCGCGTACTCACGGTTCCGCACTGTTCACCCGTGGCGAAACGCAGGCGCTGGTTACCGCGACGCTGGGTACCGCACGCGATGCGCAGAACATCGATGAACTGATGGGCGAGCGTACCGACTCCTTCCTGTTCCACTACAACTTCCCTCCGTACTCCGTAGGTGAAACTGGCATGGTGGGGTCTCCGAAGCGTCGTGAAATCGGTCACGGTCGTCTGGCTAAGCGCGGCGTTCTGGCCGTGATGCCGACTATCGAAGAATTCCCGTACACCGTACGGGTGGTGTCTGAAATCACCGAATCTAACGGCTCTTCTTCCATGGCTTCCGTCTGCGGTGCCTCTCTGGCGCTGATGGACGCTGGTGTGCCGGTGAAAGCCGCCGTGGCGGGTATCGCCATGGGTCTGGTGAAAGAAGGCGACAACTTCGTCGTGCTGTCTGACATCCTCGGTGACGAAGACCACCTTGGCGATATGGACTTCAAAGTAGCGGGTTCCCGCGACGGTATCTCTGCGCTGCAGATGGATATCAAAATTGAAGGTATCACCAAAGAAATCATGCAGGTTGCATTGAACCAGGCTAAAGGTGCGCGTCTGCACATCCTGGGCGTGATGGAGCAGGCGATTAACGCGCCGCGCGGCGATATCTCTGAATTCGCACCGCGTATCCATACCATCAAGATCAACCCGGACAAGATCAAAGACGTTATCGGTAAAGGCGGTTCTGTTATCCGTGCCCTGACCGAAGAGACCGGTACCACCATCGAAATCGAAGATGACGGTACCGTGAAGATCGCAGCGACTGACGGCGACAAAGCACAGCATGCTATCCGTCGTATCGAAGAGATCACCGCTGAGATCGAAGTTGGCCGTATCTACAATGGTAAAGTGACCCGTATCGTTGACTTTGGCGCGTTCGTTGCCATCGGCGGCGGTAAAGAAGGTCTGGTTCACATCTCGCAGATCGCTGACAAGCGCGTTGAGAAAGTGACTGACTACCTGCAGATGGGTCAGGAAGTGCCGGTTAAGGTTCTGGAAGTTGACCGCCAGGGCCGTGTCCGTCTGAGCATCAAAGAAGCAACTGAACAGACTCCGTCTGCCGCAGCGCCGGAAGTTCCGGCTGCCGAGCAGGGCGAGTAAGGTTGCCGTTAGCCCTCCGCTTTTGCGGAGGGCGTTTTACGGGCAGGACGCCTCGTTTGCAGCCGGGGAACAGGACGTTCATCCAATCGTTGTCTTCGGGAGTGGGAAATGAAGCCTTTTTTGCGCTGGTGTTTCGTGGCGACAGCTCTCACGCTGGCAGGATGCAGTAGCACCGCCTGGCGTAAGGACGCCGTCCTCGCAGTACCATTGCAACCGACTTTACAGCAAGAAGTGATTCTGGCACGTATGGAACAAATTCTTGCCAGTCGGGCTTTATCCGATGACGAACGCGCACAGCTTTTATATGAGCGCGGAGTGTTGTATGATAGTCTCGGTCTGAGGGCATTAGCGCGAAATGATTTTTCACAAGCGCTGGCAATCCGACCCGATATGCCTGAAGTATTCAATTACTTAGGTATTTACTTAACGCAGGCAGGCAATTTTGATGCTGCCTATGAAGCGTTTGATTCTGTACTTGAGCTTGATCCAACTTACAACTACGCGCACTTGAACCGCGGTATCGCCCTGTATTACGGCGGCCGGGCTAAGTTAGCGCAAGATGATCTGCTGGCGTTTTATCAAGACGATCCCAATGATCCTTTCCGTAGCCTGTGGCTTTATATCGCCGAGCGTAAACTCGACGAGAAGCGGGCGCTTGAAGCACTCAGAGAGCGCTTAGACAAGTCGGACAAAGAGCAATGGGGATGGAACATTGTCGAGTTCTACCTTGGCGACATTAGCGAAAAAGAGCTGATGACTCGTCTGAAGGCAGACGCAACGGATAACACCTCGCTCGCTGAGCATCTCAGTGAAACCAACTTCTATTTAGGTAAGTACTACCTAAGTCTGGGGGACAAGGACAGCGCTACGGCACTGTTCAAACTGGCGGTCGCCAACAACGTACATAACTACGTTGAGCACCGATACGCATTGTTGGAATTATCGCTCTTGGGCCAGGAGCAAGATGACCTGGCAGAATCGGACCAGCAATAGCTGACGAACACATCAGCCCATAGTTTTTTGCTTGCCATCACCTTCGCGGGTGAGGGCGTTGTTGTTCGTTAATACACCTACTTTGAGCCGGTTCACACTTTTCAATGAAAATTACCGTAAATTTTCACGATGAGTTATGTAGACTGGCCGCCATTAATTTTGAGGCACACGTACTACATGGCTGAATTCGAAACCACTTTTGCAGATCTGGGCCTGAAGGCTCCTATCCTTGAAGCGCTTAACGATCTGGGTTACGAAAAACCATCTCCGATCCAGGCTGAGTGCATTCCGCATCTGCTGGACGGCCGCGACGTTCTGGGTATGGCCCAGACCGGTAGCGGTAAAACCGCAGCGTTTTCTTTACCGCTGCTGAACAACATCGATCCTGAGCTGAGAGCACCACAGATCCTGGTGCTGGCGCCGACCCGCGAGCTGGCGGTACAGGTTGCTGAAGCAATGACGGAATTCTCTAAACATATGCGCGGCGTAAACGTGGTTGCCCTGTACGGCGGCCAGCGTTATGACGTGCAGCTGCGCGCCCTGCGTCAGGGTCCGCAGATTGTTGTCGGTACCCCGGGTCGTCTGCTGGACCACCTGAAGCGCGGCACCCTGGACCTCTCTAAACTGAGCGGTCTGGTACTGGATGAAGCAGATGAAATGCTGCGCATGGGCTTTATCGAAGACGTAGAAACCATTATGGCGCAGATCCCGGAAGGGCATCAGACCGCGCTGTTCTCCGCCACCATGCCGGAAGCGATCCGTCGCATTACCCGCCGCTTTATGAAAGAGCCGCAGGAAGTGCGTATTCAGTCCAGCGTGACCACTCGTCCGGACATCAGCCAGAGCTACTGGACTGCCTACGGTATGCGTAAAAACGAAGCGCTGGTGCGTTTCCTGGAAGCGGAAGATTTTGATGCGGCGATTATCTTCGTCCGTACCAAAAACGCGACCCTGGAAGTGGCTGAAGCGCTGGAGCGTAACGGCTACAACAGCGCGGCGCTGAACGGCGACATGAACCAGGCGCTGCGTGAGCAGACCCTGGAGCGTCTGAAAGACGGTCGTCTGGATATCCTGATTGCGACTGACGTGGCAGCCCGTGGTCTGGACGTTGAACGTATCAGCCTGGTGGTGAACTACGACATCCCGATGGATTCTGAATCCTACGTTCACCGTATCGGTCGTACCGGTCGTGCGGGCCGCGCGGGCCGCGCGTTGCTGTTCGTTGAGAACCGTGAACGTCGTCTGCTGCGCAACATCGAACGTACGATGAAGCTGACCATCCCGGAAGTGGAACTGCCGAACGCAGAGCTGCTGAGCAAGCGTCGTCTGGAAAAATTCGCCGCGAAAGTCCAGCAGCAGCTGGAAAGCAGCGATCTGGACCAGTACCGTGCGCTGCTGGCGAAAATCCAGCCGACGGCGGAAGGCGAAGAGCTGGACGTGGAAACGCTGGCTGCCGCGCTGCTGAAAATGGCCCAGGGCGAACGCTCGCTGATCGTGCCGCCGGATGCGCCGATGCGTCCGCGTCGTGAGTTCCGTGACCGTGACGATCGCTTCGAGCGTCGTGGCGACCGCAACGATCGCGCTCCGCGTGGCGATCGCGAAGATCGTCCGAAGCGTGAGCGTCGTGACGTAGGCGATATGGAACTGTATCGCATTGAAGTGGGTCGCGATGACGGTGTTGAAGTGCGTCATATCGTTGGCGCGATCGCTAATGAAGGCGATATCAGCAGCCGCTACATCGGTAACATCAAGCTGTTCGCTTCTCACTCCACCATCGAACTGCCGAAAGGGATGCCGGGCGAAGTGCTGCAGCACTTTACTCGTACCCGCATCCTGAACAAGCCGATGAACATGCAGCTGCTGGGCGATGCGCAGCCGCGCACCGAACGTCGTGGCGGTGGTGAACGTCGTGAAGGCGGTCGTAGCTTCGGCGGTGAGCGTCGTGAAGGCGGTCGTGGCTTCGGTGGCGAGCGTCGTGAAGGTGGTCGTGGTGATGGTCGTCGTTTCAGCGGCGAACGTCGTGAAGGCCGTGCGCCGCGTCGTGACGATGCATCCGCGCCGCGCCGCGATGACTCTGCCGGTCGCCGTCGCTTCGGTGGCGATGCATAATTAACGCAGCCCGCTAGCGTAAACTAAATAATACAGCCCCGATCGTCATGATTGGGGCTTTTTTTATTTCTTTTGTACTCGTGTACTGGTACAGTGCTTCGCACCCATCGTGGGAAAGTATTTTTGACTGGAGATTTCGGTAAATGGCGACACTAACCACTACGGCAACCCGTCCGTCCCTGTTTGGCGGCGTGGTGATCATCGGCGGCACGATTATCGGCGCGGGTATGTTCTCGCTGCCGGTGGTGATGTCCGGCGCGTGGTTTTTCTGGTCGCTGGCGGCGCTGGTTTTCACCTGGTTCTGCATGCTGCACTCCGGTCTGATGATCCTCGAGGCCAACCTTAACTACCGGATCGGCTCCAGCTTCGACACCATTACCAAAGACCTGCTCGGCAAGGGCTGGAACCTGGTCAACGGCGTGTCGATCGCCTTTGTGCTGTATATCCTGACCTACGCCTATATTTCAGCCAGCGGCTCGATACTACATCATACGTTTAGCGAGATGTCGCTGAACGTGCCGGCGCGGGCGGCGGGTTTTGGCTTTGCGCTGCTGGTGGCATTTATCGTCTGGATGAGCACCAGGGCGGTGAGCCGCATGACGGCTATTGTGCTCGGCGCCAAGGTGATCACTTTCTTCCTGACCTTTGGCAGTCTGCTGGGGCACGTCGAGCCGACGACGCTGTTTAACGTTGCGGAAAAGAACGCCTCCTATGCGCCATATCTGCTAATGACGCTGCCGTTCTGCCTGGCCTCGTTTGGCTACCACGGCAATGTGCCGAGCCTGATGAAATACTACGGCAAAGATCCACGCACCATTATCCGCTGCTTAACCTACGGTACGCTGCTGGCGCTGGGTCTGTACGTGGTCTGGCTGCTGGTGACGATGGGCAATATCCCGCGTCCGCAGTTTATCGACATCGCGCAGAAGGGCGGCAATATTGATGTGCTGGTGCAGGCCCTGAGCGGGGTGCTGAACAGCCGGAGCCTGGATCTGCTGCTGGTGGTATTCTCTAACTTTGCCGTCGCCAGCTCGTTCCTTGGCGTCACGCTGGGGCTGTTCGACTACCTGGCGGATCTGTTTGGTTTTGACGACAGCGCGCTGGGGCGCTTTAAAACTGCGCTGCTGACATTTATTCCGCCGATGATGGGCGGGCTGGTGAAACCCGATGGCTTCCTCTACGCCATCGGCTATGCCGGCCTGGCGGCGACGATCTGGGCGGCGATTGTACCGGCGCTGCTGGCTCGCGCCTCGCGTAAACGCTTCGGCAGCCCACAGTTCCGCGTATGGGGCGGAACACCGATGATTGTGCTGATCCTACTGTTTGGCCTTGGCAATGCGGTTGTACACATTCTGTCGAGCGTTAATCTGCTGCCGGTTTACCAGTAAGAGGCTTACCCGGTGGCGCGACGTCCACCGGGCCTGGATTTTGATTAACCCAACAATTCCTCTTTCACCTGCATCGCTAAATCGAAAGAATGCAGCCGCGCCTGGTGGTCGAAGATCTGGCCATTGACCATGATTTCGTCCGCCTCGGTTTCCCGCATAATCGACTCTAAGCCGTGGCGGACTTTAGTTTTATCACCCACCAGCGACATGCGCAGCGCCTGCTGCACGCCATACTGCTCGGACGCTGACCACAGCTGATGCATATTTTCCACCGGCGGCGGCAGCTGTCCGGTTTCGCCGCGACGCAGCTTCACAAACGCCTGCTGCATGGAAGTGAAGAGAAACTCCGCATCGCGGTTGCTGTCGGCGGCGATGATATTGATGCACACCATGGCATACGGTTTTTCCAGCCGCGCGGAGGGCGTAAAGTTGCTGCGATACAGGTGCAGGGCCTGGAACAGCATATCCGGCGCGAAGTGCGAGGCGAATGCGAACGGCAAACCGAGCTGCGCCGCCAGCTGGGCGCTGTAGAGGCTTGAACCCAGCAGCCACACCGGAATGCGCTCCCCGTAGCCGGGAACCGGGCGCACGTGCGGGTTCGGATCGCGGGCGTCAAACCAGTCCACCAGTTCCCCCACGTCGCGCGGGAAGTTATCGACATCGCCGCTCATATGGCGACGCAGGGCGCGCATGGTGGGCTGATCGCTGCCCGGCGCGCGGCCAAGGCCGAGGTCTATACGCCCGGGATAGAGGGTGTTCAGGGTGCCGAACTGCTCGGCGATCACCAGCGGCGAATGGTTGGGCAACATCACGCCACCGGAACCCAGATGCAGGGTAGTGGTATTGGCGGCGAGATAGCCAATCAGCACCGAGGTCGCTGCGCTGGCAATGCCGACCATATTGTGGTGCTCCGCCAGCCAGTAGCGGTGATAACCGCGCGATTCGGCCAGCCGGGCGAGATCCAGAGAGTGGGTAAAGGCTTCTTTGGCAGAAGATCCTTGCGGGATCGGCGCCAGATCGAGCACCGAGAACGGAACAGATTTGTCAGTCATAAAGGCTCACTTTGCTACAGCATCGTCATCAGATTGAAGGTCTTCTTCCAGCCTGGTGCATCCAGGACGCGCCAGCCAGAAAAGCTGCATCTTTAATAATGCATTAAAATCTGAGCACTGCTGTTAACAAAGTGAGCGGTTTATCAGGCCTGCAGCGCCAGCCCGGGCAGCCGTTTCCAGTAGCCGTTGCAATCGCTGTTGCCGGTGAGCGCCAACGGCGCAGCGCCGTTTTCATTGGCGCGGAAGGCGTCGAGCATGGCGAAGGTCTCGTTGCCCATCGGCGACAGGCGTACCATATCCACCAAGCCGTGCATGGACGTCAGCTCATTGCCCAGGTTGTAGACATAGCCGCTCATGGTCTGGATACCGTTGAGCACGAACACCTGCTGGTTCTCCTGGGACAGCATGCTGCGTCCGGTTGGGTATTTGATGCAGCAGGTCTCGCACTCATCCTTTGGCCTATCTTCCGAGCGGGCGGTAAAGCAGCGGGCGGAATAAGCCAGCGGCAGATGGCCGTAGCTCAGTACTTCGACTTCAAACTGATTGCGAATGCCCAGCTCTTCGCACTGGGTCAGTAAATTAGCCAGCCAGTCGCGGGAAAGCTCCACCGGCATGCACCAGCGCACCATGCCCTGTTTTAACAGCAGGCGCAGGGTAACGGCGTTGTAGCAGTTCAGCGCATGCCCGGCGACGAACGGCAGCTTGCGTTCGGCGCAGAGGTTAACCACGCCCAAATCGCTGGCCTCAATCAGGAACTCCCCGTTATCGACATAGCGCTTCAGCTCGCCCAGTTCGGAGGAGGCCTGCACCAGTGCGAGAGTAGACAGCACCACCTGTTTGCCGCTGCTCGCCAGCGCTTTCGCCATCTCAATCCAGTCGCCGACTTTGGTGGCACGGCGTTTGCTGCACACCGCTTCGCCGAGATAAATGGTGTCGGCGCTGCAGTTGGCTGCCTGCTGGTAAAAATCTTCCAGCGTCTCTTTTGGCCAGTAGTAAAGCACCGGCCCTAATGAATATTTCATGTTTCTCACTGCCATTTACGGTGGTAGGCGCCAAGGGTGGTTTGTGTCCCTTCGGACATGGAGCCAAGGGTTTCCATCCATGCGGATTGCGGCACGAAATTCTGTGGATCGGCTTTGCAGCGATCGATCGCCTGGCGCCAGACTTTCGCTACCTGGGTGACGTAGGCCGGGCTGCGCTGACGGCCTTCGATTTTCACTGAGGCGATATTGGCGGCCATCAACTCCGGCAACAGTTCCAGGGTATTGAGGCTGGTGGGTTCCTCCAGCGCGTGATAGCGCTCGCCATCGACCAGGTAGCGGCCTTTACACAACGTCGGGTAACCGGCGTTTTCCCCATCCTGATAGCGGTCAATCAGCACTTCATTGAGGCGCGATTCCAGCCCCTGTGGGGTTTGCTGCCAGCGCACGAAGCGGGCAGGCGAGCAGGCGCCGACGGTGTTGGGCGATTCGCCGGTCAGGTAGGAAGAGAGATAGCAGCGGCCTTCCGCCATGATGCACAGGCTGCCGAAGGCAAAGACTTCCAGCGGCACCGGCGTGGCGCGAGCCAACTGTTTCACCTGGTGAATAGATAACACCCGCGGCAGTACGACGCGCGCCACGTCGAAGTTGCGATGATAGAAGCGAATGGCCTCTTCATTGGTGGCGGAAGCCTGTACCGAGACATGGCGTTCTATATGCGGATAGCGCTCCGCGGCGTACTCCAGCATGGCGATATCGGCCAGAATGAGCGCATCGGCGCCCAACTGAGCCGCCATATCCACCGCGCGCTGCCAGCGGGCGTAGCCGTCGGGGTGGGCGAAGGTGTTGATGGCGATATGCAGCTTACGACGGTGCTGATGCACAAAGCTGACGGCTTCCTGCAGTTTCTTTTCGGTGAAATTAAGGCCGGCAAAGTGGCGGGCGTTGGTGTCATCTTTCAGCCCGATATAGACGGCATCGGCGCCGTTTTCGATGGCCGCCTTAAGCGCCGGAAGGTTACCGGCTGGGCAGAGCAGCTCCATAATTTTTCCTGAAAAATGCGGCCCGTCAGGGACGCTGAATGGTTAACGAGCAGGGATTTTAGTTAACCTTCTGGTGACAATTTTTGATTTGAGGCAGTTAAAAGTGTATTGGCGGCGCCAATAACGGGCTGCCGTCATCGCGTTTTTGTTGATTTACGCCGCTATGTTGTTTATGTGATATGGCACAATAGCGGCACAATTGCATTCATGGAGTAAAGCTTGTGTTGGATAAACTGCGTTCCCGGCTGGTCCACTTTGGCCCGTCTTTAATGAGCGTGCCGGTTAAGCTGGCGCCTTTTGCCCTCAAGCGCCAGGTGCTGGAGCAGGTGCTTAGCTGGCAGTTTCGCCAGGCGCTGGCGGAGGGAGAGCTGGAGTTTCTCGAGGGGCGCTGGTTAAGTATTCATGTGCGTGACATCGGTCTGCTGTGGTATACCTCGGTAGTCGATGGTCGCCTGGTGGTCAGCCAGCAGGCGGACGCCGACGTCAGCTTCAGCGCCGACGCCAGCGATCTGTTAATGATCGCCGCGCGCAAGCAGGATCCGGATACGCTATTCTTCCAGCGTCGTCTGGTTATTGAAGGCGATACGGAGCTGGGGCTGTATGTAAAAAATTTGATGGACGCCATTGAGCTCGAGCAGATGCCCAAAGCGCTGCGCGTGATGTTGCTGCAACTGGCGGATTTTGTCGAAGCTGGACTGAAGAGCCCGCAGAAACCTGAACAGACATCGGTAGGTGAGGCATGCTGATTCGAGTGGAAATTGGGATTGATGCACCGGGAATCGACGCGCTGCTGCGTCGTACCTTCGGCCGCGATGCCGAAGCGCAGCTGGTGCACGATCTGCGTGAAGATGGACTGATCACGCTGGGGGTAGTGGCGACGGATGATGAAGGCCAGGTGATCGGCTACGTTGCCTTCAGCCCGGTTGCGGTGGAAGGTGAAGAGCTACAGTGGGTCGGCCTGGCGCCGCTGGCGGTGGATGAACGCTACCGTGGACAGGGCATTGGCCGGCAGCTGGTCTATGAAGGGCTGGATTCGCTGAATGAGTTTGGCTATGCCGCGGTGGTGACGCTGGGCGACCCGGAGTTATACCGTCGCTTTGGTTTTGAACCGGCCGCGCGCTTCGATCTCCGCTGCCGCTGGCCGGACAGCGCGGAGGCGTTCCAGGTGCACCGCCTGGCGGATGACGCCCTCGAAGGTGTCCACGGCCAGGTCGAATACAGCGACCACTTTAATCGTTTTTGAGCCTTGCCAGCAGGGTTTCGACGGTATCTTCTCCGGCAACGAGGCGCTCTTTTTCGCGCTTCGTTAGCTGCTTAATGCGGTATTCCAGCCGCAAAGCAAGTGAGTGTTCACCAACTTCATGGCTAAAGGCCAGCTGCAGGTCGCCTTTGCCGCGCAACGCCTTCGCGCCTTTCCCTGCCTGATGCTGGCGAAAGCGGCGCGGCACATCGGTGGTGATGCCGGTATAGAGGCGATTATCCGCGGTTCGAATGAGATACAGAAACCAGCACACGGTTATAAAGTCACTATGGTAAGGTGTAGGCACCATAGCATAATGGAGAAGAAAGATGGATACGCTTGCCGCCATTGGCCGCTGGCTGAGTAAACAGCACGTCGTCACCTGGTGCGTCTCCCACGACGACGAGCTGTGGTGTGCGAACGCCTTTTACGTCTATGACCCGGATAGCGTGGCCTTTTACGTGCTCAGCGATGAGCACACCCGCCACGGCCAGATGACCGGCGAGCGGGCAAAGGTGGCCGGCACGGTCAACGGCCAGCCAAAAACCGTGGCCCTGATCCGCGGCGTGCAGTTCCAGGGCGAGATCCGCCGACTGCGCGGCGACGAAGAGGCGCGTATGCGTCAGCGCTACGTCAAGCGCTTCCCGGTGGCCCGCATGTTGTCGGCGCCGGTTTGGGAGATTCGTCCGGACGAAATCAAGTTTACCGACAACACGCTGGGGTTCGGGAAAAAGCTACACTGGCGGCGCGATGCCGGCGCCGAGCAGGCGTAGCGCTTCGCGATTGAAGGCCGGCAGATCGTCCGGCGTTCTGCTGGTGACCAGCTGTTCGTTATCGACCACCACCTCCTGGTCGTAGAACTCGCCCCCCGCGTTTTTCACATCCACCACGATCGGTTTTACCGCCGTGAGCTTACGCCCGCGGATCACATCGGCGCTGATCAGCAGCTGCGGGCCGTGGCAGATGGCGAAGACCGGCTTCCCGCCGTTGACAAAATCGCGGGTAAAGGTGACAAAGCGTTCATCCCCGCGCAGCTGGTCAGGGGAATAGCCCCCGGGCAGCAACAAGGCATCAAATTCACCCGGTGTGACGTCATCGATGGCCCGATCGATGGCGACCTCTGCTTCTCCCTGTTTACCCTTCACCGTCTTGCCAGCCTGCTTTTCGATGGTCACGACCTGATGCCCGGCGAGCTTAAACGCCTCGGCGGGAGAGGTAAATTCAGAATCTTCAAAGTCGTCGGTAATGAGCACGGCTATCTTTTTACTCATGTTTCCTCCGCTATCTGGATGGTCAATGAGGTAATTCCATGAGGATGGTGGATACTTACCTTGTAAGGTATTAAGCCTGGAACATGAGCCCGAAAGTGCAAGGCGGAGAATTCTGTAAAGGAGAATCAATGAGTCAGGTATTATTGACCGGCGCGACCGGGTTAGTTGGCGGTCACTTACTTCGGCTGCTGCAGAATGAGCCGAGCATCAGCGCCATCGCCGCCCCGACGCGTCGCCCACTGGCGCCGGCGGAAGGGGTTTTTAATCCGCACGATCCGCAGTTGACCGATGCCCTGGCGCAGGTGGTTGACCCGGTGGATATCGTTTTCTGCTGTCTGGGAACGACGCGCCGGGAGGCCGGGAGCAAAGAGGCCTTTGTCCATGCTGACTACACGCTGGTGGTTGATACCGCGCTGACCGGCAAACGGCTGGGTGCGCAACATATGCTGGTGGTCAGCGCGATGGGCGCCAACGCCCACTCGCCGTTTTTCTACAATAGGGTGAAGGGGGAAATGGAGGCGGCGCTGATCGAGCAGGGTTGGCCGCGGCTGACCATTGCCCGGCCGTCAATGCTCTCAGGCGAGCGGGAAAAAAAGCGGGCCAATGAGACCTTCCTCGAACCGCTGTTCCGACTCTTACCGGGGAACTGGAAATCCATTGCGGCCCGCGACGTGGCGATTGCCCTGCTGGCGGAGGCGCTGTCGCCTACTCACGAAGGGGTGCAAATTCTCTCATCGTCCGAGCTGCGGGAGCGTGCCGCGCGGCAGGCGGAATAGCGGTTTGCAAACGCAGGCTTCCGGCGTAGTATTCACGGCTTCAATTCATATCCACATTTCTTGCTGGGGAATGCTATGGCTGGTCAGTCTTCATCTCAGGCGGCGTCACCATTTCAATGGTGGAAGCCCGCGCTTTTCTTTCTCGTCGTGATTGTCGGCCTGTGGTTCGTCAAATGGCAGCCATACTACGGGAAAGCCTTCACCGCTGCGGAAACCCACAGTATCGGTAAATCCATTCTCGCCCAGGCCGACGCTAACCCGCTGAAGGCGGCGTGGGACTACGCGGTGGTTTACTTCCTTGCCGTCTGGAAAGCGGCGGTGCTCGGCGTGCTGCTCGGGTCGCTGATTCAGGTGCTGATCCCGCGCGACTGGCTGCTGCGCACCCTGGGACAATCGCGTTTTCAGGGGACGCTGCTGGGGACGATTTTCTCGCTGCCAGGCATGATGTGCACCTGCTGCGCCGCGCCGGTCGCGGCCGGGATGCGCAAACAGCAGGTGTCGATGGGCGGGGCGCTGGCGTTCTGGATGGGCAACCCGCTGCTCAACCCGGCGACGTTGGTGTTTATGGGCTTCGTGCTGGGCTGGCAGTTTGCGCTGGTTCGCCTGGTGGCGGGCCTGGCGACGGTGTTGATTGTCGCGACGCTGGTGCAGAAATGGGTAAAAGAGGCGGCGACGCAGCCTGCCGTGGTGCCTGAAGCGCAAGCGAAAGCGGCCCAGGGCGGCTTCTTTAGCCGCTGGCTGCGGGCGCTGTGGACGTTGTTCTGGAACACCATCCCGGTTTATATCCTCGCGGTACTGGTGCTGGGGGCGGCGCGCGTCTGGCTGTTCCCGCACGCCGATGGCGTGGTGGATAATACCTTGTTCTGGGTCATCGCGATGGCGATCGCCGGCTGTCTGTTTGTGATCCCTACCGCGGCGGAAATTCCGATTGTCCAGACAATGATGCTGGCGGGGATGGGCGTTGCGCCGGCGCTGGCGCTGCTGATTACGTTGCCGGCAGTGAGCGTGCCATCGTTGATTATGCTGCGCAAAGCCTTTCCGGCCAAAGCGCTGTGGCTGACTGGCGGGTTGGTGGCGCTGTGCGGTGCGATTGTTGGAGCGCTGGCGCTGGTGTAGTTTGCCGTAAACGTACGGATAGCCGGATGGGGTGTCGGGCGGCGGCTACGCCTTACCCGGCACACAACGGACAGGGGGCGGTGGCCCGGCTAAGCGTAGCGCCAGCCGGGAAATTGCAGCTTTATTTAATGTAGGTAAAGGCGGTGGTCACCCGGGACACGCCGCTCACCCGGCTGGCGATATCCGCCGCCGCGCGGCCTTCACGGTCGGTCACCAGTCCCATCAGGAAGACTTCGCTGTTTTCCGTGGTCACCTTCACGTTCGATGATTTGACCTGATCGGTGCTCAGCAGCTGCGAACGCACCTTGGTGGTAATCCAGGTATCAGAAGAGGCGGTGCCTAAACCAATCGGCTGGCCCTGGCGCACTTCGTTAAACACTTCCGTGGTTCCTTCCACGCCCATGGCGATTTGCTTGGCGCGGGCAGAGAGATCCGGCGTCGGCGACTGACCGGTCAGCAGGACTTTGCCCTGATAAGCGGTAACGTTGATGCGGGCCTGTTTCTTAATCTGTTCATCTTTCGACAAGGCGCTATTGACGCGCAGTTCCAGGGTGCTGTCATCGACCTGGGTTCCCACCGTACGCGGGTCCGTTGCGGCTTTAGTGCCGACTGCTGCCGTTCCGACAACCGCGGCGGCAACGCAGCCCTGCAGCAGTAGTGCTGAAAGCAGGATGGCGAGGGGCGAGAGAGCCTTCATGTGTTCTCCTTAATCGTCCTGGTGTGGAAAAAGAGTGTTATCTATCAAATCGCACAGACAGTTGACGGTCAGCATATGCATCTCCTGGATACGCGCGCTGCGGTGTGAGGGGATGCGGATTTCGACATCCTGCTGACCTAACAGGCCCGCCAGCTCACCGCCGTCATAGCCGGTTAACGCGACGATGGTCATGTCGCGGGTCACGGCGGCTTCCACCGCCTTGACGATGTCCCGACTGTTACCGCGCGTGGAGATTGCCAGCAGCACATCGCCAGCGTGTCCCAGGGCGCGCACCTGCTTGGCGTAAATCTCGTCATGCAGGCGATCGTTAGCGATGGCAGTTAAGACCACATTATCGGTGTTTAGTGCAATGGCGGGTAAACCAGGGCGTTCCGTTTCAAAACGATTAATCATGCTGGCAGCAAAATGCTGTGCGTTGGCGGCGGAAGTGCCATTACCACAACAGAGGATTTTGTTGCCGTTGAGCAGGGACTGCACGAGCGTCATCGCCGCCCGGGAGATGGCGTCCGGGAGTGCTTCTGCTGCGGCAATTTGGGTTTGAATGCTTTCGGTAAAGCAGGCTTTGATTCTGTCGAGCACGGGATCCCTTACTTCTGGTATTACGCTATTCGCCAAAGGCGTTTTTTAGCCATTGGATGTCGTTTCCGGTGAAGGCTACCACATCGAAACGGCAATCCACAGTCTCAAAGCTCCCATTCTGTCGGCAGAGCCACAAACGGGCGGCTTTAAGCAGGCGTTGCTGTTTTTGCGGGGTGACGCTGGCCGCCGCGTCACCGTACAGAGCGCTGCGGCGGTAGCGCACCTCGACAAAGACGGTGACGGCGCCGTCGCGCATAATGAGGTCAATTTCGCCGCCACGCTCGCGAGCATTGGCGGCAATAAAACGCAGGCCCTGGCTTTCCAGCCAGCGGCGAGCACGGTTTTCCCATGCATCGCCGGTCTGTTTGCTTAGCTGGCCGGGACGATTTGTCCCTGCTGGTATTTGAGCCATGACAGTTTCCTGGTAATCACGCAGTCCTGAGTCGCCGTCAGATCGCCGGTATTCCCGTTCAGCTCGAAGCCCGGCGTCTGGCGCATTTGCGTGAAGTGGTTTGCCAGCGACCAGGCGTCAGCGCCCATCGCATACAGACGCGCCAGCGAGTAGTCATTGCGCACCGCAGACAGCGCCTGCTGCATCAACGCCGGGTTGCTGCCAGCCAGCATCGGGATTTCGCTATACTGCAGGCCTTCCATCTCCAGACGGAAATCCGGACCTGCGGTGCCCTGTGCGCTGCGCGAACTGGCGTACAAGGTGACATTGCTCTGGCTGCCGTTGCGCATCGCGATCATGGGTTTGATATAGCCAATCTGTTCCGGGGTGGCGAGGATATAGGCCGCATCGACGCTGCCGCCGCTGCTAACCGGCATTTCATCCGCCGTGCCGAGGACGCTGTTCTGCGCTGATGGCAGGGTGGAGACCGGGGTGCCGCTCAGCGCAATGCCCCCTCCGCCGTTAACGCCGGCGCGCAGCTCCGCCGTGGAGCCAAAACGCTGCTGCAGGACGCTGGCGCCGCCCAGCTTCAGCCACTCGTCGGCAAACGCGTTGACCACACGATCGCCCAGCGCGCCGCGCGGAACCAGCAACAACGGCGTCTGTTTACCCTGTTGATGGATGTGTCGGGCGGCGTCACGCGCTTCGTCTTCCGGTGACAGCGCGAAATAGCAGATATTAGCGCGGCCTTCGACCTTCTCCGGCTGGTTGAGCGCCAGCACGTTGAGCGGCGTATTGCTCTTGAGAACATCTTCGACATTCTCTTTCAGCAGCGGCCCGACGACCAGGGTGGCGCCGTCCTGCTGAGCCTGGGCAAGGAGCTGGCCGATCGGCTGGCTGGTGGTATCGTAAATTTTCAGTTCCGCAGAGGGATTGGCGGCGGTGGCGACCACTGGCTGCGGCTGTGCGGCCGGGGTGGTGACCGGCTGGGTGGACGCGGTGGTTTGCGGCGTGGTGGCCGCTTCCGGCGCCTGAGCCGCCGGCGTTGCCTGAGTTTGCGCCGGGGCCTGCACCGGTTCGGCGCGACTTCCGGCAGCCGTCAGATCGCTAATTTCCGCCTGCGACGGGCTTACCACGTCATCGTTACCGGACGTGTTCGCCGCCTGAGCGACCTGAGCGGGAATCGCGCTGCCCGTCACCGACGGCGCGCCGTTTTTGGCGGCTTCGAAGCCCTGCTGGATGGTGCGGCCGAAGATCGAGGCCTGGCCGTTCAGCGGCAGGAAAAGCGCAATCTTGTTGATGGAGGCGGGCTTATAGTTTTGCATGTTCACCAGCGCCGTTGGCAGCATTTTGGCGCCAGGGTTTTGCGGGTAGCGCGTCTGCCAGTCTTTGACGCCGGCTTTCAGCAGCGTGGGATCGTTGCGGTTGTCAAACCACATCCGCTGCAGATCCAGCCAGCCCTGGAGGGTGTTTTCATCGGCATTGATCACCAGCGCATTGGCCTGATCCAGGGTCATCGCAGTCAGCGCTTGCCAGGTCGCGTCAATATTTTGCTGGCGCTGTTTGGCATCGCTCAGCAGCGGCTGCTGGGCGATTAAGGCGCGCAGCAGAGTCACCGAGGGTTTGCCCTGGCTGGCATCGATTTGCGCCTGCCAGTAGCGCGCCTGCTGAGGCTGCTCCAGGCTTGCCGGGTCAAGCTTAGCCAGCAGAGTACGGGCACCCTGATAGTCGTTCTGCGCCAGCTTCACTTCTATCGACAGCAGTGACTGTTCACGGGCCTGGGTGCTGTCCAGGTTTGACGGCAGCTGGTTAAACAGGTCGATGGCCTGCTGCTGCTTTCCTTCCTGCAGCAGTGCACGAATGGCGAGTAATTGCCAGTTGGTCTTGCTATCATTCGTGCTTTGCTGCATCTGCTGCAAGTAGAAACTGGAGTTGGCCTGCGACGTACCCTGCATAAACGCCGTGCTTTGATCCTGCGTGTGGGTGCCGCAGCCAGCAAAAAGAAGAGTCGCCAGCAATACGGGCAGACAGCGCGCGGGCTTAGAACGAAGAAATGTTGACGGTACCATAAGTGTCCAGTGATATTTTTTTGGCTCAATGCTCAATATTAAATCGGCAATACGGACGAGACAATGAAACAACACGAATCAGCGGATAATTCTCAGGGGCAGCTCTATATTGTGCCCACTCCGATAGGAAATCTGTCTGATATCACGCAGCGCGCACTGGAAGTGTTGCAAGCCGTTGATTTAATTGCTGCGGAGGATACCCGCCACACCGGTTTGCTGCTGCAACATTTTGCGATTAACGCCCGTTTATTTGCGCTTCACGACCATAACGAGCAGCAAAAGGCGGAAACACTTCTCGCTAAACTGAAAGAAGGGCAAAACATCGCGCTGGTCTCCGATGCGGGCACGCCGCTGATTAACGACCCAGGCTATCATCTGGTGCGTACCTGCCGCGAAGCCAATATCCGCGTCGTGCCGCTGCCGGGTCCTTGTGCGGCTATCGCCGCCCTGAGCGCCGCTGGCCTGCCTTCCGACCGTTTCTGTTATGAAGGCTTCCTGCCGGCGAAATCGAAAGGCCGTCGCGATACCCTTAAAGCGCTGGAAGAAGAGCCGCGCACCCTTATCTTCTATGAGTCGACCCACCGGCTGGTGGAGAGTCTGGAAGATATCTGCGCGGTACTGGGAGAATCTCGCTATGTGGTGCTGGCCCGCGAGCTGACCAAAACCTGGGAATCGATCCACGGCGCGCCGATTGGCGAGCTGGTGGCGTGGGTCAAGGAAGACGAAAACCGTCGCAAAGGCGAGATGGTGCTGATCGTCGAAGGCTTTAAGGCGCAGGAAGAGGCGCTGCCGGCGGCCGCGCTGCGTACCCTGGCGCTGCTGCAGGCGGAACTGCCGCTGAAGAAAGCCGCCGCGCTGGCCGCGGAAATCCACGGCGTGAAGAAAAATGCGTTGTATAAGTATGCCCTGGAGCAGCAGGGGGAGTGATCCTGTAGACCCAATTGAAGTCTGGCAAGCAGCCCTTCAGATAGTGAAGAGCTGCTTGAGCGTCCTCCTACATGTCGGAAGAAATGTCGGAAGAAAAGTGCAGATTCACTTGCGATACCAATGCTGAGTTTTCGCACCGCTAAGCGCAATCACACTATCTTCAGTTCCACCTTTTTGCTGCTTAACGCTGCACGGTCATTTTCGCTAATGCCGTCGTCGGTGATCACGCAGTCTATTTTTTCCATCGGCAGTACCTGGTTAAAGCCCCGGCGATTGAATTTGCTGGCGTCGAGCACGGCGATCACCTGATGCGCGGCGGCGGCCATCACGCTGCTGATGGAGTAACCTTCGTTAAAGGTGGTGATACCGTTGGTGGCGTCGATACCGTCGGCGCCGACAAACATCAAATCGGCGCAAATTCCCTGCAGCGAACGTTCGGCAATTGTGCCGTGCATCGAATGCGTTTTGTGCCGCACGGTACCGCCGCATACCACCAGGGTGATGTCTTTATTTTCCGCCAGGGTAAACGCGGCGGGCAGGCTGTTGGTGATCACGGTGATATTGGTCATCCGCACCAGCGCCTCGGCAATCAGCAGGGTTGTGCTGCCGCTATCGAGGATCACCGTCATACCTTCACGGATCATTGCCGCGGCGGCCTGGGCGATGCGCTTTTTGGGATCGCTGGCAAGCTGATAACGATCTTCCAGTACCACTTCCTGATTTTCGGCGTCGGTCAGGTCGCTGCCCGCACGGGCGGCGCCGCCGTGAAAACGGGTTAACAGCCCTTTCTCTTCCAGTAAGCGGAGATCGGCGCGAATCGTTACCTCAGAGATGCCAAAGAGATTCGAAAGGTCTAGAACCAATACGCTACCCTGCGTATTCACCATATCGACGATTTTGTTCCTTCGTTCAAATGAGTTCATCTTGATTTGCCTGATAATTAACTCATCTCAGTGTAATCGAAGGGTAACGAAAGTTGAACGATAATTTTCGAAAGGTTTGATGAGCCAGCGCCGAGGGCTGGCTCGGGCGGTCAGGAGAGTTTGAGCAGGATTTTGCCCTGCATCGGCGCGCCGTTGAGCGCCTGCACTTCACGCGCAAAGCTCTCCGCGTCACCGCGGTGGGCGATCAGCGGCGCCAGCTGCAGGCGTTTTTCTGTCAGCAGGCGGGTGGCCGTTTGCCACTCTTCTCCTGGCCACGGGCCAGAGTAGTTCATCCAGCTACCGACAATATTCAACTCCTTGCGCAGGATCTGCCCGAAGGTGGCGGCCGGGAGGGTTAAATCGTGATGGAGCGTGCCGACCAGCGCCAGCTGCGCCCGCGGCCCGGCGGCTTCAATCGCTAATGCGACGGTCTGCGGCGTACCGGCGGTCTCGAGGACTAACTGGTCGAACTGAATGGCTTCCAGCGCCTGCTGAATCGCCTGGCCGCTCATCTCGCGGCTGTTGAACACACGGGTTGCGCCAAGGGTTTTGGCCAGTTCCAGTTTCTGCGGATTGATATCGATCGCCGTGACGCTGTTGGCGCCCAGTTCGCGGGCGCACTGCAGCGCCAGCAGGCCAATGGTGCCGGCACCGATAATAATCACGTTTTTACCTTCGCAGCCCTGCGCCAGATGGAAAGCGTGCAGGCCGACGGTTATCGGTTCGATAAACGCGCCGTCATCAATTGGCATCTGGTCCGGCAGGCGGAACAGGTTGGCGCGCTTTACCACCACATATTCGGCGTTGCCGCCTTCGCTGCGTGAGCCGACGAACTGATACTGTTTACATAAAGAGAAATACTCGCGCTGGCACTGCGGGCACTGGAAGCAGGGCAGCAGCGGCACGCAGGCGACGGCATCGCCGGGCTGCAGGTCGGTTACCGCCGCGCCGTAGGATTCCACATAGCCGCTGAATTCGTGTCCCAGCGTAATAGGGTAGTAATGCGCGCCTTTGGCGAAAATGCGCGGGATATCAGAGCCGCATAATCCGGAACTGACTACTTTGACCAGGACATCGTTTTCCGTTTGCAGCTTAGGGATAGGGCGTTCTTCAACGCAGACGTTCCCCTCAGCATGGATTACCACTGATTTCATAACATTCTCCAGCTATAAGATTGAGGGGAGCGAACGCTCCCCTTTTAGATCAAGACATGCCTGTACTTTGTTGCGGGGCAGCGCTTTTTTCTGCTTTTTCCGCCGCGATGAAGCCGCGAGCGCGACGCCAGGTTAGTAAAACGCCGGCCAGATAAATGATACCGATGACCGCGAAGCCAACCACATTTTGCCAGGTAAAGAGCTGGATCAGCAGCCAGGTAATCGGCGAACCACCCTGGTCCATTGAGGCCACCATGCCGCCGGCTTTCAGGGCCCCGGCGTTTGCCGCCAGCTGGGTGTGCAGGCCAATCGTCTGGGTGGCGATCCACAGGGTGATACCCATAATGATGACCCCGGAAATCAACGTGCGGAACAGGTTACCCTGATGTACCGCCACTGCCATTGCCACGAAGAAGCCGATGGTGGCCAGGTCGCCAAACGGCAGAACCTGGTTGCCAGGAACCACGACGGCGATAAGAATGGTCAGCGGGATGAAGATCAGGCTGGCCGAGACCACCGAGGTATGGCCGAGCAGCAGCGCCGGGTCGAGACCAATCAGGAACTCCTGGCCGCCAAATTTGGCCTGCAGACGCTTACGCGCCTGTTTGGCTATCGGCGTAAGGCCATCCATAATCGGCTTGATCACCCGTGGCATCAGCAGCATCACCGCTGCGGTTTTCACCGCCAGCTGAAGAATGCCCTTCAGGTCGTAACCCGCCAGCGCGCCAATCACCAGCCCCATGACGAAGCCAACGGTAACCGGTTCACCGAAGGGACCGAAGCGTTTCTGAATGTCATCGGCGCTAAAGTGAATGCGGTTAAGGCCGGGGATCTTGTCGATGATGGTATCCACGAGGACAGCAACCGGCCCTAAATACGCCGAACTACCGTGGGGTATCGCAATACCCTCAAGGCCGAAGAAATCGCGGGTATCTTTGGCAAACCAGTCGCCCAGCTTATACACAAAGGCGGCATGCACCACCACGCCGAGAATACCTATCCAGTACGACCCGGTAGCGATGTGCAGCATCGCGCCGGTAAAGGTCATATGCCAGATGTTCCAGATATCGACGTTCACCACGCGGGTCATACGGGTAACCAGCATCACGATATTGACCACGATGGCCACCGGGATTGCCACCAGGGCGATTTGCGACGCCCAGGTCATCGGTGATGAACCCGGCCAACCGATATCGATCACATGAAGATTAATCTGGAAATGCTCCGCCATCGCCTTTGCCGCCGGGCCGATGGAGTCGAGCATCAGGCCAATGACCAGCCCGATACCGACGAAACCGATCCCGATATGCAGACCAGATTTAAAACAATCCCCGAGCTTCATCCCCAGTAATTTGGAGAAGATAATGATCACGATCGGCAGCATCACCGTCGGACCAAGATCGAGGATATAACGCATGATTTCGCTAAACATGGCGTTTACTCCGCGAGGATGCCGAGGATTTTCTGTTGTAAGGCTTCAATGCCGACGCCCGAAACGAACGGCATGCCGTGCACCACCGGAATGTCGCCGAAGGTTCGCTCCACGCGTGCGGTGGTGCAGATAAGATCCGCCCCGTCCATGTAGGTTTCGATTTCATTGACCCGGCACTGCACCAAATCCAGTTCAATATTGTGGTCTGCACATAGCTCTTTAATCTCTTCAGCCGCCATCGTGGAGGTGGCGACGGCACCGCCACAGGCGACGATAACTTTACGTTTCATAGGGTACCCCTTTTATTATCAGTATCTTATGAAGCCACGGCGTTAAGCTCGGGCTCAAGGATAAATTGCTGGAACCGCACCGGTAGCTGATCGTCGGAAGCGGCGAGCAGTGCCTCCAGCGTGTGCGGATTTTGTAGCTCACTAAATAACCGGCGCAGCAGCTTCAGCTGTGCCGCCGGGTTTTCAACAATCAGCGCGATGATGAGCGAAACATCGATTTCGCCGTCGTCGTCAGCGCGCTGAAAAGGGACCGGCATGTCCGGACGTATCAGGTAAATGGCCGGCGATTTCGCGTGAACCGCTTCGCAGTGCGGGATAGCGACAGCGTGTTGTTCCAGGGCGATGCCGGTGGGAAAAGTCGCTTCGCGTTCGAGCAGGGCGGCGGGATAGCTGTCATGTACGACGCCTCGCGCCAGCATCTCTGCGCCAATGTGTTCCAGTGCCTGTTGGCTGGAACTGAAATGAATGCCGGTACGAACAAACAGTTGACTCATATATCCTCTTAACTTCAGGCGGTTTCAGAAGAACAGCCGTAGCGATAGGCACGCAGGACATCCTGGATTTTGTCGAGGATCAGCGCGTGCGGCTCGGCGTTCAGTTCATTCAGCGACAGTCGTTCAAACTGCACCGGCATATACTGGCTGATAAGCCCCAGCGGCAGCTTAGCGTCGGTCAGATTAGCGATAAGTTTCTCAACGCTCTGGCGAATACGCGGATGCGGCCAGTAATAACGGATACGGTCGGAAAGGCTGAAGTGGATATCGACCATCGCCTGGCTCCAGGTGGGGCGATAGTATTTTTTCCAGTAGCCCGGCTCGTTAAGCATCACTTCGTCGATCACCTCCATCACGCGGCTGCGAGACTCCGGGGCGATCAGCTCATTTTCCATTTGGGCGAGGGCAAAGATGGCTTCACGCAGGGCAAAGGTGAGCGCCGGGCCGACTTTCAGAATGGCGAAGTGGTCGCGGACCAGCGCACGATAAGCCTGGCGGGTTTGGTAGTCGGTGGAGTGCGCTTCGTAGACCATCGGGGTGCTTTCGATCCAGGCGGAAAGCGCTTTCGCTTCCTGCGGCTGGTAATGAATGATTTGCGTATGGTCAAACTCCACGCCTGGCTGCACGACGATGGCGATCACGCGTTCCAGCGCGGCGTCGAGGCCCAGCTTGCGGAAGGCGGCTTCATGGGTTTCGAGCGTCGCGGCGGCATCCTGCGCCCGGGTGACATGTACGCTGCCGATGGTGCTGGCCTCACCGCCGGGAACCGGAACTTCGGTTCCGATGACGTAGGTCAGGTGGCGCTTTTGCTCAGCGCTGGCGGTCTCTTCGGCAGCCTGACACAGGCGGGCGGCGCGCTCAGCAACCACACCAGGATCCAACGGCACCGGATCGTCAGCACAGGACATTGACGCATCAAGATGGATTTTGCTAAAGCCGGCGGCGACGTAGGCCTTGATCAGGTCGATTGATTTTTCCATCGCCACGGCTGCTGGTTCATCTTGCCAGCAGTTCGGCCCGAGATGATCGCCGCCAAGAATAATGCGCTCAGCCGGGAAACCGACGGTACGCGCGATGTTGTAGACGAAGTCGCGGAAATCGGCCGGCTGCATGCCGGTGTAGCCACCAAACTGATTTACCTGGTTGGACGTCGCTTCGATCAGCACCTTGTTGTTGGTCGGCAGATCGAAACGTAACGCCGCTTCGATAACCAGCGGATGCGCTGAACACACTGAACAGATGCCGATATGTTCGCCGGACTTGTGGCGAGAGATAATTTCTTTCATTTACAACCTCCGTTTTCTTTCGAATATATTCGTTATGTTTTGTTTTGGTCGCAAATGGCTTTGTTTTGAATTGTGATCTGTATCGATAAATAGTGATGTAACGCAGTGAAAGGTGTCGTCTTTCGAGACAAAAACGCCCTGACCAGGAAGGCAGGGCGTTTTTAATTGATTGAAAATTAACTAAATAGTCGGGAGAGCCAGCTGCGTTTCGTTTTGACGGTTTCCTGAGAGACCTGCTGCGGCTGGGCGGCAATTTCGCCGAGACCGGCGTTAAAAGCGTCGCCAATGGCTTTTAACGCCTGCTGCGCATCGTTGCCGCTGGCCATAAAGTGCAGACGATGACCCTGTTTGGCACCCAGCGATACGACGCGCATCAGATTTTTGGCATCAACAATCGCGGAGCGCGTATCCAGGTTTTCGACCTGGATTTGCGATCGCCACTGCTTGACGGCTTTCACCAGCACCGCGCTGGGGCGGGCATGAAGACCGTGCGGATTGCGCAGGGTAAAGGTGGCCTCTTCGTCAAAATGCGGCGCGGGTTGCGGTTCTTCGCCTGCCGGCAGAGGGATATCGCCAGCGAGAATTTCCAGCACCGCCTGAGGGGTATCGGCGCGCGTCAGCGCCTCAGGCACCCGATCGTCGCCCAGGGCATGGGTGAGCTGGCGCAAAATATCGAGATGCTCATTGTCCTGAGCCGCAATACCGACAATCAGATAGGCGGTTTGCTCCTCACCCCAGTCAATCCCCTGCGGACAAGCCAGCACCTTAACGCCCGTTTTGAGCACTGCGTCGCGACTGTGCGGCGTACCGTGGGGAATGGCGATGCCGTTGCCCAGATAGGTGCTGATTTGCTCCTCGCGCTCGCGCATGCCTTGCAGATAGGCTGCTTGCGTATGTCCGGCCTGAGTCAGGGCTGCAACGACACGCTGTAGCGCCTCGTCTTTCGTTTTGACCTGACGATCGAAACAAATATCGGCAGAAGTCAGTTGCATAGCGTGCTCCTTATTTCATGGCGCCAGCAAGAGCTGTCGCTTTGTCAGTGCGTTTTTGCCACAGCCGCCAGCATCCCAGCATAAGTGCGCCGCAGGCGGAACCGGCGAGAATGCACAGCACCCACATCAACGGTTTGCTGACCAGCGGCAGGATTAAGAAGCCGCCGTGCGGTGCCGGAACCTGAATATGCAAGCTGTAGCTGAGTACCGCAGAAATTGAGGAGGCGATCATCATCATCGGGATCACCCGCAGTGGATCCTTGGCGGCGAAGGGAATTGCACCTTCGGTAATGTGCGTGCAGCCGAGGATATAGTTGACCATCCCGGCGGCGCGTTCTTCCTCGCTAAAGCCTTTCGGAAAGAACGTGGTCGCCAGGGCGATGACCAGCGGCGGCGTAATGCAGGCGGCAGACACACCGGCCATAAAGAAATAGTTACCTTGCCCCAGCAGCAGCGTACCGGTGACATAGGCCGCTTTGTTGACCGGCCCGCCGAAATCGAAGGAACACATTGCGCCGACCACGATCCCCAGCAGGATGGGGTTGGCTTCCTGCAGAGAACTGAGCCAGTTCATCATGCCATTGTTGATCGCTGCCACCGGCTGGCCGAGCAGGACCATCATCACGCCAATCACCAGGACGCCGATCAGCGGCATAATGAAGATCGACTTCAGCCCTTCGTACTGCCGCGGCAGACCGTCGAGCAGATGACGGATCAGCAGCATAAAATACCCAGCTGCAAAACCGGCGATGATCCCACCGAGGAACCCGGCGCCGGTGGCGTTCGCCAGCAGGCCGCCGACAAAACCGGCAACCATACCCGGGCGGCCAGATATCGACCAGGCAATGTAGGCGGTAAACACCGGCACCATGATCGAGAACGCCTGCTGACCGACTTTCATCAGGGTGGCGGCAATCACGTTATACTGCGGTGAATTCGGATCGGCGGAGTAGATGCCCCACAGGAAAGAAACGGCGATTAAGATCCCGCCGGCGACAACGAACGGCAGCATGTTGGAAACGCCGCTCATCAGATGTTTGTAAATCTGTCGGCCGAAGGATTCTCGCTCATATTTCTCGGCGGGATCCGTCGTCGCGGAGAGTCCCTGGCGACGCTGCGCCTGACCGTTAACGACTTTATTAATTAATTCCGCCGGATGGTGAATGGCTTCTTTAACCGGCACCTCGATAACGGGTAAGCCATTAAAACGTTCGGCATTAACATCTTTATCGGCAGCGATAATTACGCCATAAATATCCTTCAGGTCTTCCGGCGTAATGGCATTTTCTACGCCGGAAGCGCCATTGGTTTCGACTTTTATTTCAACGTTTAATTTTTTCGCTGCGGTTTTTAAGGCCTCTTCAGCCATAAATGTATGAGCAATACCTGTAGGGCAGCCGGTAACGGCAATAATTTTTTTCATAATCGGACCTTTATAATTGGACGATCTGAAGTTGTTGTAATAATTCTTGCGTACGGTTTAATTTGCCAAGCCCGGCGGAGGCGGCAACATCGGCGCCGGTGGCGCTGGCCAGCGCCAGCGCCTGGGGAATATCGTCTGTGTTAAGCCATTGGCTGAGGAACGCGCCCAGCGCGGCATCGCCAGCGCAGGCCGAGCTGACCAGCTCGATTTTCGGGGCCGAGCAGAACCACAGCTGCTCGCCATTCGAAAAGTAGAGTCCTTGCGCGCCAAGGGTCAGCAGCACGTTACGGGCCCCGAGCTGGTGGAGCGTTTGCATTGCTTCGCGTACCCGCCGTGGGTTGCTGACATCCAGACCAAAGATCTCTTTCAGCTCGTCGTCATTGGGCTTAATCAATAGCGGACGCCACTCTAACAGCTGGCGCAGCACCGGGTGGCTGATATCTAAGATGACTTCACACCCTTTTTGCTGACACAGCACTAGAATCTCGCTATAAAACCGGCTCTCTATTCCCGGTGGCAGACTGCCGCTGATAACTAAATAATCACCAGGCGCGACGCACTGTAAATGATGAAGAATTTGTTCTTTTCCTTCATCGTCAATCCGCGCGCCGGGATTTACCAGTTTGTATTCATCGCTGCCGTCGTTAATAAAGATATTAATACGGGTGGGTTCAGCGACCCATGCCGGCGTGACGTTAATATGCTGTTTGCGTAGTTCCTCAACGATATAGCGGCCGGTAAAACCGCCGAATATGCCCATAACATGGGTTGGCTGCTGGTAATGATGTAATACCAGCGAGACGTTAACCCCTTTACCATTCGGGCAATATTCCGTCTGCCGGGTGCGGTTGACTGCCGCCGGCTGGAGCGGATCGCAAAAGATATTCATATCAATCGCGGTATTCAGTGTCAGGGTGTGGATCACGACAAGGCTCCTTCGATTCGCTGATTACAGTTGTCCTTCGCAGCCACAAACGTGAATCACTTTGCGAACGACCTCTTTCATTGCCGCTTTCGCCGGTTTCATATAGTGGCGAGGATCGTTGGCGCCCGGATTTTCCAGGAAGTAGGCTTTCAGTGCATCCGAGAAAGCAATTTTTAGTTCGGTGGCGACGTTGACTTTGCAGACGCCCAGAGAAATGGCGCGGCGAATATCACTATCCGGCAGGCCGGAAGCGCCATGCAGGACCAGCGGAACGTCAACGCGGTCGCGAATAGCCGCCAGGCGCTCAAAATCAAGCTTCGGTTCGGCGGTGTAAAGGCCATGCGCGGTACCGATGGCAACGGCCAGCGAATCAATACCGGTACGAGCGACAAATTCGCGGGCCTGTTCGGGGTTGGTATAGAGCGCATCTTTTGCATCGACCACCAGATCGTCTTCTACCCCGCCCAGACGGCCCAGCTCGGCTTCTACGCTGGCATCATAGCGGTGGCTCAACTCCACTACGCTTTTTACCAGCGCCACGTTCTCTTCGAACGGCGAGTGAGAGCCATCGATCATGACCGAGCGGATCCCTGCCTGGACTTTGCGTGTGATATCAGCCAGATCCTCATGATGATCGAGGTGCAGAGCGAGCGGGAGATCCCACTTTTTCGCCAGATCGCGGGCGATCGCCACCACGTTGCCGGTGCCGGCATAGCTATAGGTACCGGGCGTGCCGGCAAGGATCAGGGGGGAGTGTAGCTCAGCTGCCGTTTCAACGACGACCTGCATAGTTTCGAGGTTATGGATATTGAAAGCCGGCACGGCATAACCCTGTCGTTGAGCTTTCAACAGCATGTTTTTACTGGAAATGATGTACATTTTAGTCCTCTATTTTCAAGTTGTAAGTTATTTGTGTCTAATAACCTTCAATTTGAAAGTAATGTACCGATCGTCTCGGCTTTTAGGTGTGATCAACCGCACACAATGATGAATTGATTTTTAAAATGAAAGTTAATAATATTTTTAATGTTTCTTTTTTAAAGTTTTCGCCGGGAAGGTGTGTTTTTTTAACTATATGATTATTATTGATTATTTTATTTATGGCGGAGTGGGTATACAGCCGCTGTTTGACATTGCACCAGGGAAATTTAAAAATGAAAGTTATTCCAGGAGAAAATAATAAGGCATAAACCGTGGCAAAACCGTCAACCAGCCTGCTGAAAAGGCGCTTGGACATCGCAGAGATCGTTCGTAAGAACGGCGAGATCAAAGTCGACGATCTGGCCGAAATGCTGGCTGTTTCCGGGGTGACAATCCGTAACGATCTCAACTACCTCGAGCAGCAGGGCTACTTGAAACGCTCCTTCGGCGGGGCGATTTACACTGCCCAGGCTGGCGCGCCGGTTGCGGTGACCCGGGAAGCACCGGCCGTCAGGGATAAAGCGCTGGAGACGGAAATGGCTCGCCAGGTGGCGGCGCAGATAGAAGATGGCGAAACGCTGTTTTTAGGTCAGGGTTCTATTTTGCGCAAAGTGATCCCCTTTCTGGCCAACAGAGAAGAGCTTTGCCTGCTGTTAAACGATCTGGGCCATGTCGCGCTGGCGCAGGAGTTTTTAAATGGGGAAACCGTTCTGCTTGGCGGGGTGCTGTCAGGCCAGGGGCGGATTGTGGAGGGCGATCTGGCGCTGAAGGCGTTAGGCCATTACCGCCCTTCACGTGCCCTGATAGCGGTGGATCATATTGCCGAAGACGGCACGCTGAGCGTGCGTAACGAGGTCACAGCACATTTACTAAACGAGGCTGTCGCCCAGAGTAAACGAGTCATTGCGATTGTCGCGTCCCGACCAGTCTATGGCGAGAAACGTTATGCTGTGGGTGAATTGCAACAGATCAGCAGCGTCGTGACCCCGCAGGTGGTCGCGGCAGAGTACCATGCCTGCTTCCTCGCTGCGGGTTTGACCAACAGCTATACCAACAATGAATGCCTGACATGGCTCAACACGGCTTTGCATAAGACAAACCAGGAGCGGTGATGAACGTAACCATTTGCACCATCGGCGAGCTGCTGGTGGAGTTTCTCGCCAAGGAAGAGAATCAGGGTTTTTCCCGCCCCGGTGAATTTTGGGGGCCCTATCCGAGCGGGGCGCCGGCAATCTTTGCCGATCAGGTAGCTAAGCTGGGTTTTGGTTCCGTGCTGTTTAGCTGCGTGGGCAGCGACGCCTTTGGTGAGATGAACATTGCGCGGCTGGAGAAAGACGGCGTTAACGTCAACGGTATCGCCATGCTGCAGAAAGCGACCACCGGTAGCGCCTTCGTCAGCTATCGTAGTCAGGCGCAGCGCGATTTTATTTTTAACATGCCCAATAGCGCCTGCGGTTTACTGACCGCCGACCACATTGATGAGGCGCTGCTCAACCGGTGTCAGCATTTTCACATTATGGGATCGTCGTTGTTCTCGTTCCGTATTATCGATGCGATGCGTAAAGCGATTGAAAATATAAAAGGCCGCAACGGGACGGTGTCGTTCGACCCCAATATTCGCAAAGAGATGCTTAACATCCCGGAGATGTCGCAGGCTTTTGAATATATCCTCGACTACACCGATATCTTCCTGCCGAGCGACGGCGAGCTGGATTACTTTGGCCTCAATCCGGAGCGCAATGAGCAGGTCCTGGTTGATAAGCTACTGAAACGCGGCGTGAAGCATGTGGTGATTAAACGCGGGCCGCGTGGCGCCAGCTACTTTAGCGCCAACGAGACACACCATGTCGCCGGCTTCAACGTGCCAGTGGTGGATCCGACAGGCGCCGGGGACTGCTTTGGCGCCACCTTTGTCAGCCTGTTCCTCAATGGCGCCACGCCGCAGGAGGCGCTGAGATGGGCAAATGCCAGCGGCTCGCTGGCGATTAGCCAGCGTGGACCGATGGAAGGTACCTCGACGCAGGCGCAGATCAGCGCTTTTCTTGCCGCACAGCACGCTTAATCAACAAGCCCGGATAAATCCGGGCTGAAGGGGAGTGGGCTGCCAGTGTCGCGATCAGGTCACCGGCGCCGGGTTAAACACCGCCAGCTGGTTATGCAGACCCCATTGATCGGAGAAGGTTTTCTTGCGTCCGCTGGCGACGTCGAGAATAAATTCGAACAGCTTCAGCCCCACCTCCTCAATCGTCTCTTCGCCGGTGGCGATGGTGCCCGCGTTAATGTCCATTAAGTCATACCAGCGGTTAGCCAGCTCGGTGCGAGTCGCCATTTTTATCACCGGTACCGCCATCAGTCCGTAAGGCGTGCCGCGGCCGGTGGTGAACACCTGCACCGTGATGCCAGAGGCCACCTGCAGGGTGCCGCAGACAAAATCGCTGGCGGGGGTGGCGGCGTAAATCAGGCCACGTTTGGTCGGGCGCTGCCCGGGGGAAAGCACCTCAACGATGGCGCTTTTTCCTGATTTGGCAATCGACCCCAGCGCTTTTTCCACCACGTTGGCCAGGCCGCCTTTCTTGTTACCGGGTGAGGGGTTGGCGCTGCGGTCGGTTTTGCCCATATCGAGATAGTTATCGTACCAGGCCATCTCTTCCAGCAGGCGTTTACCCACCTCTTCGTTGATCGCCCGCGGCGTCAGCAGATGGATAGCGTCGCGGACTTCGGTCACCTCTGAGAACATCACCGTCGCGCCGCAGCGCACCAGCAGATCGGAAGCGTAACCCACCGCCGGGTTGGCGGTCACGCCGGAGAAAGCGTCGCTGCCGCCGCACTGCATACCCACCACCAGTTCAGAAGCCGGGCAGGTTTCCCGCTGACGCTGGTTGAGTTTCGCCAGATGGCGCTCGGCGACCTGCAGAATGTCATCGACCATCGATTTAAAGCCCACGTGCTTTTCATCCTGCAGGCTGACGATACTGGCGCTGTCCACCGGGATACTTTTGACATCTTCCGTCCCCTGCAGCAGCCGCTCGGGCTGCAGCTTTTCACAGCCAAGGCCAATGACCATCACTTCGCCGCCGAAGTTCGGGTTAAGGGCGATATTGTGGATGGTGCGTATCGGCACCACCGCCGCTGGCGCATTAATCGCTACGCCGCAGCCATAGAGGTGATTCAGACCCACCACGCCGTCGACGTTGGGATATTTCGGCAGCAGGTCGCGTTCAATGAGTTTCACCACGTAATCGACCACGCCCGCAACGCAGTGCACGCTGGTGGTGATACCCAGCAGATTTTTGGTGCCCACGCTGCCGTCGGCATTGCGGTAGCCTTCGAAGGTATAGCCTTCCAGCGGCGGCAGCGGGGCCGGCACTTTGGTGGCCAGCGGCAGGGTGTTCAACGGCGGTGCGGTGGGCAACGCCACTAACGACTCGTCAATCCAGCTTCCTTTGGGGATGTCGCGCATTGCCAAGCCAATGACTTCTCCGTAACGGATAATTTCACCGTGGGCTGGGATATCCACCAGGGCGACTTTATGACCCTGTGGAATGTGCTCGATGAGCGTCAGGCCGTCCGGGAAACGCGTTCCGGCGGTTAATCCCCGATCGTTGACAATAATCGCCACATTATCTGTCGGGTCAACTTTTATATAAAACGCGGTAGGCGATTGTTGTCGAATTGAAATATCAGCCATTGTCCAGTTATCTCCAAACAGGTGCTAAAAATATCATTAAATGGTAATTCTGGCGCTGTTAAGCAGAATAATGAAATAAAGCATGTCAGGTGTGTCGGCGTGAAGATGTGATCTGAATCACTCCTTGTCGCCATGGACGCGCGCGGAGGGTGGGGAATCGTAAGAAGTGTGGATTAGCGCCCATAGCTTAAGGCGATTGCCCAACTAAGGCTTTAAAAAATGTGTTTATATTGTGTTTATGCATAGTGTCTGGCGAGTGGGAGCTGACTATACTGAGTCGTGTTTTTGTGACGTCCGATATGCGCATGGTTTGCCTTTTAATCGCGGGTTAATAATTTAGCAGTCACCTAACGAATATTAAAAGATGGTTAATTTGCGATGGGCTTACATTTTCCGGACTCAAGGGCAGGAAATAAAAAAGGACACCCATTCGCTGGTTTATTCTGCGGATAATATTTGGGGTCAGGCGATACGCTTTTCCAGCCTAATGGGGCTCTCTCGCCGGGCTGGTGATATAACGAATGAATTGCAGAAGTTAGCAACGATTAACGCAAGGTAAAAATCATGGATAACGCAATTTTCCCGAACAAATTTAAGGCCGCGCTGGCGGCTCATCAGGTGCAGATTGGCTGCTGGTGCGCGCTGGCCAATCCGATCAGCACCGAGGTGTTGGGTCTGGCGGGTTTCGACTGGCTGGTACTGGACGCGGAACATGCGCCGAACGACGTCACCACGCTTATCCCACAGCTTATGGCGCTGAAAGGCAGCTCCAGCGCTCAGGTGGTGCGCGTGCCGACCAACGAGCCCATCATCATTAAGCGCATGCTGGATATCGGCTTCTATAACTTCCTGGTGCCATTTGTCGAGACAGCGGAACAGGCGGCGCAGGCGGTGGCTTCTACTCGCTACCCGCCGGAAGGGATCCGCGGAGTCTCCGTTTCCCATCGCGGCAATATGTTCGGCACCGTGCCGGACTACTTCGCCCAGTCCAATAAAAACATTTCCATTCTGGTACAGATTGAGAGCCAGACCGGGGTGGACAACGTCGAGGCGATTGCCGCGACCGAAGGTGTCGACGGCCTGTTCGTCGGCCCGAGCGACCTGGCCGCCGCGTTAGGTCATCTGGGCAATGCCGCCCATCCTGAGGTGCAGCGCGCCATCCAGCATATCTTCGCCAGCGCGAAGAAGCACGGTAAGCCAAGCGGCATTCTGGCGCCGGTGGAGGCCGATGCGCGGCGCTACCTGGAGTGGGGCGCCACTTTTGTCGCTGTCGGCAGCGATCTGGGGGTCTTCCGTTCCGCAACCCAGAAACTTGCTGATGCCTTTAAAAAATAATCACCAGGATGAAGAGAGAGAACAATATGACAATCAAAGTGGGTTTTATCGGTCTTGGCATTATGGGCAAGCCGATGAGCAAAAATTTGCTGAAGGCGGGTTACTCGCTGGTGGTGTCTGACCGTAATCCGGAAGCGATTGCCGACGTGATCGCCGCGGGCGCAGAGACCGCGGCCACGCCGAAGGCGATTGCCGAGCAGTGCGACGTGATCATCACCATGCTGCCGAACTCGCCGCATGTCAAAGAGGTGGCGCTGGGGGAAAACGGCATTATTGAAGGCGCGAAACCGGGCACCGTGGTGATCGACATGAGCTCTATTGCGCCGCTGGCCAGCCGGGAAATTAGCGAAGCGCTGAAGGCCAAAGGTATTGATATGCTGGACGCGCCGGTAAGCGGCGGCGAACCAAAAGCGATCGACGGCACCCTGTCGGTGATGGTCGGCGGCGACAAGGCGATCTTCGACAAATATTACGATCTGATGAAAGCGATGGCCGGCTCCGTGGTGCATACCGGCGACATTGGCGCGGGCAATGTGACCAAACTGGCCAATCAGGTGATCGTCGCCCTGAACATCGCTGCCATGTCCGAAGCGCTGACCCTGGCCACCAAAGCCGGCGTCAATCCGGATCTGGTTTATCAGGCGATCCGCGGCGGTCTGGCGGGGAGTACCGTGCTGGATGCCAAAGCGCCGATGGTGATGGATCGTAACTTCAAGCCGGGCTTCCGGATCGATCTGCATATTAAAGATCTGGCCAATGCGCTGGATACCTCCCATGGCGTGGGCGCTCAGCTGCCGCTGACGGCGGCGGTAATGGAGATGATGCAGGCGCTGCGTGCGGACGGTCTGGGCACCGCTGACCATAGCGCGCTGGCATGCTACTACGAAAAGCTGGCGAAAGTGGAAGTGACTCGCTAACAAGAAGAGCCCCTGCGCGGCCTGGTGCAACAGTGCCAGACTGCCACGGGGGGCGAGCATGGACGCGGTATTGATGCCGTATTCCGCGTGTTAACCTCAGTTGCGACGCAGGAAACGGCGTTTCGCGCGCGTTGGACAATATTTATCATGCATCGCGCAATATCGCCGCCACCTTGCTGGTCGGGATGACGACAGAGGGATGACAACGGGCGGTAAACCCACTATACTGCGCGCCGAAGCTGACCAGACAGTCGCCGCTTCGTCGTCGTCCTCCTTCGGGGGGAGACGGGCGGAGGGGAGGAAAGTCCGGGCTCCATAGGGCAAGGTGCCAGGTAACGCCTGGGGGGTGTCACAGCCCACGACCAGTGCAACAGAGAGCAAACCGCCGATGGCCCGCGCAAGCGGGATCAGGTAAGGGTGAAAGGGTGCGGTAAGAGCGCACCGCGCGGCTGGTAACAGTCCGTGGCACGGTAAACTCCACCCGGAGCAAGGCCAAATAGGGGTTCATAAGGTACGGCCCGTACTGAACCCGGGTAGGCTGCTTGAGCCAGTGAGCGATTGCTGGCCTAGATGAATGACTGTCCACGACAGAACCCGGCTTATCGGTCAGTTTCACTCCTTAGAAAACCCCGCTTCGGCGGGGTTTTTGCTATCTGAATACCGGACGCAGGATGAATGACTGTCCACGACGCTATACCAAAAGCACGCGGCTTACCGGTCAGTTTCACCTCTTTATGTCAAAACCCCGCTCCGGCGGGGTTTTTGCTATCTGAATCCGTGACGCGAATGAATGACTGTCCACGACGCTATACCAAAAACGCGCGGCGTAGCGGTCAGCTAGCGTTATTTAACCACCTTAGGATTCTGCAGCGTCGGTACCGTAGAATCTTGCACCTGATGAACCTGGCCGATAATCGTGGCGATGCTGCCGTTGCTTAAAGACTCGACGTCTGCGCTGTTATGCGATCCAAAATTAAAGGTCAGACGTTTATCCGTTTTATTCTGCTCATCGCGCATGGTCACGGTAAAATAGTAGCTGCCGGCGATGCCGCTCATTCTGCGAATGTCGACAATCACGCCGCGCACCTTAACCCATTTACCCAGATAATCGCTGCTGGCCTTCGCCGGATTGAGAGTAAACGGCTGCAGAAACTGCGCGACGGAATACGTTTGCATCGAAGCGACGGCGTCATCTCCCGGCTGAAATAATTTATCGCCTGCGGAATAAAAGGCTTTAGAGGCCAGGCCGCAGCCGCTTAACAACAATATGAAAAATACCAACGGTAATACACGAAAGCGTAATAACATACCTATCTCCTTATTTATTTTTTTAATGATATCCCTGATTCACTGGATAACGTGATGTGCGCTGATTAAATTAAAGAAAAAGTCACCGCTGTCAACTATTTGATCTGCTTCTTTAATTGAAAGTAATGAGTTAATGTTGTTGTATGGAGTGTACGAATTAACATAGTGACCTCATTCATGTAATAAATGTGTTTGGTGTTTTTATTCTTATCACGAATGAAAATAATCTTTAGGTATTATTTTTTACAATTATTCATTCCCGGCTGTAAAATAATAAACCGCTATTTCTGGCAATTTCACATCAGGATAAGACAATGAAATTAATAACCCGTATTGCGTTCGCCACCCTTCTGACCAGCGGTTTCTCTCTGACGGCACAGGCCGCGGACGTGCAGGCGGCGCCAGCGCCAGCGCAGGATCCTATTGTCCAGCACTTAAAACTCACCAGCGATCAGGTGGCGAAAATTAAAAGCCTGCATCAGCAGCTGGAAAATAATGTGCAGCAGATTTCACAGCAAGACATTAAAGATGGCGCGCTGATTAACGTGATTGATTCCGGTAAATGGAATGAGAAAGCGGTGAAGGATCAGCTGGCGGCTTTCAGTAAAATTGATCAACAGGTACGTTATTATCGCGTGAAGTACTATTTTGATGTGAATCAGGTACTGACACCCGAGCAGCGTACCCAGGTGAAAAAAGATCTTGCCGACGCGCTGAGTGAATAATGCCATCGGCCCCTTTCGGGGCCGATATAAGTGGGAAGTCATCAAGGATAGCCGAATAATCCATACTGCAGGTTCAGGCGAGACTTTCTTCATCCCGCAGGCGAATCTCCGCCTCGGCAACAATGGCTTCCAGTTCGCTAAGCATCTCATCATAACCAAAGCTGACGACGCCGACGGTTTCCGGCGGCGTCGGGGCTAGCGGCGTCGGAGACGCCTTTTTTCTGTTTTTCTTCTTACTCACTGACAGACTCCATCACTTCCGTTGTTACACCGGTAAATCTATCAGCAAAGCGCGCAGCGGCGTATCGGCGACGAGGGTAATGTTAGCTTCGTCACGAATAAATGCTCCATCACCACAGGTGAGAGCCTGTTTTGGTTGTTCCTGCGCGACGGCATGGACCGTGCCGTGGATCGACTGCAGGTAGGCGCGTGGCCCATGCAATTGCACGTTGATCTGCTCACCTTTTTCCAGCGCGATATGATAGACCCAGGCTTGCTGGCGAAGCTGGAGGCTATTATTCCCCCCATCCGGTGAGGCCAGCAGCTGTAGCGGCGCGTTGGCGACCTCGATTTTCTGCTGCAACGGGTTTTCCCGCTGCGGGCAGGCATCAAGCCACAGCTGCATCCGCGTTAACGACTGCTCTTTGCTCAGATTATGCTCGCTATAGCTCACGCCAGGCTGGGTGGCGATAAGCAGTGCTTCACCGGCTTTTGCCTGCACGTGGTTGCCGTCGCTGTCGCGATACTCCGCTTCGCCTTCCAGAATCAGGTTCAGGATATCGACTTTTGGGTACGTTCTGGCCTGGAAGGAAGCGCCTGGCGCCAGCACTTCCTGATTGAGAACGCGTAAGGACGCGAAGCCCAGTAATTTCGGGTCGAAGTAGTGGCCAAAGGAGAAGGTGTAGCGGGCCTGCAGCCAGCCGAAGTCTGCTTGTCCGCATTGTTTGGCTGTTCGGGTAGTAATCATGTTCTTGACCTCTCTTTACACTAAATCAATGGTAAAGGTATGGACGCTGTATTGTTAGCCAGATATTCTGCCCGGTATGTTCAAATTTCCTGAATGAGAAAGCGATGGCCAAAGAGAGAGCATTAACGCTGGAAGCGTTACGCGTGATGGATGCGATCGACCGTCGCGGGAGCTTCGCTGCCGCGGCTGATGAGCTGGGACGCGTGCCTTCCGCCCTGAGCTACACCATGCAAAAACTGGAGGAGGAGCTGGACGTGGTGCTGTTTGACCGCTCAGGTCATCGCACAAAGTTCACCAACGTCGGACGGATGCTGCTGGAGCGCGGGCGCGTGCTGCTCGAGGCGGCGGACAAGCTCACCACCGACGCCGAAGCCCTGTCACGCGGCTGGGAAACTCACCTGACGATCGTCACTGAAGCGCTGGTGCCCACGCCGGATCTGTTTCCGCTGATTGAGAAACTGGCGACCAAGTCCAACACTCAGCTGTCGATTATCACCGAGGTGCTGGCCGGCGCCTGGGAGCGGCTGGAGCAGGGGCGGGCGGATATCGTTGTCGCGCCGGATATGCATTTTCGTTCCTCCTCGGAGATTAACTCGCGCAAACTCTATTCGGTGCTCAGCGTGTACGTCGCGGCGCCGGACCACCCGATCCATCAGGAGCCTGAACCGCTCTCTGAGGTCACCCGTGTGAAATACCGTGGCGTCGCGGTGGCGGATACCGCGCGCGAGCGGCCCGTTCTCACCGTTCAGCTGCTGGATAAACAGCCGCGCTTAACGGTGAGCACCATTGAAGATAAGCGCCAGGCGCTGCTGGCCGGGTTAGGCGTGGCGACCATGCCCTATCCGCTGGTGGAGAAGGATATTGCCGAAGGACGCTTGCGGGTGGTCAGTCCGGAATATACCAATGAAATTGACATTATCATGGCCTGGCGACGGGACAGCATGGGCGAAGCGAAGTCCTGGTGCCTGCGCGAGATCCCTAAGCTTTTTGCCGGCAGATAGTCGAGGACGCTCCTCCCGCTAGCGGGAGGAGCAGGAAGATTTAGTATGAAAAGGGTTTTGGATCGGGCCCGAATCGGTTGTTGCCTTCCGTTCCGCGCTGGCAGTTAAAGATCAGAATCACCAGCCAGCCGATGACCGGGATCAACAGCAGCAGCAGCCACCATGCCGAGCGGTCGGTGTCGTGCAGACGCCGAAACTGCACCGCCCACCACGGTAAAAAGACCAGTATGCCATAGATGGTCGTCAGAATGCCTTCGCCGCCCGCCCGCTGCCAGCCCAGCATTTTATCGATGATGCTCAATACGCCGGTCAGGATGAGGTTGACCAGAATAAACATCCAGTACTCTTTGCGCCGCGCACGGCCGCCAAATCCTATATAGTTTTTTAATACCTTGAGATACCAGTCCATTTCTACGCCTCAATTAACCGTCAATCACTTGTTTTTTAAGCGATCGCAATAAGAATAGACGTGAATGAATGGTGGGTAAATATCTGTTTTCTGAATTATTGGGCGCCATCACTGGCGCCCGACGGATCAACGGAAGCGCTGGTCGCGACCGTGTGGTTCGCTGAGATCCTGCTGCGGCCCAATGGAGATGATGCCGGTAGGGTTAATGGTTTTATGGCTGCGGTAATAGTGGTGACGAATATGCGGAAGACTCACCGTCTCCGCGATACCCTGCATCTGGCAGATGTCGCGCAGGAAACCGTAGAGATTGAGATAATCGCTGATGCGTCGTTTGTCGCATTTAAAATGGGTCACATACACCGGGTCGAAGCGTACCAGCGTCGTCCACAGGCGAATATCCGCTTCCGTCAGCTGATTGCCCGTCAGGTAACGATGCTGACCGAGGATCTGCTCCAGCCGCTCCAGTGAGGTAAACACCGCATCCACCGCTTCGTCGTAAGCCTGCTGACTGGTGGCAAAGCCGGCTTTATACACGCCGTTATTGACGTTGTCGTAGATCCAGCCGTTCAGATCATCAATTTGTTCCCGCAGCGCCGGCGGGTAGTAATCCCCGGCTCTGGCGCCCAGGCCATCGAAGGCGGTATTAAACATACGGATGATTTCTGCCGACTCATTGCTGACGATGGTCTGCTGTTTTTTATCCCAGAGTACCGGGACGGTGACGCGGCCGGTGTAGTGCGGGTCGGCGTGCAGATACAGCTGATAGAGAAAATCGTGCTGATAAAGGGTGTCACCGGTGGCTTCCGGGAAGCTGTCGTCAAAGGTCCAGCCGTTTTCCAGCATCAGCGGATGGACCACGGAGACAGGAAGAAAGGGCTCCAGTCCTTTCAGCTTACGCATAATTAACGTGCGATGCGCCCACGGGCAGGCGAGAGAGACGTACAGATGATAGCGATCTTTTTCCGCCGCAAATCCCCCTTCGCCACTCGGGCCGGCCGCGCCATCGGCGGTGAGCCAGTTACGGAAGGCGGAAACGGAACGCTTAAAACGCCCACCGGTGGATTTTGTGTCATACCAGGTATCCTGCCAGACGCCGTCGACTAATTGTCCCATCTTTGTTCCTCCTTCTGACTTCAGATAGCAAAAGCGAGGAGTGGTCTCCTCGCTTTTTTCATTCAGTATAGTGCGCTTACCATTTCTTATTCAGTACACGGTCGATGCTGAATGCGCCCGGTCCGGTAATGGCCAGCAGCAGGTAACCGCCAGCGATGGTCAGGTTTTTCATGAACATCAGGGAGTTCACGCCTTCCGCAAAGTTGCTGTGGAACAGGAACGCGGTCAACAGGGTAAAGCCTGCGGTGAACAGCGCGGTGGTCCGGGTCAGGAAACCGAACAGAATCGCCAGTCCGCCGCCGAATTCAAGGAGGATGGTCAGCGGCAGCAGCGCACCCGGTACGCCCATGGCTTCCATATACTGCTGGGTTCCCGCATAACCGGTGATTTTGCCCCATCCTGCAGTGATAAACAGAATCGGCATCAGAATGCGCGCTACCAGTACACCAACATCTTCTAATTTTTTCATTTCTTACTCCAGAAAACCCAAAGGGCGGCGGTTTTGTTTTTTAGCGCAATCCCGCGTAGTTACGCGGTGTTGCTGTCGATGGAGAGGATAGTAGCGAGGCGGAGAGGGAATTGTTAGCAAGGAAAACTGTAGATCTAGTTCAAAGTTTCTGAGTAATCGGCAAAAGGGGGGCGAAAGATTCCTGAACGCGATAGATCACTACCGCTCCTGGTATAGGCCTGGCCAGGCGGATAAGAGGACTGGCTGACCGCGGATGGCGGCCAGGAGGCAAGCTGTTACGAACGGCGTTGCGTATCGGGCGGGGAAGTGGCAGAGCGGGGCGCCGGGAAAAGCGCCCGCGCTCCGCGCGGCTAGCGGAGTGTCGACTGGCGCAGGATCCCGCGGACCAGCCGCCAGGTACTCCATAAACCCAGTCCGCGTTTGGTCCAGCGCATTAAAAAATGCGGGTGCCGTACGGACCACACGGCCATCAGACCGCTGCCTACCATCAGCCACGAACGTAAACTGAGCAGCGTATGCCAGCCTCGGTCTAAGGGCGCAGTCGCATCCAGCCAGTGGCGGCGACAGGCGCTCAGCTCCAGCCGTTGCTGCTGGATCTGGCGCAGCAGCTGCGCCTTTTGCCGTTCACGCTCCTGTCGGCCATTCATGGTTTATCTTCCTCCAGAAGGGCACGGTCGTTCTCCAGCTCTTTTCGCGTCAGGCGCAGCAGCGTGGAGCGTCGCGCCTTACGTAAGGTAAGGATTCCGACAATCGCGGCGGCGAGTAGCAGCACGACGGTGGTGGCGATCATGACGTGCAGGCGGTACTGAGCGTCAACGGCCCAGATAACCAGCACCAGCAGACTCATGAGGCCAAACGCGGCAAACAGCAGCGTCAGTCCGGTCATGATCAGCAACTGGAAGAGGTTGGCTTTCTCCTCCTCCAGCTCCACGACGACCAGGCGCAGCCTTGTTTCCACCATTTCGACCAGCAGCGTAACGATACGCTGGCCAATGGAGAAGACGCGCTGACCCGGCCCCTGCGTGTGTTGTGTATTCGCCATAATCAGCGACGCGACAGCAGGACACCCAGCACCAGCCCGACGGCGGCGCCAATCCCGACCCCAGTCCACGGATTTTCGCGAACATAATCATCCGCTCGCGCGGCGGTCTCACGAGTTTGACGCAGAATCGCTTCGCTGGTCTCACCCAGGCGGGCGCGGCTCTCTTTCAGCGCGCTCTCCGCTTTACTGCGCAGTTTACCCATCTCTTCTTTCGACTTGTCCGCCGAGGAATTCAGTACTTCCTCCAGGGTGTCCGCCAGCGTTTTCAGTTCTGCACGAAGGTCGTCAGTCACATTCTCTTTAGCCATGTCGTTCTCCTGTAGCGTGGTCCGTATTGCGAAAGTTAATGGTGATTAGTAATCCCGAGACTCCAGCGTTTTCAACTCCTGTTGCGCTTCATTGAGTTTATGCTGGCGTTTGTTGATTTTGTCCGCATCGCCTTTCTTCCGGGCTTCCTGCAGATCGCGCTGACGTTCAGCGATCTCTTCCCGCTGTTTGGCAATTTTTTGCTGATGATCGGCTTTGAGTTTACTGTCGCTGCAGTTCTCCCGTACCTGACGTAGCGCGGTATTTAGCCCATCAATGCGACTTTGATTGTGATGCTTTTCGGCATAGCTGATCTCTCGTTGAATATCCTGCTCTTTTTCCTGGCAGGGAGAGGCGGCTATGGCGCTGGCGCTAAGTGAAGACAGGGCCAGAAGCAGAGCGATGCGGTGTTTCATGGATAGTACCTTCCATTGTCTTAGGGTATACCCGGAGGATAAACCCGTTCCCGTTGGTAAACGTGAATGCGTTGATTCACGCAGGTTTAAGCATAGTAACAAATGCGGGAAACCACCAGACTGCGTTGAAAACGCAGTCTGACGGCCGTTTACCCGAGCCGATGCGGCGCGTCGCGCAGGCGGGATAACCAGGCGGTGGGCGAGTTATCGTCCTCCAGCAAGGCGATAATATAACCATGTGGCAGAGCGCGACCGAGAACCTCTTTCGCCGCCGCGCCCTGGGCGGTGGAATCAAACTTAATCAGCAGGCCATCCTTTTGCGGCGTAATGCTCTTGAAGCGGATACCGTTAGCGTCGAGGTGATGCCAGACGGAGAAACCATCCGGCATACTGACGCCCTGGCCAACCGGACGGATCGCCAGCGTGGCCTCCTGCTGCTGCACCGCCAGCCAGAGCCAGAACAGCGCGCAGAGCAAAAGAGAGCCACCCAGCAGCCAGCTGAGCTGGCGCAGGGAAGGGCGTTTTATGACCATCATCAGCCCCGGCTTCTGTATTTTTTCTTCCACAGCACCACCAGCGAGCCGATCAGTCCGAAGACCAACAGCGCAACCGGCAGGAGCATCAGGCAGGACATCAGCTGATCTTCATACTTAAGGAATACCGGGGTTTTGCCCAGCAGATAGCCCAGCGAGGTCAGGATGAGCACCCACAGTAGGCCGCTCATCCAGTTAAAGAACTGAAAGCGGGCGTTATTGAGACCGGAAAGCCCGGCGATGGTCGGCAGCAGCGTGCGCACGAAGGCGATGAAGCGGCCGATCAGCAGCGCGGAGAGGCCATGCTTATGAAACAGGTGATGCGCGCGCTGATGATAGTGAGAGGGCAGATGCGACAGCCAGTTTTGCACGATCCGTGTGTTGCCTAGCCAGCGCCCCTGGATATAGCTCAGCCAGCAGCCGAGGCTGGCGGCGGCGGTGAGCAGCAGCAACGTTTCCGGAAAGCCCATCGCCCCTTTGGCGATCAGCACGCCTACGAGCACAAGCAGGCTGTCCCCCGGCAAAAACGCGGCAGGCAGTAACCCGTTCTCAAGGAACAAAATCATAAACAAGACAAAATACAGCATGCCAATCATGGAGGGATTCGCGAGCGTTTCGTAATCCTGAGCCCACAAGGCATTCAATAACTGGGTTAATAGTTCCATTCACGATTCCTGGTACATCGGTTAACGGCACGTCTGAGCGCGTGGCATGTAGGGCGACAAGATTTTTATGAGATTATGGTCGCTGCTTCGGCGCTCTGAACGCTTCCCTGTATAAAACTGAAGTAAGTCAATACCTACTCCCAGAACGGCAAAATGCATCTAATTGTAACAAATCGCCTGACTTTCCGTCAGAGAAATTGCAAGGTGTTGCTCGTTGATTTTGCTGATTGCGGCGATGTGAGGCGAGAGGATTTACACAGGCTGACACTATATATGTTTTGCTTACCTCAGCCTGCCCGGGGAACAGGCGCGCAGGGGCCGCGCGCCGGGGGGATAAAGGCTTATTTCGCGCCGTTGGCCGCCGTATCGAGATGAACCACCGGGTTTTCGGCAAATAAGTAGCGATCGGCATTAAATTCAAAGTCGTCGCTGGTTTCGTTAAACAGCATTTGCTTGGTATTTTCCAGATGCTGCCACATCGCCAGTTTGGCGGCGTTCGGATCTTTTCGCAGCAGAGCCTTCAGGATCTGATCGTGGTCGTCGCACCAGTTATCGACGGTGCGCAGGTCAATATGCTCATGCAGCTTTTTCCAGTACGGGTTATGCACGCGCTGGGTCCACATTTTTTCCACGATCGCCGCCAGGGCGCTATTCTGCGTGGCCAGCGCCACCTGGACATGAAACTGCAGATCCCACTCGGAGTCGCGGAAACACTTCTCGTTGCGCGCTTTCTCCTGAATCTCCATCAGCTTCATGATGTCCTGCTTGGTCACCTGAGTGGCCGCGAATTCGGCGATATTGCTTTCAATAAGCTGCCGCGCCTGCAGCAGCTCAAAGGGGCCATAGTTGGCGAACTCAAGGCTTTCATCGGCCACTTGCTGGTATTTCGGATGGTTAGAGATAACGTGAATGCCCGACCCTTTGCGGACTTCGACATACCCTTCCACTTCCAGCATGATAATGGCTTCACGAACCACGGTGCGGCTAACGTTTTTTTCATCGGCGATAAAGCGCTCGGCGGGCAGCTTATCCCCTACAAGGTAGACACCTTGTTCGATGCGCGTCTTCAGCTCAGCGGCAAGCTGCTGATAAAGACGGCGTGGTTCAATGATTTCCATATTCGCTCCCGCAAGATGGCGACAATATTCGATTTGTTATACCACTTTTACGCGATTTCCACCACTGGCAGGGATGAAAAAGCCGCCTGAGAAGGCGGCTTGGCAGGCGATCACCTCAGCATAAGCGTCTCTAACTCTGGGTGGCCGGTTTGCGGCTGCTAAGCGGCGGCGTGTCATCGTCAGCCGGTTTGTTTTTCAGCACCGTCCAGATGACCAGCGCGCCCAGCAGGTCAAAGACCGCCAGTACGGCAAACAGCGGGCTGAAGCCGATGGTGTCTGCCAGCGCGCCGACGACCAGGGCGAACATGGTGCTCGCCAGCCAGGCGGCCATCCCGGTCAGACCGTTGGCGGTAGCGACTTCGTTACGGCCAAAGACGTCGGAAGAGAGGGTAATCAACGCCCCGGACAGCGCCTGGTGAGCGAACCCGCCGATGCACAGCAGGGCAATCGCCACGTACGGGCTGGTGAACAGGCCGATCATCCCCGGGCCAATCATCAGCAGGGCGCCCATGGTGACCACCATTTTACGCGACACGATCAGATTGACGCCGAACCAGCGCTGGAACAGCGGCGGCAGGTATCCACCGACGATGCAGCCGAGGTCGGCGAACAGCATCGGCATCCAGGCGAACATGGCGATCTCTTTCAGGTTAAAGCCGTAAACCTTAAACATGAACAGAGGGATCCAGGCGTTAAAGGTACCCCAGGCCGGCTCGGCGAGAAAACGCGGCAGGGCGATACCCCAGAACTGACGGTTGCGCAGGATCTGCCACGGCGACATTTTCTTCGCGTTATTGGTCTGGTGTTGAGACTCCTGGCCGCCAATGATGTAGTCGCGTTCTTCGTCAGATAATTTCTTCTGATCGCGCGGGTGTTTGTAGAAGATCAGCCAGGCGATGGCCCAGACGAAGCTCAGCACCCCGGAGATAATGAACGCCATCTGCCAGCTGTGCATGACAATCGCCCACACCACCAGCGGCGGCGCGATCATGGCGCCGATAGAGGAACCCACGTTGAAGTAGCCCACCGCGATAGAGCGCTCTTTCGCCGGGAACCATTCGGAGCTGGCTTTCAGCCCGGCGGGAATCATCGCCGCTTCCGCCGCGCCCACCGCGCCGCGGGCCAGCGCCAGGCCACCCCAGCTGCCGGCGAGGGCGGTCGAGCCACAGAATATCGCCCAGGCGATAGCGAAGAAGGCATAGCCGACTTTAGTCCCCAGAATATCAAGGACATAGCCTGCGACAGGCTGCATGACGGTATAGGCAGCGGAATAGGCTGCAATGATATAGGAGTACTGTTGGGTCGAGATGTGTAACTCTTCCATCAGCGTCGGCGCGGCCGCCGCCACGGTGTTACGGGTCAGGTAGCCCAGCACGGTGCCCAGCGTCACCAGTGCGATCATGTACCAACGTAACCCTTTAATTTTACGCATGTAAACCTCATCGTCTGTAATTTCTCCGCACCAGGTGCGGCCTCTCCTGACGGCGATACGCGGTCGGGAAAGCGAAACGGAGGGTTCAGGAGGGCGGTCCCCTCTGGCCCGAACCTTACCATCAGTTGTTATGTAAAAAGTCGGTATCCATTCCGTATAAGCCGATGCCATCAACACCGGTAAAGCATTCCGTCGGTTTATATGTTGCGACGGCAGAAAGATAACTTGTCATACAACTTTAAAAGTTGAGTGCTGTCACAAAAGTGGGAAAGTTAGTGTGGTCTTTATGACTGGCGAGGAAAGCCAGATACGGCGCGCCCTGGCGAGACGTTTGCCGCGGACAGGCGGTTTTTTTTATCAGCGTTTATTGATCTAACTCACGAAAAACAGTTCGGCCTGTGGAAATTGGTGTGATAACTTTGTCAGCATTGTAGTCAATCATCTGAAAGGCTCCTGTTCCGGAGCGAAGAGGACACACGAATGACACCGTTTATGACCGAAGATTTTCTACTCGATAGCGAATTTGCCCGCCGCCTGTACCACGATTACGCGAAAGATCAGCCTATTTTCGACTACCATTGTCACCTTCCGCCGCAGCAGGTTGCCGAAAATTATCGTTTCAAAAATCTGTATGACATCTGGCTGAAAGGCGATCACTACAAATGGCGCGCGATGCGCACTAACGGCGTGCCGGAGCGTCTGTGTACCGGGGATGCCTCCGATCGCGAGAAATTTGACGCCTGGGCAGCCACCGTGCCTCACACAATTGGCAACCCGTTATACCACTGGACCCATTTAGAGCTGCGTCGCCCATTTGGTATTACAGGTAAGCTGCTGTCACCTTCCACCGCCGATGAGATCTGGGAACAGTGCAATGCGTTACTGGCGCAAGACGCCTTCTCCGCCCGCGGGATCATGAAGCAGATGAACGTGAAGATGGTCGGCACCACCGACGATCCGATTGATTCCCTGGAACACCATGCGGTTGTCGCCAAAGACACTTCATTTGATATCAAGGTGTTGCCGAGCTGGCGCCCGGATAAAGCGTTCAACATCGAGCAGGCGACCTTCAATGACTATATGGCTAAGCTGGGTGAAGTGTCCGACACCGATATTCGCCGTTTTGCGGACCTGCAAAGCGCGCTGACCAAACGTCTGGACCACTTTGCCGCTCACGGTTGCAAAGTCTCCGACCACGCCCTGGACGTAGTGCTGTTTGCGGAAGCGACCGACGCCGAGCTGGACGCCATTCTGGCGCGTCGCCTGGCTGGCGAAACCCTTAGCGAACGCGAAGTGGCGCAGTTCAAAACCGCGGTGCTGGTGTTCCTCGGCGCAGAGTATGCTCGTCGCGGCTGGGTGCAGCAGTACCACATCGGCGCGCTGCGCAATAACAACCTGCGTCAGTTCAAACTGTTAGGCCCGGACGTGGGCTTTGACTCGATCAACGATCGTCCGATGGCTGAAGAGCTGTCTAAGCTGCTGAGCAAGCAGAACGAAGAGAACCTGCTGCCGAAAACCATTCTCTACTGCCTGAACCCGCGCGATAACGAAGTGCTGGGCACCATGATCGGTAACTTCCAGGGCGAAGGGATGCCGGGCAAGATGCAGTTCGGCTCCGGCTGGTGGTTCAACGATCAGAAAGACGGCATGGAGCGGCAGATGACCCAGCTGGCGCAGCTCGGCCTGCTGAGCCGCTTTGTCGGGATGCTGACCGACAGCCGCAGCTTCCTCTCCTACACGCGCCACGAATACTTCCGCCGCATTCTGTGCCAGATGATCGGCCGTTGGGTGACCGCCGGCGAAGCGCCTGCGGATATCGCGCTGCTGGGCGAGATGGTGAAAAACATTTGCTTTAACAATGCGCGTGACTATTTCGCCATTGAACTGAACTAAGACCAGAGGTCGGTTGATATGCAATACATCAAAATCCATTCGCAGGATAACGTCGCGGTCGCGCTGGCGGATATGACGGCCGGTAGCGTGGTGACGATCGACAATGACCCGGTCACCCTCGGTCAGGATATCGTTCGCGGACACAAGTTTGCACTGCGCGCTATCGCGAAAGGGGAAAACGTCGTTAAGTATGGGCTGCCGATTGGCCATGCGCTGGCGGATATCGCGCCGGGCGAGCATGTCCATGCGCACAATACGCGCACCAATCTCAGCGACCTTGACGCGTATCGCTATCAACCGGAACAGGTTGCCCAACCGCCGCAGCCAGCGGATCGCGAAGTGCAGATTTATCGTCGCGCCAATGGCGACGTCGGCGTGCGCAATGAGCTGTGGATCCTGCCGACCGTCGGCTGCGTCAACGCCATGGCCCGCCAGATGCAGAACCGTTTTCTGAAAGAGGCAAACGGCGCGGAGGACATTGATGGGGTGCATCTCTTCAGCCATACCTATGGCTGCTCGCAGCTCGGGGACGATCACCTCAATACCCGCACCATGCTGCAGAATATGGTTCGCCATCCGAACGCCGGGGCGGTGCTGGTGGTGGGCCTTGGCTGTGAAAACAACCAGGTGGAGGCCTTTCGCGAAACGCTGGGCGAGTATGATCCGCAGCGCGTGCACTTTATGGTTTGTCAGCATCAGGACGATGAAGTGGAGGCGGGAGTGGCGCATCTCCACCAGCTGTATGACGTGATGCGTCAGGATAAACGTCAGCCGGGTAAGCTGAGCGAGCTGAAGTTTGGCCTCGAGTGCGGCGGGTCTGACGGCCTGTCCGGCATTACCGCCAACCCGATGCTGGGGCGCTTCTCAGACTATGTGATCGCCAACGGCGGCACCACCGTGCTGACCGAAGTGCCGGAGATGTTCGGCGCTGAACAGCTGCTGATGAGCCACTGCCGCGACGAAGCGACCTTCGACAAGCTGGTGACTATGGTCAATGACTTTAAGCAGTACTTTATCGCGCACGACCAGCCTATTTACGAAAACCCCTCTCCGGGCAACAAGGCTGGGGGGATCACCACCCTCGAGGATAAGTCGCTGGGCTGTACCCAGAAAGCGGGCTCCAGCCAGGTCGTGGATGTCCTGCGCTACGGCGAACGTCTGAAGGTTCATGGTCTGAACTTGCTGAGCGCGCCAGGCAATGATGCCGTCGCCACCAGCGCGCTGGCCGGCGCCGGCTGCCATATGGTGCTGTTCAGCACCGGCCGCGGCACGCCGTACGGCGGCTTTGTGCCGACGGTGAAGATCGCCACCAACAGCGAGCTGGCGGCAAAGAAAAAGCACTGGATCGACTTCGATGCCGGACAGCTGATCCACGGCAAAGCGATGCCACAGCTGCTGGAGGAGTTCGTGGATACCATTGTGGCTTTCGCCAACGGCAAACCGACTTGTAATGAGCAGAATGACTTCCGCGAGCTGGCCATCTTTAAAAGCGGTGTTACCCTGTAAAGGCGCATTCATATTGGCGCCCGGGCGGCGTTGATAGCGCATTGGCCTGATAGCGCAGCGTCATCGGGTAAGCAGCAGCGGCGTTTCAGCCTGTGAAGCGCCGTTTGTTTTTTCTCTCAGGGAGCTTTCATGACCGCGTATTGGCTGGCTCAGGGCGTCGGCGTCATCGCCTTTCTTATCGGCATTACCACCTTTATCAACCGCGACGAACGTCGCTTCAGGCTTCAGCTGGCGGTCTATAGCGCCGTTATCGGCGTCCATTTTTTCCTGATGGGCGCCGCGCCTGCCGGGATGAGCGCCGGGCTTAATGCGCTCCGCACGGTCATTTCCCTGCGCACCCGCAGCCTGTGGGTGATGACAGTCTTTATCCTGCTGACGTTGATCCTCGGCCTTGGCAAGCTGCAGCATGCTATGGAGCTGCTGCCGATTATTGGCACTGTCGCCAGCACCTGGGCGCTGTTTCGCTGTAAAGGGCTGACCGTCCGCTGCGTGATGTGGTGTTCCACCGCCTGCTGGGTGACGCATAACCTGTGGCTGGGTTCGATTGGCGGGACGCTGATTGAAGGCAGCTTCCTGATCGTCAACGGCCTGAATATCATTCGCTTCCGCCGGATGCAAAAGCGGGGTATCGATCCGTTCAGGGTTGAAAACGCGGTGCAGGAAGAGAGCCCCTCCGCGCGGTAGCGGAGGGGAAAGGCATTAACTGCGCAGGGCGTTTTTCGCCAGCTGGTCGTCTTCCGCCATGCAGGCGGCGGCGGTAAACAGGGCGTCGGTGGAGGAGTTCAGCGCGGTTTCGCAGGAATCCTGCAGCACGCCGATGATAAAGCCGACGGCAACCACCTGCATCGCCACATCGTTCGGAATACCAAACATATTACAGGCCAGCGGGATCAGCAGCAGCGAACCGCCCGCCACGCCGGAGGCGCCGCAGGCGCACAGCGAAGCGACCACGCTCAGCAACAGCGCCGTCGGCAGATCCACCGGAATGTTCAGCGTATGGACCGCCGCCAGCGTCAGCACGGTAATCGTGATTGCCGCGCCCGCCATATTGATGGTCGCCCCCAGCGGAATGGAGACCGAATAGGTATCGCGATCCAGGTTCAGCTTCTCGCATAGCGCCATATTCACCGGAATATTGGCGGCGGAGCTGCGGGTGAAAAACGCGTAGACGCCGCTTTCGCGCAGGCAGGTCAGCACCAGCGGATAGGGGTTACGGCGAATCTTCCAGAACACCAGCAGCGGGTTAATCACCAGCGCCACCAGCAGCATACAGCCCACCAGTACCAGCAGCAGCTGGGCGTAGCCCCACAGCGTTTCAAAACCGGTGGTCGCCAGGGTGGAAGAGACCAGGCCGAAGATCCCCAGCGGCGCAAAGCGGATCACCACTTTAACGATAAAGGTCACCGCGTGGGAGATATCGTTGATCAGGTTTTTAGTGGTGTCGTTACCATGGCGCAGGGCGAAGCCAAGCCCCACTGCCCACACCAGAATACCGATATAGTTGGCGTTCAGCAGGGCGTCGACCGGGTTGGACACCATGCTCATCAGCAGACTACGCAGCACCTCAACAATCCCCGACGGCGGCGTGATGCTGTCGGCGGCGGTGGTTAAGTGCAGAGTCGACGGAAAGAGAAAACTGAACAACACCGCGGTCAGCGCCGCACTAAAGGTGCCCAGCAGATAGAGAAACAGAATAGGGCGAATACTGGTTTTTTGTCCGTGCTGATGGTTGGCGATCGAGGCCATGACGAGCATCAATACCAGCACCGGCGCTACCGCCTTTAACGCGCCGACGAACAGGGTCCCCAGCAGGCCGACGGCGATAGCCGCTGGCTTAGAGACCAGCGCCAGCAGCACGCCAAGCACCAGGCCGATTAAAATTTGTTTCACCAGGCTGCCTTGCGCCAGGCGGGAGAGCCACCCTGATGGGGGAGTGCGTGTTGTCATAATTCATTCCTTCCAGTGATGTAGCAAGCCATCCCAGCCACGTATTATTTGTTACGTTTATGTCAGGATGTAAATAGATGTTTGCATAGCCGAGTATACGGAAAGAAAGCCTGGCGGGAAGCGTAAAATACTGTGATTTTAATCTGGATCTTATTTTTTAACTACGCAGTAACATAATTGTGACATGAGCAGGCATTCTCGTTATGAGAAGGTCTGCTATAGCCGATTACCGCGCCGCCAGCGGGAGCCGACGGCGCGCCAGGCAGGTTATTCAGGCAGTTTGCGCTGCTTGTCGTGCTGCTTGTTGACCCAGGCGTTAATCAACAGCGTGACGGTCAGGATGCCGCCCACGACCCCCAGCGAGATGGCGACCGGGATATGGTAGAAGTCGACGATCAGCATCTTCACGCCAATAAACACCAGGATCACCGACAGGCCATATTTGAGCATCGAGAAGCGCTCAGCGACCCCCGCCAGCAGGAAGTACATGGCGCGCAGGCCGAGAATGGCAAACAGGTTCGAGGTCAGCACGATAAACGGGTCGGTGGTGACCGCGAAGATCGCCGGGATACTGTCGACGGCGAATATCACATCGCTCAGCTCGACCAGAATCAACACCAGCAGCAGCGGCGTGGCGAACAGCACCCCGTTTTTACGGGTGAAGAAGCGCTCGCTCTCGATTTTATCGGTCATTCGCAGATGGCTGCGGATCCAGCGCACCAGCGGTTTGTCGCCGATGCCGGAATCATCCTCTTTCGCCAGCGCCATCTTCACGCCGGTAAACAGCAGGAAGGCGCCGAAGACGTACAACAGCCAGTCGAACTGGGAGATAAGCCAGCTGCCGGCGAAGATCATAATGGTGCGCAGAACAATCGCCCCGAGGACGCCATACACCAGCACCCGGCGCTGCAGAGCAGGCGGCACGGCGAAGTAGCTGAACAGCATCAGCCAGACGAAGACGTTATCGACCGCCAGCGCTTTTTCAATCAGATAACCGGTGAGGAAGGCCAGGGCCTGCGGATCGGCGACGGCGCGGCCCTGGGTTTGCACCAGATACCACCAGAACGCGGCGTTGAACAACAGAGAAAGTGTGACCCAGAGGATAGACCAGCCAGCGGCCTGCTTCATGGTCATGCTATGCGAACCGCGTCGTCCCTGAAGCAGCAGGTCGATCGCCAACATGATCGCGACGACGACAGCGAATCCACCCCATAGCAACGGCGTGCCGACAGTATTCATTTGATATTCCTTACATAAAAACAAAAACGGCTGACGTCGGAAGACGGCAGCCGCTGCGCTTTTATGCATAGACCTCGCCTTCCGGCAAGGTCTCACTTACAACAACCAAAGTTCATCGCGATGGGCTTTGGTGATTGCCCGGCGACCGGATGCGGTATTACACGCATCGTAATGACGATCGGCCGGCAAGGAAGTTACTCCCCTTTGCTCGTAACAAAATATGTCACGAGGCGGTTTTCGTCAATGGCGGCCAGACGGGCCTTTACACTCTTTTACGCCAGCGGCTGCGTATCGGCCGGGAAGATCACCCCGGTCTGGCGACGAATTTCGCTCGACAGTTTCGCCGTGATACGGCTCACAGCCAGGCCCGGATGGTCGACATCCTCTGTTTCCACCAGCCGCGCGAAGGTCTCCGCCTCATACAGCATAGTATTGATATGCTGCGGCTGCGTCAGGTCCTGGGCTTTGCCGCCGCGCGGCACAAACGCCAGCTTCTGGCACTCGGAGATTTTTTCGATCACCAGTACCCCCTCTTCCCCCTGAATTTCGCTGGGGATCGCCGAGTCGCTCACCTTGGAGTGATGCAGCGTCACGTCGAAGTCGTCATAGCACAGCACCACGGTGCCCTGGGCGTCCACGCCGCTGTCCAGCAGGCTGGCGGTGGCATGAACGGCCCGCGGTTCGCCCCACAGCGCCACAGCGGACGCCAGGCAATAGAAGCCGATATCCATAATCGAACCGTTGGAGAACGCCGGATTAAAGGTGTTGGGGTTTTCCCCGTCGAGGTAGCGCTGGTAGCGCGAAGAGTACTGGCAGTAGTTAATGAAGGCTTTACGCAGTTTACCCACTTTGCCGAGGGTTTCCTTCAGCAGCAAAAAGTTGGGCAGGCTGGCGGTTTTGAAGGCTTCAAACAGCACCACGTGGTTGGCTTTCGCCACCGCGATGGCCGCCTCGACCTCCTGTAGATTCGACGCCAGCGGTTTTTCGCAAATGACGTGCTTCTTGTGGCTCAGGAACAGCCGCGTCTGCGGGAAGTGCAGGGAGTTCGGGCTGGCGATATACACCGCATCAATGGCGTCGCTTTGCGCCAGCGCCTCCAGCGAGGTATACAGATGCTCGACCGGATAGTCATTGGCGAAGGCTTGCGCCTGTTCGAGGCTGCGGGAGTAGATGGCGGTAAGTTTATATTTGCCGGTTTCATGGGCGGCATCGACAAACTGCTTAGTGATCCAGTTTGTGCCAACAACTGCGAAACGTATCATAAACGGTGACGAACTCCATTAAAGGGAACCTGTCGCCACTCTATCATGCCCCCATGACAAAACCAGTGCGTGACTACGCAGAACGCTTCAACGAAAGGTGCGTCAGCCACAGGCGGGTGTCGAACTCCAGCTGGTGGTATTGCGGCTCCATATGGCAGCACAGCTGATAGAAAGCCTTGTTGTGATCCTTCTCTTTCAGATGCGCCAGCTCATGAACCACGATCATGCGCAGAAAGGCCTCCGGCGCGTCGCGAAATACCGTTGCCACGCGGATCTCCGCTTTGGCTTTCAGCTTGCCGCCCTGAACGCGGGAAATGGCGGTATGCAGGCCGAGCGCATTGTTCAGCACGTGGATCTTACTGTCATACATCACTTTGTTGATCGGCGCCGCGCCGCGCAGAAAGCGGTTTTTCAAGTCCTGGGTGTACTGATATAGCGCTTTATCGCTGTTAACGTCGTGCCCTTGCGGATAGCGCTTTTGCAGCACCTCGCCGAGGCGGTCTTGCTCGATTAACGTGGTCACCTGCGCCAGCAGCGATTCAGGATAGCCCTGTAAATAAATGAGTTTTGTCATCGTCTTATCATTACGTCTGTCAGGAGGGCAGTTCAGCCACGGTCATGGTAAAGACCAGCGGCGCGGGTCCCGCATTCCGGTACCCGTGCTCTGTTTCGGTACGGGCCACCGCGGATTCTCCGACCGCCACCGTGCGGCAGGTCTCGCCAAGCGTCAGCGTCAGCGCGCCGGCTTCCACGTGCAGCAGCTCGAAGGTCGTCGCCGGGTGGCCGGGCGAGGTAAAGGCTTCGCCGGGCTGCATCTCCCAGCGCCACAGCTCAATCATATTCGGCCCGGCGGTGCCGGCGAGAAGCCTGGCGCTGCCTCCCAGCGGGCCTTGCCAGAGGGTGGGGATCTGCTCGGCGGGAATAATATGCAACGCGGGTTCGCTTGCCACTTTGACGATATCCGCCACCGAAACGCCCAGCGCGGCGGCGAGTTTGCAGAGGATCGCAATGCTGGGGTTGGCGGCCTCTTTTTCCATCTCGACCAGCATACCTTTGCTGATGCTGGCCCGGCGCGATAGCTCGTCCAGCGACATTTTTTTCGCTTTACGGTAGGCCTTCAGCCGCGTGGCGACGGCGCGACTTACCTGGTCGACATCAGCTCCTGAATCGGTCGTTATATTGACTTTTACGTTCATTGGTCACTATGATGAAACAAATTGGTCATTACAGGATTATCGAATGCGTAGCGTAACGCCGTCAATCGAATCTGCGGTCAGCCGCCTGGCGCCGGGCTTTCGGGCATTAAGTATTGTGGTGGAGAGTGCGCCGGTGGCCAACCCCGCCATCGCGGAGCAGGCGCTGGCCGAGGCCTGCCAGGCGGTGCAGCAGGATGATGTGCCCTGGGCGCAAGCGCACCTGGCGGCATGGGATGAAGCCTTCAGCGCCTTCGGCGCGAAGGCGAAACGTACCCCCTGTTCGGCGCAGGCGCTGCGCAAGCGGGTGCGGAAAGAGGGGAGCCTGCCGGCCATCGATCCGGTAGTGGATATCTACAACGCGATCAGCATTCGCTATGCCGTCCCGGTCGGTGGGGAAAATCTGGCCGCCTACCGTGGCGAACCGCGGCTGGCCATTGCCCGCGGCGATGAGCCATTCGATACGCTAAAATCGGCAGAGCCGGTGGTGGAATATCCGGAGCCGGGCGAAGTCATCTGGCGGGATGATATAGGCGTAACCTGCCGACGCTGGAACTGGCGACAGGGCGTACGTACCCGGCTGGACAGCGGCGCGCATACGATGTGGTTTATTCTCGAAAGCCTGCCGGCGATGCCGTTGTCGGCCCTGCAAGAGGCGGGAGAGCGGCTGGTAGGCTATCTGCAGCAGCTGATGCCCGGTGCCCGCGCGTCGATAACGCTGCTGCAAGCCGATGGCGAGGGCGATCTACGCTGAGCGGCGATGATCAGCGATCTCTCTTCAACTGGACAGGATTTGCGTATAAACTCGCGGGTTTTACTATTCCGGAGGCGGAGAGGCGATGAGCCAGGCAGAGTTAAACGGTGAGTTATTCACATTAGAGCGGTTCCCACCTAACGCTGTCGAAGAAGCGCTTCAGGCGTGGGAAGCGGCGGATGAATATCTGCTGCAACAGGTGAATGACGTCGACGGCCTGACGCTCATCTTCAACGACGGCTTCGGCGCGCTCGCCTGCGCGCTGGCGGAGCGCAACCCCGTCAGCATCAACGATTCCTTTATTTCCGAGCTGGCGACCCGCCACAACCTGCGGATGAACGGCATTGATGAAGAGAGCGTGCGCTTTCAGGATAGCCTGAGCCCGCTGCCGGCCGCGCCGGCGCTGGTGCTGATTAAGGTGCCAAAGCAGCTGGCGCTGCTGGAACAGCAGCTGCGCGCCCTGCGCCAAGTGGTGACGCCGGAAACCCGTATTATCGCCGCGGCGAAAGCCCGCGATGTGCATAACTCGACGCTGGCGCTGTTTGAAAAAATTCTCGGTACCACCACCACCTCGCTGGCATGGAAAAAAGCGCGTCTGATCCACTGCGTTTTCACCGCCCCTGAGCTGGCCGATGCGCCGCAAACCTACAGCTGGAAGCTGGACGGCACGCCGTGGACCATCCACAACCATGCCAACGTTTTTGCCCGCAGCGGTCTGGATATCGGCGCGCGCTTCTTCCTGCAGCATTTACCGTCTAATTTAGAAGGCGAGATCGCCGATCTCGGCTGCGGCAACGGGGTGATTGGCCTGCAGGCGCTGGCGCAGAACCCGAACGCGCGGGTCATGTTCACCGATGAGTCGCACATGGCGGTGGCTTCCAGCCGGTTGAACGTCGAGCACAACCTGCCGGACGATATCGACCGCTGTGAATTTATGGTCAACAACTCGCTCTCCGGCATTGAGCCGGACCGCTTTACGGCGATCCTGTGCAATCCGCCGTTCCATCAGCAGCACGCCATTACCGACCATATTGCCTGGCAGATGTTTAACGACGCCCGCCGCAGCCTGAAATACGGCGGCGAGCTGTACGTCGTCGGCAACCGCCACCTCGATTACTTCCGTAAGCTGAAGCGCGCGTTTGGTAATTGCACGACGATTGCGACGAACAATAAGTTCGTCATTTTGAAAGCGACCAAGGTGCGTAAGCAGCGCTGATTCGTGTTGCTGTTTCCCCGGCTTGCGGCTGTCGCCTTAGCCGGGCTACCGACTGTCGCCTTAGCCGGGCTACCGACTGTCGCTTTAGCCGGGCTAGCGTGCGGGATTATCGTGGTAGCCCGGGGAAGGCGCATCGCGCCGCCCCCTGGACACGGCTAAATCGTCAGCGCCAGCTTCGTGCCCTGGGCAATCGCCCGGCGCGCATCCAGCTCCGCCGCCACGTCGCAGCCGCCGATCAAATGCACCGTTTTCCCTGCCGCGCGCAGCGGTTCCGCCAGCTCGCGGCGCGGCTCCTGACCGGCGCAGACAATCACATGATCCACCGCCAGCAGCTGGCGTTCGCCGCCGATAGTCACATGTAACCCCTCATCATCGATCTTCTCATAGCTGACCCCCGGGATCATTTTCACGCCGCGCGCCAGCAGCGTCGCGCGATGGATCCAGCCGGTGGTTTTGCCGAGCCCTTCGCCCGGTTTGCTCGCTTTGCGCTGCAGCATCACAATTTGTCGCGGGCTTTGACTCAGTTGCGGGCCCTCAGGACTCAGCCCTCCCGCCGTTTGCAGGCTGGTATCGATACCCCATTCGCGGCAGAACTCGCCGATATCCTGGCTGGTGGCCACGCCCGACTGGCTTAGGTACATCGCGGTGTCGAAGCCGATGCCGCCGCAGCCGATGATCGCCACCTTCGCGCCAACCGGCGCTTTGTCGCGCAAGACATCCAGGTAGCTGAGCACCTTGGGATGATCGATCCCGGCGATCGCCGGCAGGCGCGGGGCGATACCGGTGGCGAGGATCGTCTCATCGAAAGCCAGCAGATCATCTGCCGTAACGCGGGTGTTCAGGCGCAGATCGACGCCGTTAAGATCGAGCATGGTGCGGTAGTAACGCAGCGTCTCGTGGAACTCCTCTTTGCCAGGGATCTGTTTGGCGATATTAAACTGGCCGCCGATCTCCGGCAGCGCATCGAACAACGTGACCTGATGGCCACGGGCGGCGGCGTTAACGGCAAAGGCCAGACCGGCCGGCCCGGCGCCGACCACCGCCAGCCGTTTAGGCGCGTTGGCAGGCAGGACCGGCATCAGGGTTTCATGACAGGCGCGCGGGTTGACCAGACAGGAGGTGACTTTGCCGACGAAGATCCGATCGAGACACGCCTGGTTGCAGCCGATGCAGGTGTTGATCTGATCGGCACGATCGTTCTGCGCTTTTGACATAAATTCGGCGTCGGCGAGGAACGGGCGGGCCATCGATACCATATCGGCATCGCCGCGGGCGAGAATATCCTCCGCGACCTGCGGATCGTTGATGCGGTTGGTGGTGATCAGCGGGATCGACACCGCGCCTTTCAGCTTGCGGGTGACCCAGCTAAAGGCGCCGCGCGGTACCGGCGTGGCGATGGTTGGAATGCGCGCTTCGTGCCAGCCGATCCCGGTGTTGATGATGGTCGCTCCCGCCGCTTCAATCGCTTTGGCCAGTTCAGTGACTTCCGCCAGCGTGCTGCCGTCGTTGACCAGATCGAGCATCGATAGGCGGTAGATGATAATGAAATCGTGACCGGCGCGCTGGCGCACGGCCTTGACCACTTCAACGGCGAATCGCATACGGCGCGCGTAATCGCCGCCCCATTGATCGCTGCGCTGGTTAGTGCGCGCGGCGAGGAATTCGTTAATCAGATAGCCCTCAGAGCCCATCACCTCGACGCCGTCATAGCCCGCTTCCCGCGCCAGCTGGGCGCAGTGGGCAAAATCATCGATCAGCGTGAGGATCTCGTCGTGGCTCAGCTCATGAGGGGTGAACCGGTTTATCGGCGCCTGCAGAGGCGAAGGGGCGACCAGCGCGGGCTGGTAGCTGTAGCGCCCGGTGTGCAGGATCTGCAGGGCGATTTTACCGCCTTCCTGATGTACCGCGTCGGTGATCTGGCGATGATGCGCCAGATGGCTGGCATCGTTGAGCACCGCGCCGCCGGCCATGGTCACCCCGGACGGGGCGGGAGCGATGCCGCCGGTGACGATCAGCGCCACGCCGTGACGCGCGCGCTCGGCGTAAAAGGCCGCTAACCGCTGCGCGCCGTCGGGCAGTTCTTCCAGACCGGTATGCATGGAGCCCATCAACACGCGGTTTTTAAGGGTGGTGAAGCCCAGCTCAAGCGGGGCGAAAAGCGACGGATAGCGGCTCATAATGGCTTCCAATGTAAAATTATTGTTATGTGGTCGGATGAGTTACTAATTTAGCCGTCGTGGAGAAAAAGGGAAAAGGGGAGTGCGGTGATTGTGATGGGATTCAAAGAACGGCGAAGCGTTGCCCCTCACCCCGGCCCTCTCCCAAAGGGAGAGGGAGAAAGGCGGACCAGCACTGGTATTCAGGCTTGCGCCAGACGGTTCCTTCTCCCGCCGGGAGAGGGTTAGGGTGAGGGCGAAGACGGGCACCG
>NZ_JBEAJW010000020.1:0-153105 GCF_040064295.1 Klebsiella sp. JB_Kp031
CGATGGTAGTGTGGGGTCTCCCCATGTGAGAGTAGGGAACTGCCAGGCATCAAATAAAGCAGAAAGCTCAGTCGGAAGGCTGAGCTTTTTTGCGTTTGTGTCATCCGGGGAAGATGCCGGCATGCCTCCCCGGTGGCGCTGCGCTTTACGGGGCTACGGGTCCGACATGGGGCCACGCCCCGGTAGCCCGGCCAGGGGGGCTCAGCACCGCCTCCGGCGAAAATCCCACCATATCTCCCTCATCATCTTCATTCAAAGCAACATAAAACCCCGTCGTGGCAATCCCTTCGCCATAATCCACTTTTTCCTTGCTCCTGCGCTGGCGTTGATCGCGAAAACCGTGCTTGCGAAAAAAAATGTGAATGCAATCACATATAAAGATATAACAATTATATAACATTTAGTTTACTAACTAATTTGTCTGCGTGACGTGGTACGCCCGACAAGACAGATTGCAGTCTTTGCTGGAGCAATATAACAATGACAGAGAGTAGCATTACCGAACGGGCCGCGCCGGAGCAGGCTGACACCCGTCGTCGTATTTGGGCAATTGTTGGCGCTTCCTCGGGAAATCTGGTTGAGTGGTTTGATTTTTACGTCTACTCATTCTGCTCGCTCTATTTTGCCCATATCTTCTTTCCATCCGGAAATACCACCACTCAACTTTTACAAACGGCAGGCGTATTCGCCGCCGGATTTCTGATGCGTCCTATCGGTGGCTGGCTGTTTGGTCGGATCGCTGACCGCCGCGGACGTAAAACGTCCATGCTTATTTCGGTCTGCATGATGTGCTTTGGTTCACTGGTAATTGCCTGCCTGCCGGGCTATGCAGTCATCGGCACCTGGGCTCCGGCGTTGCTTCTGTTGGCCCGTCTGTTCCAGGGGCTGTCGGTCGGGGGAGAATATGGCACCAGCGCGACCTATATGAGTGAAGTGGCGATTGAAGGAAAGAAAGGCTTCTACGCCTCCTTCCAGTACGTCACGTTAATTGGCGGACAGCTACTGGCGGTATTAGTGGTCGTGGCGCTCCAGCAGGTGCTGAGCGACGAAGATCTGCATGCATGGGGATGGCGTATTCCTTTTGCTCTCGGGGCAGTACTGGCCATCGTCGCGCTGTGGCTGCGTCGCCAGCTGGACGAAACCTCAAAGCAGGAGACCCGGGCGCTGAAAGAGGCTGGCTCATTTAAAGGGTTGTGGCGTAATCGCCGGGCCTTCGTGATGGTGTTGGGCTTTACCGCCGCCGGATCGCTGACCTTTTATACCTTTACTACCTATATGCAAAAGTATCTGGTCAACACGGCGGGAATGACGGCCAGCACCGCCAGCGTGATCATGACTGCGGCGCTGTTCGTTTATATGCTGGTTCAACCGCTGTTCGGCGCTTTTTCGGATAAAGTAGGCCGCCGTACCTCCATGCTGTGCTTTGGCGTACTGGCGACATTATTTACCGTGCCTATCCTGAGCGCCTTGCAAAAAGTGAGCTCCCCCTATTCTGCCTTCGGCCTGGTGATCTGCGCCTTGCTGATTGTCAGTTTCTATACCTCGATCAGCGGCATCCTGAAGGCCGAGATGTTCCCGGCGCAGGTTCGTGCGCTTGGGGTAGGGCTTTCCTATGCCGTCGCGAATGCCCTGTTTGGCGGCTCGGCGGAGTATGTCGCGCTGTCGCTTAAATCGGCGGGGATAGAGCACGCTTTTTACTGGTACGTAACGGTGATGGCGGCCATCGCCTTCCTGGTCTCCCTGATGCTGCATCGCAAGGGCAAAGGCCTGCGTCTTTAGCCGCTACTGGTGCGCCAGTTGCCACACAGCGTAGCCGGTGGTCGCGCCGGCTACATCCCAGGCGAAATCCTTCCAGCTCCAGCCGCTCCCTGCCGGGCGGCTGTCCCAAAGCTCTTTTGAGGCGCCGAGGCTGACAGAAAACATCAGGCCGATAGCGGCGCTGCGGTCCCGGCTGTAACCCTGATGTTGCGCATATTCATTGCCCGCGGCAGACAGCATCGCCGAGGCCAGAAAATGCTGGGCTTTGTCCTGACCGGACCATGCATCATTTGCCATGTGGCTGCAGCCCGTTAACATCAGCGAAGCAATCACGATTATCGTACGCATAGTGCTTCCAGAAAAAAGCCCCGTCGAGGCGGGGCTGATTGTCAGAGAATACGGCTGATCAGCCGGTCGATGCGGATCCGCCGCAGTCGGCGGATCAGTTTACGCACTTTCACCGGGTAGTCGGCAATACTTTGCAGATCCCGATAATGTTTCACCACCGTGGTGTGGGTGCGGATGAGCTTCAGCTCTTTCTCCCGCATGGCCCCCAACTGCTGCTTTGGATCGTGGATCAGAATGGCATTTTCCAGATCGAGTCGCCAGGCGCGCGGGTTAAGGTTGTTGCCGGTGAGCAGCATCCACTCATCATCAACCCACATGCCTTTCAGGTGGTAGCTGTTATCGTCATCCTTCCACAGGCGGACGATCAGCTGATCGGTATTCACATAATACTGCAGCCGGCTGAGGAAACGCCGCAGGTTGATTTCATACAGATAAGGAAGCGCGCCGATGATTTTAAACGGCTGATCTTCGGGAATATAGAAATCGTTAGCGGTTTTATCGCCGACAATAATCTCCACCTGTTTACCGTCGCGTAGCAGCTGGATGATATTTCTTACCAGCACGGCAGGAAGGTTGAAGTAGGGGGTGCAGATCGTTAACTTGTGCTCGGCACAGGGCATCAGGTGAAAGATAGTTTTGTTCAGCAGGCTGGATTTCCCCAGGCCTACCAGCGGGGTGACGGAGAGTTCTTCGTCACCGGCGGTGCCGACAAAATGGTAGCTGCGGTCGCGGAGCTCCTGACGGTACTGGCGAATGTCGTTTTTGATTTCCGGACTTTTTGGCCGATCCGGTCTGTCGAGACGATTCACACCGCGTCCCTGAACCAGATTATTGTCGACCCAGTCAAACATGACGTCCGCCATTTTGCCGTTTCGGATGCACTGATAGCGATCATAGCGGTACTTATCATGCTGATGCAGATAAACATCGTTCAGGCTGGCGCCGCTGTAGAGGACGCAGTCATCGATAATAAAGCCTTTGAAATGGAGAACGCCGAGCGCCTCCCGGGTGTTAATCGGCACGCCGTAAACGGGGATCTCTACGCCCGGATTTTCAGTGGCCATCCGGCAATACCAGTCGGCGTTGGTGTTGGAGGCGGCGGCGCCGATACGGCCACGTTGAGCGCGGTGCCAGTCCACGAGGACGCGAACATCCAGTTGCGGACGCTGACGCTTGGCGTCATACAGGGCCTGCAAAATTCCTTTTCCGCCATCATCTTGCTCCAGGTAGAGCGCAATAATGCATATACGCTGAGTGGCGTTGGCAATCCGGGTCAGTAACGCTTCCCTGAAATCCGCAGGGGCGTAAAAGAACTCTACATCATCAACTGACTGAGAAAGCTTAGGGAGTTGGGCAAGGTGTTGTTGATGTTTATTACGCTTAAATTTTGACAACATCACAGTGCGTTTCTTCTCTGTTTATTGAAGGGTCTTCTGTACCATGCAGACGACGTAAGCGGGCAATAATACCATTACTACCCGCTAATGTGGTCAACAATTGCGGTCAGCGTCGCGCGATTATCCCTGATTCAGGGGCAGCGACAGACTGACAATCCCATCTTCCAGCTGAATATCAACGGTGAATCCCAGCTTTCTGGCGAGGCCGATCATGCCTCGGTTATTCGGCATCGTAATCCCATTCAGCCGTTGCAGGCCATGGCTTTGCGTATAGGCGATCAGCTTTTCCAGCAGCCTTCGGCCCAGGCCTAACCCTTTCAAATCTGAACGGACCAGCACAGCAAACTCGGCATCAATATTATCAGGGTCGGAGATCGCCCGCGTCACGCCAAGGATCTCGCTCTGTTCCGCGGTGGTCCTGACGGCGACAAACGCCATTTCTCGATCGTAGTCGATCTGGGTCATATTGGCTAAGTCGTCATGGGTAAATTCGTTGATCTCACTAAAATAGCGATAATAGAGATCTTCTTTGGTGACCTGGGCGATAAACGCGAGCAGCTGCGGTTCATCTTCCGGCAGGATCGGCCGGAACAGACAGCGATCGCCATTTTTCATCACCACCCACTCCTCCAGCTGGTGCGGATAGGGACGAATAGCGAGACGGCTTTCACTGTCGCCGCTGAAGGGTGCAAGCCCAAGGGTAACATCCAGCGCCGTAAACTCGTTGCCGGAGGCGAGCAGGGGATGAATATCCAGGCGCTGGATCTCCGGGCAGTCGACGATCAGGTTCGAGACCTGAACCAGCAGCTGGCTTAAGCCCGCGATATCCAGCGGTCGCAATGCGCTGCGGCCGCGGATCTTCTTATTTTTGATCGCCTGGATCACCAGATAACGCGCCAGGTTCATATTCAGCGGCGGCAGCGCCACGGCGGCCTGGTCCTCGGCCCGCCACTCCACGCCGCCTTCGCCCAACATAATCAACGGGCCGAAGAGAGGATCGTGCTCAACCACCACTCTCAGCTCCTGGGCGCCGGCGCGATTGGCCATACTCTGCACCAGCAGGCCATGAATGCGCGCCCGGGGCCAGGCCAGCCTGACGCGATCGATCATCGCATCCGCTGCCTGCTGCACTTCTGCCGCGGTACGCAGATACAACATGACCCCCTGTACTTCTGATTTGTGCGGAATATCCGGGGAACGCAGCTTCAACGCAACCGGATAGCCTATCTGCTCAGCAATATGCACCGCTTCCGCGCTGTCAGCAGCGATCCAGGTTGGCAGTGTGTGGATGCCGTAGGCCCGGAGTACCGGGCTGACCTCGTGGGTATCCAGCGTGGTGGCGCCGTCATCGATCGCTTGCTGGAGCAGGGCATGCGCCTCGCTGGTATTGGCGGTTAACGAGTCCGGCAGCACGGGGGTCTCGCGTAGCTGTTTCTGGTTACGGCGGTACTCGACCATATGCATAAAGGCGGTGATGGTCCCCTCCGGCGTACGGTAGGTGGGAAGGCCGGCATCGCTGAACAGCCGTCGCGCCTCCTGGGAGGAGAATTCGCCGCACCAGTTGGTCAGCACGGTGACATATTTGCCACGCGGATGGTGCTTCAGGGCGTCGATCAGCGCCAGGGCGCTCTCGGTGCCCGGCGCGGCGGCGCTGGGAGAGTGGATCACCAGTAGCGCGTCATAGTCCTGGCTGTTAAGCAGAATATTCACCGCCCGCTGATAATGTTCGCTGCTGGCGTCATCGCGTAGATCCAGTGGGTTGGCGATCTCGACGCCGCCCGGCAGCGCCTGGCGCAGAGCCTCGCGCGTCTCCTCGCTGAGGGTCGCCAGCTTACCGTTACGCAACCAAAGCTCATCCAGCGCCAGCGCCGCCGGCGCCGCGCCGTTGCTGACGATCATCAGTTTTTCACCGCGCAGCGGGCGCATATGGCTCAGGGTTTCCACGGCGGAGAAGAGCTCATGGGTATCCTGGACCCGCAGTAGACCAGCACGCTGGATGGCCGCATCCCATGCCGGATCCATCCCGGAGTTGACGTGCAACAGCTTCTGCGCCGCGGGACTACGGCCGCTTTTAATCACCAGGATCGGCTTGTTTCGCGAGGCGCTGCGCGCGGCGGAAACAAACCGGCGCGCGTCGCTGAGATGCTCAAGGTAGAGCAAAATGGCGCTGGTTTTGCTGTCGCGGGCCAGAAAGTCCAGCAGGTCATCGACATCTATATCCAGACTATCACCCAGCGCGATGAAGTAGGAAAACCCCATCTCGCGCTGTTGCGCCCAATCAAGGATGGTGTTGGAGACGGCAGCCGATTGCGAGATAAAGGCCAGTTTACCGCGATGGATCGGCACCGGCGAAAAGCTGGCGTTCAACCCTTGCCACGGCGCCAGCAGGCCGAGACTGTTGGGGCCGAGCAGGCGCATCTGATGGCGGGTGGCGCACGCCAGCAGCGCCGGATACTGCTCAGGCTGCGAAGAAAGAATGATGCAGGTCTTGCAGCCTTTCTGCCCCAGGGCTTCAAGCAACTCGAGATTACGCCGCGCGTTGGTACAGAGTACCGCCAGATCCGGCGTAAAGGGCAGGCTCTCGATGGTGGGCCACGCCAGCACCCCGAGCACCGCCTTCCAGGCGGGGGTCACCGGCAGCACCGGGCCATTGAAGCCACCGGCTAGCAGGTTGCGCATCATGAGATAGCCAGCGCGCTGCGGTTTCATTGATGCGCCAATAACGGCGATGGACTTTGGTCGCAGCAGTGCTTCCAGGCCTCGTTGGCTCATACCGGTCTCCTTTCATCCCAGTGACCGAATGATTTTAAACGTTTTCCACCTGGTCCGCTGTGATACTGCCCTTATGCTGGGTTTTTCCCGCCAGGTAACGGGTCCGGAAGCGGGTGAAGTGTTCGCCAAGCGCTGCGGCGGCCGGTGCATCGCCCGCCAGGTCCAGCAGGGCGATGGCCACTTCCGCGGTACAATATTGTCCATCGGCGTGCGCCTCGCGCAGATGGTAGGCTGAGATGCGGGACAGATCGACGGAGATTATCGGTAGCGCGTCCAGATAAGGGCTCTTACGGAACATTTTACGCGCTTCGGTCCAGGTGCCGTCGAGCATGATAAACAGCGGCGGTTTGCCAGACGGCGGCGCGCTCAGGACCTGGCGCTCCGGCCCGGCGTAGGAGGCGGGGAACACCACCATCGGCTGGTAATCGGGATGGGCGACCAGGTCAAGCAGCCCCTGCGGCGGCTCGGTTCTCGACCATTGATAAGCCTCGGTATTCGGCAGAATATCGGCGATGAGCCGACCGGTGTTGCTGGGCTTCATCGGTTCCGTATCAAACATCACCAGGCAAAAGCGGCTGGTGGACTGCGCCGGCGTTAACGTGGCGCACAGACACTGCTTGAGCGGCAGCAGACAGCGCTGGCAGCGGCGGATGCGATTACCGCGCGCAAGGAAAGGGCGGGTGGCTCGCGCGAGACGTTCGGCGCGCAGGCGAAGGACAGCGTTATCAGTCATGGGAGTCGCTAATGAAAAGCGCTATTGTCGCAGAGGCTAAAACGGGGCACAAGCGGTGCCCCGGAAGGATTACTGCTGTCCGGCTTCGTTCAGCCAGCTATCAAATGGCGCTTTTGGCACCGCGCCATTGAGCATGTCGATCACTTCGCCATTTTTGAACATCATAATGGTCGGGATGCTGCGGATACGAAACCGTGCGCTAAGCTCACGTTCCGCTTCGGTGTTAACTTTCACAAAGCGCATCTTCCCGCTACGCTCTTCCGCAACGTCTTCAAAGATCGGCGCGAAGCTACGGCAGGGACCGCACCATGGCGCCCAGAAATCAACAACGACCGGCAGATCGTCCTTTAAGAGTTTATCCAGCGTTGCCCCGGTCGCGTTGATGACGTCGCCGTCAAAAAGATCGTGACCGCAGCGTCCGCACTTTGCGCCATCCGCGCTACGATCGTCCGGGAGGCGGTTCAGAGCCTGACAACTGGCACAAACGGTATTCATAACTAACCTCTGGTTATGGGTTGCAACGTGGCACGTGGCCGATATGTTTCTGTGATGTTACATATTATCGATTAAGTGTTATTTAAGGACAATGCGTTTTGTTCGATGAGTGCAATAGAGGCCGGCTTTTAAACGAAATCATGGCGAAGCGATGACACATCGGGTAATCTGCGCGCTTCGCGCAGCGCAGGTGGAGAAAATTGATGAGCGACGAACTGAAAAATAAAAGCGGCAAGGTCAAAGTGATGTATGTCCGCAGTGATGATGATTCTGACAAACGCACCCATAACCCACGTACCGGGAAAGGGGGAGGTCGTCCAGGAAAATCTCGTGTTGACGGCCGCAGCCGCCCTGCGCGTGACGAACGAAACAGCCGCGGTGACGATCGTAAACGCGATGACCGCAAGCGTGATGAGCGCAAGCGCGATGATTTTCATCGTGACGATGCGTCCCCGTGGCGTACCGTTTCCCGCGCCCCTGGCGATGAGACGCCGGTAAAAGAAGATCACGGCGGGATCAGCGGGAAGAGCTTTATCGATCCGGAAGTACTGCGTCGCCAGCGCGCGGAAGAGACCCGCGTGTATGGTGAAAACGCCTGTCAGGCCCTGTTCCAGAGCCGCCCGGAAGCTATTGTCCGCGCCTGGTTTATTCAGAGCGTGACGCCGCGTTTTAAAGAGGCGCTGCGCTGGATGGCGGCTAACCGTAAAGCCTATCATGTGGTTGATGAAGCCGAGCTGGCGAAAGCCTCCGGGACCGATCACCACGGCGGCGTCTGCTTCCTGATCAAAAAACGCCACGGCACCTCTGTTGCCCAGTGGGTCGCGAAGGCCGCAGAAGAAGATTGCGTTCTGGCGCTGGAAGACGTGGGTAACCCGCACAACCTCGGGGCGATCATGCGCAGCTGCGCGCACTTCGGCGTGAAGGGCGTTGTGGTTCAGGATGCCGGCGTGCTGGAGTCCGGCGCGGCGATCCGTACGGCGGAAGGCGGTGCGGAACATGTTGAGCCGATCACCGGCGACAGCTTCATCGATACTCTTGATCAATTCCGTCAGGCGGGCTACGCGATTGTCTCGACCTCCAGCCATAATGGTACCCCGCTGTTTAAAGCCGAGCTGCCGAAGAAAATGGTGCTGGTGTTAGGCCAGGAGCGCGATGGCCTGTCGGATGCAGCGATCTCCAGCGCGGACCTCAGCGTCGCCATCGATGGTACCGGCAATGTCGAAAGCCTGAACGTCTCTGTGGCGACCGGCGTTCTGCTGGCGGAGTGGTGGCGTCAGAACAAGGCGTAATACCTGTCCCTGAATAAAAAAGCCAGCTGATGCTGGCTTTTTTTATGGCTGTCGATCACTCGCTTTCGGCGGGAAGGACCGGCATCCAGTCAATCGGCGCTTCGCCGCGCTCGGTCAGCCACTGATTGGTCTGCACGAAATGGTTGCTGCCAAAGAAGCCGCGATGTGCAGAGAGCGGTGACGGGTGCGGCGCCTTCAGTACGCAGTGGCGCTGGCGATCGATAATCGCGCCTTTCTTCTGTGCATGGGAGCCCCACAGTAGAAAGACCACTCCCTCGCAATGCTCATTGATTAACGCGATTACCTTATCGGTAAACGTTTCCCAGCCGAGACTGGCGTGCGAGTGCGCCTGCCCGGCGCGGACGGTCAGGACCGTATTCAGCAGGAGCACTCCCTGGCGCGCCCAGCTTTCCAGGTAACCATGGGTAGGGCGGGTAAAGCCAGGGATAGTGGCCTCGAGCTCTTTGTACATATTTAGCAGCGAGGGCGGGATGGCGACGCCCGGGCGAACCGAGAACGCCAGACCGTGGGCTTGCCCCGGGCCGTGATAGGGGTCCTGGCCGAGAATGACGACTTTGACATCGCCCAGTTCGGTAAAGCGAAACGCATTGAAGACGTCTTTTTGCGGTGGATAGATGGTGATCCCGGACTGGCGCTCTTCGGCGACGGTCTTCAGAGTATTGAGAAAATAGGGTTGTTGCTTTTCATCCGCCAGCACGTCATGCCAGGTTAAAGGGGTGGTCATCTTGCTCTCCTGCAAAGGGTCATTGCTATAGCTTAACGGCTTCTTTCTACAGAACAAAATCGGCACGGCTCAACGCGGGCCTTCATGCAAAAAAAATTGAAAATTTACAAAATTATTTATAGCAGCGCATGGCGTAACTTGATGTAAAACAATAAAATCCTTGCATACCCACTTAGAGTGAGTGGTTTTTATTGATTTACATCAAAGAATGCCGAAGGGGCGGCTGATATATATACACTCATACAACAATGGTTTTACCAATTGGCCGCGAAGAGGCCAAAATCGAATAAACACTGCCTGGGAGGCATCAAATGATTACTGGTATCCAAATTACTAAAGCGGCAAACGACGACCTGCTGAACTCTTTCTGGCTGCTGGATAGTGAAAAAGGCGAAGCGCGCTGCCTGTGCGCCAAAGGTGGTTTTGCGGAAGATGACGTGGTGGCGGTCAGCAAACTGGGTGAAATCGAATACCGTGAGATCCCGGTAGACGTGAAACCAGAAGTTCGCGTGGAAGGCGGTCAGCACCTGAACGTTAACGTGCTGCGTCGTGAAACCCTGCTGGACGCGGTTGAACATCCGGAAAAATATCCGCAGCTGACCATTCGTGTTTCTGGCTACGCGGTGCGCTTCAACTCCCTGACGCCGGAACAGCAGCGCGACGTTATCGCTCGTACCTTTACCGAAAGCCTGTAAGGCTAACGCCAGATGTGAAAACGCCGGGATAACCCGGCGTTTTTTTTTACTCTTCGTTGGGCGCTGATGGCGTCCCGGCTGCGCTTGGTTTCCGGCGCTTACCGATATTTTTCGTATCGCGGTGGCGCTTTTTCACCCGCGGCTTTTCTTTTTCTTTCTCTTTTTTCTCGGCGCGTTTCGCCAGCACTTTCTTCGATGGTTTACCGGTCAGCTTCTCGCTTGGCGCGCGGGTTTTTGGTCGCAATTCATCAATCACCCGAGCTTTCAGCGGTTCTTCAACGTAGCGGCCGATCTTGCCCAGCAACAGGTGGTCGTGCGCTTCAACCAGCGAAATCGCGGTGCCTTTCTTACCTGCACGCCCGGTACGACCGATACGGTGCAGATAGATGTCGGCGGTGCGCGGCATATCGAAGTTAAAGACGTGGCTGACGTCCGGAATATCGATACCGCGGGCGGCGACGTCGGTAGCGATCAGCACGTTTACGCGGCCATCGGTCAGACGCTTGATGGCTTCGTTACGCTTGGCCTGCACCATCTCGCCTTCCAGCCAGCAGGTGTTAATCCCGGCTTCACGCAGCCAGTTGGCCAGCTCATGCACGCGCTCGCGCTTGCGCACAAAGACGATAGCGCGGGTAGCTTCCGGCTGTTGCAGCAGATTCACCAGCAGTTTGGTTTTATGTTCGATATCGTCAGCGCGGTAGTACCATTGATGGATTTTCTTGCGCTCGCGAGTCGACGGGTTAGCGGAAACTTCAACCGGCTCCTCCAGAAGACGTTCGGCGAAGTCTTTGATCGCATCGCCTTCGAGCGTCGCGGAGAACAGCATGGTCTGCTTGCGCCAGCGGGTTTCACCGGCGATGGTTTCGATATCCTGCGCAAAGCCCATGTCCAGCATGCGGTCGGCTTCATCGAGGATTAGGGTCTCGACGGCGCGGCAGTCGAAGTTCTCTTCTTTTATATACTGCAGCAGGCGACCAGTGGTGGCGACCACGATGTCCTGGTTTTCGCTGAACACTTCCGCGTGGTTCATGTAGGCTACGCCGCCGGTAATGGTGGCGATATCCAGATGGGTATGCTTTGCCAGCTCGCGGGCGTGGTCAGCCACCTGCATCGCCAGCTCGCGGGTCGGCGTCAGGATAAGAATACGCGGCGGGCCGGATTTCTTACGCGGGAAATCGAGCAGGTGCTGCAACGCTGGCAGCAGATACGCCGCCGTTTTACCAGTGCCGGTCGGCGCTGAACCGAGGATGTCACGGCCATCGAGCGCAGGCGGAATAGCGGCGGCCTGAATGGCTGTCGGGCGAGTGAAACCTTTATCCTGGAGGGCCTCCAGCAGGTTTTCGTCGAGTTCAAGTTCGGAAAAAGTCGTTACAGTCATGTTCTACCTCTGAGTGGGCCGCCGATTATAGACGTTACTGACGTAATGTTCATCTGTTTGTAAGGCTATCTGTTCTCCGGTATTGTGCATAGCCTTACGTTCAGGAGTTTTTGTCGGCAAGGTTATTGAGGATGTCTCAGTCGAAGTTTGCGCTGCCGCGCAATGGTTTTACCTTCAAACAGTTTTTTATCGCCCACGATCGTTGCGCGATGAAGGTGGGTACCGACGGCATTTTGCTCGGTGCCTGGGCGCCGATTGCCGGGGTGAAGCATGTGCTGGATATTGGCGCGGGCAGCGGTCTGCTGGCGCTAATGCTCGCCCAGCGTACCGGCGATGATGTATGTATCGATGCGGTTGAACTGGACGCAGAGGCCGCCGCCCAGGCGCAGGAAAATGCTCTCGCGTCGCCATGGGCTGCGCGGGTTGAGGTCTGTCAGGCCGATATTCATCAGTGGCAGCCGCCGCAGACCCGACGCTATCAACTGATAATCAGTAACCCGCCCTTTTTTGCGGAAGGGGTGCCTTGCGCCACCTCGCAGCGGGAGCAGGCGCGGTATACCACTACGCTCGATCACGCTTCTCTGCTGACCTGCGCCGCTGAACATATCACCGAAGAAGGCTTTTTTTGCGTGGTGCTGCCGGTAGATATCGGTAATGCGTTTATCGAACGGGCAACCGCGATGGGCTGGCACCTGCGACTGCGCACTGACGTGGCGGAGACCGAGCTGCGGCCGCCGCACCGGGTGCTGCTGGCTTTCTCCCCGACGGCGGGGGAGTGTTTCAGCGACAGGCTGGCGATTCGCGGGCCAGAGCAGCAGTATTCTGAAGGCTTTACCGCTCTGACCGAGGATTTTTATCTCTTTATGTGAGCCAGGGGCGACAGTATCGACGGGCCGCTGTTCGGCAGCGACTGCGGATAATCGAGGGTGTAATGCAGACCGCGGCTCTCTTTGCGCAACATCGCGCAGCGTACGATAAGCTCCGCCACCTGCACCAGATTGCGCAGCTCCAGCAGATTATTCGAGACGCGGAAGCGGGCGTAATACTCATCCAGCTCCTGCTGCAGCATGGTAATGCGCCGCAGGGCGCGCTCCAGCCTGCGGGTGGTGCGCACAATCCCCACGTAATCCCACATCAGCAGCCGCAGCTCGTGCCAGTTATGCTGGATAACCACCAGTTCATCCGGGATCTCCACCTGACTTTCATCCCACGCCGGCAGGGTGCTAACCTTCTGGGCCAGCGGCAGGCGTCGGGCAATATCTTCCGCGGCGGACCAGCCGTAAACCAGGCACTCCAGCAGCGAGTTCGAGGCCATACGGTTCGCGCCGTGCAGCCCGGTATAGCTGACTTCGCCGATAGCGTATAACCCATCGACGTCGGTGCGGCCATTATCATCCACCATCACGCCGCCGCAGGTGTAATGTGCGGCAGGGACGACCGGCACCGGATCTTTGGTTAAATCAATTCCCAGGCCGAGCAGCTTTTCGTAAATCATCGGGAAGTGCTGGCGAACAAACGCCTCGGGTTTATGGCTGATATCAAGAAACATACAGTCCACGCCAAGGCGCTTCATCTCATGATCGATGGCGCGGGCGACGATATCGCGTGGGGCCAGCTCGCCGCGTTCGTCAAAGTCCGGCATAAAGCGGGTGCCGTCCGGGCGTTTAAGGTGGGCGCCTTCGCCGCGCAGCGCTTCGGTAAGCAGGAAGTTGCGCGCCTGCGGATGATACAGCGCGGTGGGGTGAAACTGATTAAATTCCAGATTTGCCACCCGGCAGCCCGCCCGCCAGGCCATCGCGATACCGTCTCCGGAAGAGACGTCGGGGTTAGTGGTGTATTGATAAACCTTGGCGGCTCCGCCGGTGGCGAGCACCACCGCCTTCGCGCTGCAGGTTTCCACGCGCTCTTTATTGCGGTTCCAGATCCACGCCCCGACCACCCGGCGCGTACCTGGCAAGCCAATCTTATCCGATACGATCAAGTCGACGGCATTGCTGCGCTCAAGGATGCGGATATTGGGGTGGGCGAGGGCTTTATCGACCAAAGTCGTCTCCACCGCTTTGCCGGTAGCGTCGGCGGCGTGGAGAATGCGCCGATGGCTGTGGCCCCCTTCGCGCGTGAGATGATAGCTCTCTTCGCCATTGGCCTGGACCTGAGTGTCAAACAATACGCCCTGATCGATAAGCCACTGGACGCATGATCTGGCATTGCTGGCGACGAAGGTGACCGCATGGCGATCGCATAACCCTGCGCCGGCAATCAGGGTATCTTCGACATGGGATTCAATACTGTCCGTCTCGTCGAAAACGGCGGCAATCCCGCCCTGGGCATAGAACGTAGAACCTTCGCTGATCGGCCCTTTACTCAGCACGGTCACCGAACTGTGCTCTGCCAGGCGCAGCGCAAGGGAGAGGCCGGCAGCGCCGCTGCCGATAATCAACACATCACAAGAGAAGTCAGGAGTGGTATTCATCGTCTTTGTTTAATTTACTAAACACATTTAGCTCACAATAGCACCAGCTCGTGAGGAATCGTACATTTTTTTTGGCGGGCGTTGTGACGGCTAAACAGCAGGCGAGCGGAAACGGTCTGGAGCACGGCGAAAATGAGACGCGTGGCAGGTTGATAGCATTGGATTTTATAGTGAAATAAACGCCGTGTTACGATACCCTTCAGGCGGGCCTGCGCTTTTTCTTATTGACTAACCTATCGTTTAGCAACCAGGGCATATAATGATTGATAACGATCTGCCGCCGTTGCCAGACAAAAAACAAAAAGCGTAACGGAACTTTATTGTTTTCATACACTCCAACAGTCAGCTTGCTCATAATGCAGATTTTGGGTGGTGTTTTGAAGACGCATGGGAATTGGGTTTGGGGAGACATTACCTCGGATGAGCGAGCAGTTAACGGATCAGGTCCTTGTTGAACGGGTCCAGAAAGGAGATCAGAAAGCGTTTAATTTGCTGGTAGTGCGCTATCAGCATAAGGTCGCGAGCCTGGTTTCCCGCTATGTACCGCCGGGCGATATCGCTGACGTCGTTCAGGAATCGTTCGTTAAGGCATGGCGTGCGCTGGACTCTTTCCGGGGAGATAGCGCTTTTTACACCTGGTTATACCGTATCGCCGTCAATACGGCGAAGAATTATCTGGTTGCTCAGGGACGCCGTCCGCCGTCCAGCGATGTTGACGCCAACGAGGCGGAAAACTTCGAAAGCGGCGGAGCGTTGAAAGAAATTTCGAACCCTGAGAACTTAATGTTGTCAGAAGAACTGAGACAAATAGTTTTTCGTACCATTGAATCGCTCCCGGAAGATTTACGCATGGCAATTACGTTACGGGAGCTGGATGGCCTGAGCTATGAAGAGATAGCCGCTATCATGGATTGTCCGGTTGGGACGGTGCGTTCGCGTATCTTCCGGGCGCGAGAAGCTATTGATAATAAAGTTCAACCGCTTATCAGGCGTTGACGATAGCGGAATACTGGAAAAGGGTATCAGGCATGCAGAAAGAAAAACTTTCGGCTTTAATGGATGGTGAAACGCTGGATAACGAACTGCTCAACGAGCTGAGTCGTTCTTCTGAGATGCAAAAAACCTGGGAGAGTTACCACCTTATCCGCGATACGCTGCGTGGCGATACCGCAGAGGTGCTGCAATTTGATATCTCCGCCCGGGTGATGGCCGCCATTGAAAATGAGCCCGTTCGTCAGACGGCGCCGCTTATTCCTGAATCTCAGCCCGCACCACACCAGTGGCGGCAGATGCCGTTCTGGAACAAAGTGCGTCCGTGGGCCAGCTCACTGACCCAGATGGGCGTTGCCGCCTGCGTATCGCTTGCGGTTATCGTCGGCGTCCAGCACTATAATGGGCAGTCTGATGCCGCTCAGCAGCCAGAGGCGCCGGTGTTCAATACGCTGCCAATGATGGGCAAAGCGAGCCCGGTAAGTCTTGGCGTACCGGCTGACGCATCAGCAGGTAGCGGCCAGCAGGCTCAGGTCCAGGAACAGCGCCGGCGGATTAACGCCATGCTGCAGGACTACGAACTGCAGCGCCGCCTGCACGCTGAGCAGCTTCAGTTTGGCCAGGCCCAGACTCAGCAGGCCGCAGTCCAGGTGCCGGGTTATCAAACTTTAGGAACGCAATCGCAGTAATGAAGCAACTTTGGTGTGCCATGTCGCTCATGGCAGGCAGTCTGTTGTTCTCTGTCAACGCCTCGGCTGATACATCGTCCGGGGCGTTGTTGCAGCAGATGAACCTGGCCAGCCAGTCCCTCAACTATGAGCTCTCGTTCGTCAGCATCAGCAAACAAGGCGTTGAGTCGCTGCGCTATCGTCACGCGCGACTGAACAATCAACCGCTGGCGCAGCTTCTGCAGCTGGACGGTCCGCGCCGGGAAGTGGTCCTGCGCGGTACGGAAATCAGCTATTTTGAACCCGGCCTCGATCCGTTCACCCTGAACGGCGACTATATCGTCGATTCGCTGCCGTCGCTGGTTTACAGCGATTTCAAACGTCTCAGCGCAGCCTATGATTTTATCTCCGTGGGCCGTACCCGTATCGCCGACCGCCTCTGCGACGTGATCCGCGTCGTGGCTCGCGACGGCACGCGCTATAGCTTTATCGCCTGGCTGGACGCTGAGACTAAGCTGCCGCTGCGCGTTGATTTACTCGACCGCGACGGTGAAACACTGGAGCAGTTCCGGGTCGTCTCTTTCAACGTTGGCGATAACGTCAGCGCCAGCATGGAGACGCTGGCAAAAGCGAATTTGCCGCCGCAGCTGTCGGTGCCTGAAGGGGGCGACAAAGCCAACTTCAACTGGGCGCCGACGTGGCTCCCTCAGGGCATGACTGAGGTTTCCAGCAGCCAGCGTCGTCTACCCACCTTTGATGGTCCGGTAGAATCACGTCTCTATTCCGACGGCTTGTTCAGCTTCTCGATCAATATCAACCGCGCCACCGCGGCCAGCAGCGACCAGCTGTTGCGCACCGGCCGACGCACCGTCAGCACGACGGTACGCGATAACGCGGAGATCACCGTGGTGGGCGAACTGCCGCCGCAGACGGCGAAGCGTATCTCAGACAGCATTAAATTCAAGGCAGTACAATGATCAAAGAGTGGGCCACCGTGGTTTCCTGGCATAACGGCGTGGCGCAGGTGCACTGCGACGTTAAAGCCTCCTGCAGCAGTTGCGCCTCCCGCGCCGGCTGCGGCAGCCGGGTATTAAACAAGCTGGGGCCGCAGACCAGCCATACCATCAGCGTGCCCTGCGAGCAGCCGTTGACGGCGGGGCAAAAAGTGGAGCTGGGGATCGCCGAGAGCAGTCTGCTGGGTTCGGCGCTGTTGGTCTACATGGCGCCGCTGGTGGGGCTGTTTGTGATGGCGTCGATTTTCCAGGTGCTGTTTGCCAGCGATATCGCGTCACTTTGCGGCGCGCTGCTGGGCGGCGTCGGCGGGTTCCTGGTGGCGCGCGGTCTGTCGCCGCAGCTGGCAGCGCGCCAGTCGTGGCAGCCGGTGATCCTGAGCGTCGCGTTGCCGCCGGATCTGGTGCGTATCGAAACGCCTTCCTCCGACATGGGTCAGTGATTTCACTGGCCCTTATCTTTATTTACCCTTCCTGTTACAACGCCACAATTTCTGCGGTTATGCTGGATCTAACAGCATTTCCTGGTTTCAAGGATGTAGTGTAGAATGCGGCGTTTTCGGATTAAAAAACGTCAGGCACAGTACAGCGGCCTCATGATACTCGTAAGGCATAATTAACTCTAAATATGAAGAATATACGTAACTTTTCGATCATCGCTCACATCGACCACGGTAAGTCGACGCTGTCTGACCGTATCATCCAGATTTGCGGTGGCCTTTCTGATCGTGAAATGGAAGCCCAGGTTCTGGACTCCATGGATCTTGAGCGCGAACGCGGGATCACTATCAAGGCGCAGAGCGTCACCCTGGACTATAAGGCCAACGACGGTGAGACCTATCAGCTGAACTTTATCGACACCCCGGGCCACGTGGACTTCTCCTATGAAGTCTCCCGTTCCCTCGCCGCGTGCGAAGGCGCGCTGCTGGTGGTTGACGCCGGGCAGGGCGTAGAAGCCCAGACCCTGGCCAACTGCTACACCGCCATGGAGATGGACCTGGAGGTCGTTCCGGTACTCAACAAGATCGACCTGCCTGCGGCCGACCCTGAGCGCGTAGCGGACGAGATTGAAGATATCGTCGGGATCGATGCCCACGATGCGGTGCGCTGCTCGGCGAAAACCGGCGTCGGCGTGACCGACGTGCTGGAGCGTCTGGTGCGCGATATTCCGCCGCCGGAAGGCGATCCGGACGCGCCGCTGCAGGCGCTGATTATCGACTCCTGGTTCGATAACTACCTCGGCGTGGTGTCGCTGGTGCGGATTAAAAACGGCACCATGCGCAAGGGCGATAAGATCAAGGTCATGAGCACCGGCCAGGTCTATAACGCCGACCGTCTGGGCATCTTTACCCCGAAACAGGTTGACCGTACCGAGCTGAAATGCGGCGAGGTAGGCTGGCTGGTCTGCGCGATCAAAGACATCCTCGGCGCGCCGGTGGGCGATACCCTGACCGCCGCCCGCAACCCGGCAGACAAAGCGCTGCCTGGCTTTAAGAAGGTGAAACCGCAGGTGTATGCCGGCCTGTTCCCGGTGAGCTCCGATGATTATGAAGCTTTCCGCGATGCGCTGGGCAAACTGAGCCTCAACGACGCCTCTCTGTTCTACGAGCCGGAAAGTTCTACCGCGCTGGGCTTCGGCTTCCGCTGCGGCTTCCTCGGCCTGCTGCACATGGAGATCATTCAGGAGCGTCTGGAGCGTGAATACGATCTCGACCTGATCACCACCGCGCCGACGGTAGTTTACGAAGTGGAGACCACCTCCAAAGAAGTTATCTACGTCGACAGCCCGTCCAAGCTGCCGCCGCTGAATAATATTCAGGAGCTGCGCGAGCCGATCGCCGAGTGTCACATGCTGCTGCCGCAGGAGTTCCTCGGCAACGTGATCACTCTGTGCGTGGAGAAACGTGGTGTGCAGACCAACATGGTTTACCACGGTAAACAGGTGGCGCTGACCTACGAAATCCCGATGGCGGAAGTGGTGCTCGACTTCTTCGACCGTCTGAAGTCTACCTCCCGCGGCTATGCGTCGCTGGACTACAACTTCAAACGCTTCCAGGCGTCGAACATGGTACGCGTCGATGTGCTGATCAACGGCGAGCGCGTCGATGCGCTGGCTCTGATCACCCACAACGATAACGCGCCGTATCGCGGCCGCGAGCTGGTGGAAAAGATGAAAGATCTTATTCCGCGTCAGCAGTTCGACATCGCGATTCAGGCGGCCATCGGCAACCACATCATCGCGCGCTCTACCGTGAAACAGCTGCGTAAAAACGTGCTGGCGAAATGCTACGGCGGTGACGTCAGCCGTAAGAAAAAGCTGCTGCAGAAGCAGAAAGAAGGTAAGAAGCGTATGAAGCAGGTCGGTAACGTTGAACTGCCGCAGGAAGCGTTCCTCGCCATTCTGCACGTTGGTAAAGACGGCAAATAACCCTAAGGAGTTGGCATGGCGAACATGTTTGCCCTGATCCTGGTGATTGCAACCCTGGTGACGGGCGTTTTATGGTGCCTGGACAAGTTCATTTTTGCACCGAAACGTCGTGAGCGTCAGGCCGCTGCTCAGGCAGCGACCGGCGAGCAGCTGGACAAAAAGACGTTGAAGAAAGTCGGCCCGAAACCGGGCTGGCTGGAAACCGGCGCATCGGTTTTCCCGGTGCTGGCGATCGTTCTGGTGGTACGTTCATTCATTTATGAGCCGTTCCAGATCCCATCCGGTTCGATGATGCCGACTCTGCTGATTGGCGATTTCATCCTGGTGGAGAAATTTGCCTACGGCATTAAAGATCCTATCTATCAGAAAACGCTGATCGAGACGGGTCATCCGAAGCGCGGCGACATCGTGGTGTTTAAATATCCGGAAGACCCGCGCCTGGACTACATCAAGCGCGCGGTGGGGCTACCGGGGGATAAGGTCACCTACGATCCGATTGCCAAGCAGGTCACTATTCAGCCGGGCTGTAGCTCCGGACAGGCCTGCGGCAACGCGCTGCCGGTGACTTACTCCAACGTGGAGCCGAGCGATTTCGTTCAGACTTTCTCCCGCAGCAACGGCGGCGAGGCGAGCAGCGGTTTCTGGCAGCTGCCGAAGGGCGAAACCAAAGCCGACGGCATTCGCCTCACCGAGCGTCAGGAGACGCTGGGCGACGTCACGCATCGTATTCTGATGGTGCCGATTGCTCAGGATCAGGCTGGCATGTATTACCATCAGAGCGGTCTGCCGCTGGCCACCTGGATTGTGCCGCCGGGTCAGTACTTCATGATGGGCGACAACCGGGATAACAGCGCCGACAGCCGTTACTGGGGCTTTGTGCCGGAAGCAAACCTGGTCGGAAAAGCCACCGCTATCTGGATGAGTTTTGAAAAGCAGGAAGGTGAATGGCCGACCGGTGTGCGGTTATCGCGCATTGGTGGAATTCATTAATTTCATCTGCTGAATTCACGCCGCTGCTGTTATCGCAGCGGCGTGAATTATTTAGTATTTAAATCCATTCAAACTAACGACATCCCGTGTCGTTGCGTATAGAATATCCCCCCGAAGTTTTTGGTTGTCGCTCTGCCGGGTGACACTGCACACGAAAGCGTATTGGTCTGTTTCAACTTCCTGTTTGAAGCGTATGCTCAGGTCGGTTTCGTGTGCTGCATCTTTGACGCATTCATTTATTGGTAACGCATGAACCCCATCGTAATTAATCGGCTTCAACGAAAGCTGGGCTACACTTTTCATCATCAGGAGCTGTTGCAACAGGCATTAACTCACCGCAGTGCCAGCAGCAAACATAATGAGCGCCTGGAATTTTTAGGCGACTCCATTTTAAGTTTCGTGATCGCTAACGCGCTGTATCATCGCTTTCCTCGCGTGGATGAAGGCGACATGAGCCGTATGCGCGCGACGCTGGTGCGCGGCAACACGCTGGCGGAAATCGCCCGCGAGTTTGAGCTGGGCGAATGCTTGCGCCTCGGGCCGGGCGAACTGAAAAGCGGCGGTTTCCGTCGCGAATCGATTCTCGCGGACACCGTTGAAGCGTTAATTGGCGGGGTTTTCCTCGACAGCGATATTCAGAACGTTGAACGCTTAATTCTCTCCTGGTACCAGACTCGTCTGGACGAAATCAGCCCGGGCGATAAGCAAAAGGATCCGAAGACGCGTCTGCAGGAGTATCTGCAGGGTCGTCATCTGCCGCTGCCGTCCTACCTGGTGGTCCAGGTGCGCGGCGAAGCGCACGATCAGGAATTTACTATCCACTGCCAGGTCAGTGGCCTGAGTGAACCGGTGGTTGGCACAGGTTCCAGCCGTCGTAAGGCGGAGCAGGCTGCCGCCGAACAGGCGCTGAAAAAGCTGGAGCTGGAATGAGCGAAGAAAAAAGTTATTGTGGGTTTGTCGCCATCGTGGGTCGTCCAAACGTTGGCAAATCCACGCTGTTGAATAAGCTGCTTGGGCAGAAGATCTCGATCACCTCCCGTAAAGCGCAGACCACCCGTCACCGCATCGTCGGCATCCATACCGAAGGGCCGTATCAGGCGATTTACGTCGATACTCCGGGCCTGCATATGGAAGAGAAGCGCGCCATTAACCGCCTGATGAACAAAGCGGCCAGCAGCTCGATTGGCGATGTTGAACTGGTCATCTTCGTGGTGGAAGGCACCCGCTGGACGCAGGACGACGAGATGGTGCTCAACAAGCTGCGCGACGCGAAAGCGCCGGTGATCCTCGCGGTCAACAAGGTAGATAACGTGCAGGAAAAAGCGGATCTGTTACCGCACCTGCAGTTCCTCGCCAGCCAGATGAACTTCCTTGATATCGTGCCGATGTCGGCGGAAACGGGGACCAACGTCGACACCATCGCGGCGATCGTGCGTAAGCATCTGCCGGAAGCGATCCATCACTTCCCGGAAGATTATATTACCGATCGTTCCCAGCGCTTTATGGCCTCCGAAATCATCCGTGAAAAACTGATGCGTTTCCTTGGCGCTGAGCTGCCGTACTCCGTCACCGTGGAAATCGAACGTTTTGTGACCAACGAGCGCGGCGGTTACGACATCAACGGCCTGATCCTCGTCGAGCGTGAAGGGCAGAAGAAGATGGTGATTGGCAACAAAGGCGCCAAAATCAAAACCATCGGTATCGAAGCGCGTAAGGACATGCAGGAGATGTTTGAAGCGCCGGTGCACCTCGAGCTGTGGGTTAAAGTGAAATCCGGCTGGGCCGATGACGAGCGCGCCCTGCGCAGTCTCGGTTATGTTGACGACCTCTGAGTTAACGCAACGTGGATGGATGGCAGCGCGCCTTTGTCCTGCATAGCCGACCGTGGAGCGAAACCAGCCTGATGCTGGACGTCTTCACGGAAGAATCCGGTCGCGTGCGCCTGGTTGCCAAGGGCGCACGCTCCAAACGCTCGAATCTTAAAGGCGCTTTACAGCCCTTTACCCCCTTGCTGGTTCGCTTCGGCGGCCGCGGCGAAGTCAAAACCCTGCGCAGCGCGGAAGCTGTCTCGCTGGCGCTGCCGCTCAGCGGCATCACCCTCTACAGCGGTCTTTACGTTAACGAGCTTATCTCCCGTGTGCTGGAGCACGAAACGCGCTTCTCCGAACTCTTTTTTGACTATTTGCACTGCATTCAGGCGCTCGCCGGGGCCAGCGGCTCGCCGGAGCCGGCGCTGCGGCGCTTTGAGCTGGCGCTGCTCGGGCACCTGGGCTATGGCGTGGATTTTCTCCACTGCGCCGGGAGCGGCGAGCCGGTGGACGACACCATGACCTACCGCTATCGCGAAGAAAAAGGCTTTATTGCCAGCCTGGTGATTGATAACAACACGTTTACCGGGCACCATTTGAAAGCGTTGGCGAGTCGCGAGTTTCCTGATGTTGATACGCTGCGCGCCGCGAAGCGCTTTACCCGTATCGCCCTGAAGCCCTATCTCGGCGGCAAACCGCTCAAGAGCCGGGAATTGTTTCGCCAGTTTATGCCCGCGCGAAAGGCGCGAGCGGATAATACGAAGAATGATTAACGAGGATTGTCATGGCTGAATTACTGTTAGGGGTCAATATTGACCATATCGCGACCTTGCGTAACGCCCGCGGCACCGCCTACCCGGATCCGGTTCAGGCGGCTTTCATTGCCGAACAGGCCGGCGCCGACGGCATTACCGTGCATCTGCGCGAAGACCGCCGCCATATCACCGATCGCGATGTGCGTATCCTGCGCCAGACGCTGCACACCCGCATGAATCTTGAAATGGCGGTCACCGAAGAGATGCTGACGATCGCCTGCGAAACCAAACCGCATTTCTGCTGCCTGGTGCCGGAGAAGCGCCAGGAAGTGACCACCGAAGGCGGGCTGGACGTCGCCGGCCAGCGCGACAAGATGCGTGATGCCTGTCAACGCCTGGCGGATGCCGGCATCCTGGTCTCCCTGTTTATCGATGCGGATGAAGCACAAATTAAAGCGGCAGCGGACGTTGGCGCGCCTTATATCGAAATCCATACCGGCTGCTATGCCGATGCTAAAACCGACGCCGAGCAGGCGAAGGAGCTGGAACGCATTGCCAAAGCGGCCGCCTACGCCGCCAGCCTCGGCCTGAAGGTCAATGCGGGTCACGGTCTGACCTATCACAACGTGAAAGCGATTGCCGCGCTGCCGGAAATGCATGAGCTGAATATCGGCCACGCGATTATTGGCCGCGCGGTGATGAGCGGCCTGAAAGAGGCGGTCGCGGAAATGAAGCGTCTGATGCTGGAAGCGCGCGGCTAATGGCCATTCTCGGGCTGGGTACCGACATCGTCGAGATCGCCCGCATCGAAGCGGTGATCGCCCGCAGCGGCGATCGCCTTGCCCGCCGGGTGCTGAGCGACCATGAATGGAGTATCTGGGAGCAGCATCAGCAGCCGGTGCGTTTCCTGGCGAAACGCTTTGCGGTCAAGGAAGCGGCGGCGAAAGCGCTGGGGACCGGGATCCGCAACGGGCTGGCCTTTAATCAGTTCGAAGTTTACAACGATGAGCTGGGCAAGCCGAAGCTGCGGCTATGGGGTGAGGCGCAACGGCTGGCGGAACGGTTGGGGGTGAGCCATATTCATGTCACGCTCGCCGATGAGCGCCATTACGCCTGCGCCACGGTGATTGTCGAAAGCTAAGCGCGACGGCGGTTAAATTTTATCCGCGTGGTGCATCAGGACGAATTTATCCCACAGCTGTTCTTCACTCTCGACGTGTGCCGGATCTTTCAGAATAGTATTCGGGATCGGGCACACCTTCTGGCAGGTGGGCGTATCGTAATGGCCCACGCATTCGGTGCAGCGGTCGCTGTTAATTTCATAAATGCTGTCACCCATCGAAATGGCCTCATTGGGGCACTCCGGCTCGCACATATCGCAGTTGATGCATTTTTTGGTAATTAACAGCGCCATCAGGAAAATCTCAGAAACAACACAAACAGGGCGGGCATTATACGCCCATTTTCTGCTCAGACCAGCTTTTTCACCAGCGCTTCGCTATGGCGAATGCGCTCCGGCGCCCGCTCCAGATCCTGCTGCACCAGCCCCATAAACAGCAGGTCGGTGAGCATCATTTGCGCGCTGGTGGAGGAGATGGCCGCGCTGCGCGTCGCCTGCTCTTCGGCGATAGTATACAGGCAGTGGGTCGCCTGCTGCTGCAGGGCGTTAGGGCTAAAGCCGGTGATCGCCAGGATCTTACAGCCGACGCGCAGCGCTTCACCGGCCGCCATATTGATCTCCCGACGCTCGCCGGAGTAAGAGATCGCCAGCAGCAGATCGTCGCTGGACATGGCCTGCACCGTCGCCAGCAGAGCGTGCATATCCTGCTCAGAGACAGCGTTGACGCCGATCTTCATCAGCTTCCAGCTAAAGTTACGCGCCACCAGGCCGGACGCGCCAATCCCGGTGACGATCACCCGCCGGGCGTTGCGCAGCAGCGTGACGGCTTCCCGCAGCGTCTCTTCAGTGTTGACGTCCAGCGAGGCATGCATGGCGGCGACATTGTCTTTGATGAGTTTCTCGCCCACCAGACGTAGCGGGTCGTCACCGCGAATGTGGTTATGTACCGGGACGGAGTGCGGATCCGGGCTGCTGGCCAGCGCTTCACTCAGCGCCAGCTTCAGCGCCGGAAAGCCTTTGAACCCCAGTTTTTGGGCAAATTTAACCACGCTGGACTGACTCACCCCGGCTTCCGTCGCCAGCTGCTGTGAGCTGAGGTGCCGGGTGTCATCGGGTTGGCTCAGAATAAAATCGGCCAACTTTTTGTCGCTCGCCGCCAGGGTGGGATAGCGCTGACGAATACGCGTTAAACAGTTCATTGGAGCTCCGCTGGAGCCGTCCGGCTCGTGACTGACAGAATTTTTATTCGATTATAAGGGGTATACCACGAATTAAAAATTCATAAGCCACAATTTTTCCTTCGCCTGCTAATTTAATTCTTCCTTAACGGCAGGGATGTTTTCCCTCTTCATGGCATAAGACTGTTAAGCTTACCCTAACGAGAAGTGAATCCTGAGAGAAGGGGGCAGTTTGCAGCACAGTGAACGGAGAGTGGTGTTTTTCGATCTGGACGGAACCTTGCATCAACAGGATATGTTCGGCAGTTTTCTGCGCTACCTGCTGCGCCATCTGCCGCTGAACCTGCTGCTGGTGGTGGCGATGGGGCCGGCGATCCTTGCCGGGCTGGCGGTGTGCGGGAGGGCGGCGCGCTGGCCGATGAGCCTCCTGCTGTGGGCGTCAACCTTTGGCCGTCGCGAGGCGGTACTGAAGCGGCTGGAAGCGGAGTTTGTCGGCTGGTTTCGTCATCATGTGACAGCGTTTCCCGTGGTTCATGCGCGGCTGACGGCCTACCTGACCAGTACCGATGCCGACGTCTGGTTGATCACCGGCTCGCCGCAGTCGCTGGTGGAACAGGTTTATCGCGATACCCTCTGGCTGCCGCGGGTGAATCTGATAGCCAGCCGAACCGCGCGCCGCTGGGGCGGCTGGGTATTGACCCTGCGCTGCCTGGGCCATGAAAAGGTGGTGCAGCTGGAGAAAAAGATTGGCGCACCGCTGCAGCTGTATAGCGGCTATAGCGACAGTGAGCAGGATAACCCGTTGCTCGGCTTTTGCCAGCATCGCTGGCGGGTCACCCCGCAGGGAGAGCTGCAGCAGCTGGAGTAATAGTGTGTAATTGATAGCTCCCATGTATAATGCGCCCCGCTTTTTCTGCTGGAGTGGCCGCTGTGTCTGACCTCGAACTCAATGATGAATACTGGATGCGTCATGCCCTGACGCTGGCGAAGCGCGCCTGGGAAGAGGGTGAGGTGCCGGTGGGCGCGGTGCTGGTGCATAACAATCAGGTCATTGGCGAGGGTTGGAACCGACCGATAGGCCGTCACGACCCTACCGCCCATGCGGAAATTATGGCCTTACGCCAGGGCGGACTGGTGCTGCAAAACTACCGGCTGATCGACGCCACGCTGTACGTGACCCTCGAGCCCTGCGTGATGTGCGCGGGGGCGATGGTGCACAGCCGTATCGCCCGCCTGGTGTTTGGCGCCAGGGATGCTAAGACCGGCGCCGCCGGCTCGCTGATGGATGTTCTGCACCACCCGGGAATGAACCATCGGGTTGAGATTAGCGAAGGCGTGCTGGCGGAGTCCTGCTCTGCCATGCTGAGCGACTTCTTCCGCTGGCGGCGGGAAGAGAAAAAAGCGCTGAAGAAAGCCCGGGAGCAGAACGGGGAAAGTTAATACAGGTGGCCCGGGAGTTTCATCCGGGCATTATCCATCTGTTTTTCGGCGCGAAACTTGAAAAAGGGCAGGGTGGTCTCCTGCGGCTGTTCGAGCTCATTGGGGAGCACGGCCGGGTAATCTTCCGCCAGGGCCAGCGTTTGCTGCTGCTGGCGCTCCTTCTCTGACAAATAGCCGACAAGGCTTATCTGATATTTGCGGATGTTTTCCACATAGGCGTAGGCCTCATGGCCGCGGGCATAGCCGTATTTTAGTTTGCTGTAATAGGGTTTCTGGCTCAGCAGCGGTAAACGCAGCTTAACGTCCGCCCAGCTGTTAGGATTGCCTTTCTGTTTGCGGGTGAGCGCCATGGCGTCCAGCATATGGGCATAGCCCATATTGTAAGCGGCCAGCGCAAACCAGATGCGTTCATCTTTCGGGATCGAATCCGGCACTTTATCCATCATATCCTGTAGATAGCGCATGCCGCCGTCGATACTCTGCGCCGCATCGGTCCGGTCAGTCAGCCCCAGACTTTGCGCCGTATTGCGCGTGAGCATCATCATGCCGCGCACGCCGGTAGGAGAGGTGGCCTGTGGATCCCAGTGGGATTCCTGCCAGGCGATGGCGGCCAGCAGGCGCCAGTCGATCTCGCGGGCGTACTTTTCAAACAGCGGCTGCACCTCCGGAAGAATGTTTTCCACCGCGCGCAGGAAGGTGCGGGTATCGACGTAATCAAAATCGTTGCCGTGGCCGAGGTACTTCTCCTCCAGGCGCGCCAGGGTGCCGTCTTCATTGATGTTGTTGAAGAAATCAAGCATCGCCGCCGACAGGGAATTATCATCGTCCCGGGCGCTGAACCAGGTGACCGGCTGTTCGTCGGTGATATCGAGGGCTACCGCCAGCTCCGGATGGACGCGCTGAAACAGGCTGACGGCCACCGAGTCGGCGATGGTGTAATCGAGTTTGCCGTCAATCACCGCCTGCATCAGCGCCGTGGTGCCGCGCTTTTCGTCCACGCGCCAGGCAAGATCCGGGTATTTCTCGGCTTTTAAGGTCTGCAGGTCGTTGATCGCCACGTGGCCCGGAGCGATGGCGAGCTGCTCGGCGGTCAGCGCCGCGAGGGTGCGCGGCCGGGTATTGCCGACGCGGTAGACCAGCTGTTGCGAAACAGAATAGTAGGTGGGGCCGGCCTGATAGTTTTTCACCCGCTCCTGGTTATAGACCAGCCCGGCAGCCAGCATATCGGCCTGACCGTCGTCGAGGTCGTCAAACAGCTGGCTGATGTTCTGCCGGACGGTTATCTTAAGCGTCACGCCGAGGTAGTCGGCAAACTGCTTCGCCAGTTCGTAGTCCAGGCCGAACGTTTTATTGTTCATGGTGGCAAAGGTCATCGGCGAGTTGATGGTGCTGATGCGCAGCTCGCCGCGAGCGATAATACCCGCCACCCGGTTCTCGGGTTTACCGGACCAGGGGATCGACGGCCACAGGGCAGCCGCCAGCAAAAGGGTGACAATGCCGATCAGCAGATAATTAATCTTTAATTTTTTCAGCGCGTTAATCTTCTGCAGCTTCAGGTTCCTCAGCAGGCGATGTCCGGAAAAAACGCAAGGTTGTCGTCGAATGAGCGGCATTCTGCTTAAGAATGCGCCAGTTGGCAACTTATTCGCGATAGGCGTCACATTTATTGATAAACAGCATCAATGATTTTATTTCTACGCAAACGGTTTCGTCGGGGCGCAGGATTCACTATAATGACGCCCGTTTCCCCCCCTGGCTCACCCTGAAAGCTTCGAAGACGAGAGACTTATGATGGAAATTTTGCGTGGTTCACCTGCACTGTCGGCATTCCGTATTAATAAACTGCTGGCACGATTTCAGGCGGCCAACCTTCCGGTAAGCGCCATATACGCCGAGTATATTCATTTTGCCGATCTGAACGCCCCGCTGAGCGCTGACGATCGCGAGCGCCTGGCGCGACTGCTTAAATATGGCCCGAGCTTAAACAGCCATACCCCGACCGGTAAATTACTGCTCGTGACCCCTCGCCCTGGCACCATCTCTCCCTGGTCTTCTAAAGCTACCGATATCGCCCATAACTGCGGCCTGGCTCAGGTTGTGCGTCTGGAGCGCGGCGTGGCGTATTATGTTGAAGCCTCGACCCTGAGCGAAGCGCAGTGGACCGCGGTGGCGGCGGAACTGCACGACCGCATGATGGAGAGCGTCTTCGACGCGCTGGAAGCGGGCGAAAAGCTGTTCGCTCACCATCAGCCGACGCCGGTGACCAGCGTTGACCTGCTGGGCGAAGGGCGTCAGGCGCTGATTGACGCCAACCTCCGTTTGGGTCTGGCGCTGGCAGATGACGAAATTGACTACCTGCAGGACGCGTTTACCCGTCTGGGACGCAATCCGAACGACATCGAGCTGTACATGTTCGCCCAGGCGAACTCAGAGCACTGTCGCCACAAGATTTTCAACGCCGACTGGATCATCGACGGCGAACAGCAGCCGAAGTCGCTGTTCAAAATGATCAAAAACACCTTCGAAAAAACGCCGGACTACGTCCTGTCGGCCTATAAAGACAACGCCGCGGTGATGGAAGGGTCTGAAGTGGGGCGCTATTTTGCCGACCACCAGACCGGGCGCTACGACTTCCATCAGGAGCCGGCGCACATTCTGATGAAGGTGGAAACCCATAACCACCCGACGGCCATCTCCCCATGGCCGGGCGCGGCAACCGGCTCCGGCGGCGAGATCCGCGATGAAGGCGCCACCGGCCGCGGCGCGAAGCCGAAAGCGGGTCTGGTGGGCTTCTCGGTTTCCAACCTGCGCATCCCGGGCTTCGAACAGCCGTGGGAAGAAGATTTCGGGAAACCGGATCGCATCGTCACCGCCCTGGACATCATGACCGAAGGCCCGCTGGGCGGCGCGGCGTTTAACAACGAATTTGGTCGTCCGGCGCTGAACGGCTACTTCCGCACCTATGAAGAGAAAGTCACCAGCCATAACGGCGAAGAGCTGCGCGGCTACCACAAACCGATCATGCTGGCCGGCGGTATCGGCAACATCCGCGGCGAGCACGTGCAGAAGGGCGAGATTACCGTCGGCGCGAAGCTGATCGTGCTGGGCGGCCCGGCGATGAACATCGGCCTCGGCGGCGGCGCGGCGTCTTCCATGGCCTCCGGTCAGTCCGATGCCGACCTCGATTTCGCCTCCGTCCAGCGTGACAACCCGGAAATGGAGCGTCGCTGTCAGGAGGTGATCGACCGCTGCTGGCAGCTGGGCGACGCCAACCCGATCCTGTTTATCCACGACGTCGGCGCCGGCGGTCTCTCCAACGCCATGCCGGAGCTGGTTAGCGACGGCGGCCGCGGCGGTAAATTCCAGCTGCGCGATATCCTGAGCGATGAGCCAGGCATGAGCCCGCTGGAGATCTGGTGTAACGAATCGCAGGAACGTTATGTCCTGGCGGTCGCCCCGGAGCAACTGCCGCTGTTCGACGAGCTGTGCCGCCGCGAGCGCGCGCCTTATGCGGTTATCGGCGAAGCCACCGCCGAGCAGCACCTGAGCCTGAGCGACAGCCACTTTAACGATCAGCCGATCGATCTGCCGCTGGACGTCCTGCTTGGTAAAACGCCGAAAATGACCCGCGACGTGCAGACTCTGAAAGCCCAGGGCAGCGCGCTGGATCGCCAACCGATCACCATCGCCGACGCGGTTAACCGCGTACTGCACCTGCCGACGGTGGCCGAGAAAACCTTCCTCGTGACCATCGGCGATCGCACCGTGACCGGCATGGTCGCTCGCGACCAGATGGTCGGCCCGTGGCAGATCCCGGTGGCCAACTGCGCGGTAACCACCGCCAGCCTCGACAGCTACTACGGCGAAGCGATGGCGATGGGCGAGCGCGCCCCGGTTGCTCTGCTGGACTTCGCCGCCTCCGGCCGTCTGGCGGTTGGCGAAGCGCTGACCAACATCGCCGCCACGCAGATTGGCGAGCTGAACCGCGTGAAGCTGTCGGCTAACTGGATGGCCGCTGCCGGCCACCCGGGCGAAGACGCTGGCCTGTATGAGGCGGTGAAAGCGGTGGGCGAAGAGCTGTGCCCGGCGCTGGGCCTGACCATTCCGGTCGGCAAAGACTCAATGTCGATGAAAACCCGCTGGCAGGAAGGCAGCGAGCAGCGTGAGATGACCTCTCCGCTGTCGCTGGTGATCTCCGCCTTCGCCCGTGTCGAAGATGTTCGTCATACCGTCACGCCGCAGCTCTCGACGGAAGATAACGCCCTGCTGTTGATCGACCTCGGTAAAGGGCACAACGCGCTGGGCGCGACGGCGCTGGCGCAGGTCTATCGCCAGCTCGGCGACAAGCCGGCTGACGTGCGCGATGTCGCGCAGCTGAAAGGCTTCTGGGATGCGATGCAGGCCCTGGTGGCGCAGCGTAAACTGCTGGCCTACCACGACCGCTCCGACGGCGGCCTGCTGGTCACCCTGGCGGAAATGGCCTTTACCGGCCACTGCGGTGTGGAGGCGGATATCGCCGCGCTGGGCGACGACCGTCTGGCGGCGCTGTTCAACGAAGAGCTGGGGGCGGTGATCCAGGTCCGCGCCGCAGACCGTGAGGCGGTGGAAGCCATTCTGGCAGTTAACGGCCTGGCGGACTGTGTGCATTACCTCGGTAAAGCGGTCGAGGGCGATCGCTTCGTGCTGACCGCCGGCGATCAGACGGTGTTTAGCGAAAGCCGCACCACGCTGCGCATGTGGTGGGCGGAAACCACCTGGCAGATGCAGCGTCTGCGCGACAACCCGGCCTGCGCCGATCAGGAGCACGAGGCGAAAGCCAACGACGCCGACCCGGGCCTCAATGTGAAGCTCTCGTTTGATATTAATGACGATGTCGCCGCACCGTACATTGCCACCGGCGCGCGTCCGAAAGTGGCCGTCCTGCGCGAGCAGGGTGTGAACTCTCACGTTGAAATGGCGGCGGCCTTCCATCGCGCTGGCTTTGACGCCATTGACGTGCATATGAGCGACCTGCTGGCGGGCCGCACCGGTCTCGGCGATTTCCATGCCCTGGTGGCCTGCGGCGGCTTCTCCTACGGCGACGTGCTGGGGGCAGGTGAAGGCTGGGCGAAGTCGATTCTGTTCAACGAGCGCGTGCGCGATGAGTTCGCGACCTTCTTCCATCGTCCGCAGACCCTGGCGCTCGGCGTGTGCAACGGCTGTCAGATGATGTCCAATCTGCGCGAGCTGATCCCGGGCAGCGACCTGTGGCCGCGCTTTGTGCGCAACCACTCTGACCGCTTTGAAGCGCGCTTCAGCCTGGTGGAAGTGACGCAAAGCCCGTCTCTGCTGCTGCAAGGCATGGTTGGCTCACAGATGCCGATTGCGGTCTCCCACGGCGAAGGTCAGGTGGAAGTGCGCGACAGCGCGCATCTGGCCCAGCTGGAGAGCAAAGGCCTGGTGGCGCTGCGCTTCGTGGATAACTTCGGCAAAGTGACCGAAACCTATCCGGCGAACCCGAACGGTTCCCCGAACGGTATCACCGCCGTGACCAGCGAAAGCGGGCGCGCGACCATCATGATGCCGCACCCGGAACGCGTCTTCCGCACCGTAAGCAACTCCTGGCACCCGGAAAACTGGGGCGAAGACAGCCCGTGGATGCGTATCTTCCGCAATGCGCGTAAACAGCTGGGTTAATTTTCCCGCAGCGTGTCACGCGAACGTATCGGCCCCCTGCTCAGGCAGGGGGCTTTTTTTATATGTGACGGCCGGCACGCCAGGGTGTCGGGAATCACCGACAACCGGCATATTGCAGTGTCGCCAAAAGGCGACACTTAAGTTATTGATTTAAATGATGAGTAACTTGGGATACATTTGGTGTCGCTAATTGGCGACGCTATGGATAAAAAGTGTACTGCGCTGGGGTGGCTGGCTTTTATGGTTAAAGCCATATATATCAATGTGTTAATAAAATGTTTGGAAAGGTGGCATAGTTCATGCATAATAATAACCAGTGGCTCATTCACCTTCTTATGTCAGCCCCTTCGGGACGCGCTACATAAACTTCGAATGACGCACAAACAGGTGCCTGCCGTCCAACTCCTGATAATAGCCTGGCTTTATCAGACATCGGGCGAAACGTCGAGTAAGGCACCGCCTCATTCCTGAACAAAGCCAGGCCTTGCGCCTGGCTTTGTTGTTTCTGGGGCGCCGTGGCGACGGGTATCGCTTTTCTCCGGCGCGCTCCTCAGTTAGCATCGACCAGAGCTAATGATTGAGACCACACCTTTGAAGCGACTCTCTCTTTTTCCCCGTTCGCTGCGTCAGCTGGTGACGCTCTCCTTTGTGCTGATCCTGCTGCCGTTACTGGTGCTGGCCTGGCAGGCCTGGCAGAGCCTCAATGCCCTCAGCGCCCAGGCGGCGCATATCAACCGTACGACGCTGGTCGATGCCCGCCGCAGTGAGGCGATGATCAATGCCGCGCTGGAGATGGAACGCAGCTATCGCCAGTACTGCGTGCTGGACGATCCGACGCTGGCGCGCGTCTATCAAAACCAGCGGCAGCGCTACAGCCAGATGCTGGACGCGCACGCCGGCGTGTTGCCGGACGAAAAGCTCTGGCAGGCGCTGCGCCAGGATGTCAGCGATCTGGCGCAGCTGCAGTGTAACAACAGCGGCCCTGACGCCGAGGCAGCCGCCAGACTGGAAGTTTTCGCCAGTAATAACAGCGACATGGTCCAGGCGACCCGGGCGGTGGTCTATTCCCGCGGCCAGCAGCTGCAGCAGGAGATTGCCGAGCGCGGCCAGTTTTTCGGCTGGCAGGCGCTGGTGCTGTTTCTGCTGAGCCTGGCGCTGGTGCTGCTTTTCACCCGCATGATCATCGGCCCGGTGAAAGGTATCGAAAGAATGATCAATCAGCTGGGCGCAGGGAAGTCGCTGGACGACGCGGCATTGTTTACTGGCCCGCGCGAGCTGCGCTCGGTGGGCAAGCGCATCATCTGGCTCAGCGAGCGCCTGGCATGGCTGGAGTCGCAGCGGCATCAGTTTCTTCGCCATCTGTCGCATGAGCTTAAAACCCCGCTGGCCAGTATGCGTGAAGGCACCGAGCTGTTGGCCGACCGGGTCGCCGGACCGCTGACGCCGGAGCAGCAGGAGATCGTCGAGATCCTCGACAGCAGCAGCCGCAACCTGCAAAAGCTGATTGAACAGCTGCTGGACTACAACCGCAAACAGGCCGACGGCCCGGTAGCCCGGGAAGCAGTGGACCTGGTGGAGCTGGTGGAAAACGTCGTGGCGGCGCACAGTTTGCCTGCGCGGGCTAAACTGATGCATACCGAGCTGGCGCTGCGGGCGCGGCATTGTCTGGCGGAGCCTGCGTTATTGATAAGCGTAATGGATAATCTCTACTCCAATGCGGTGCACTATGGCGCTGAATCCGGTAACATTCGTATCCATAGCTACCGGCACGGAGAGCAGGTGCGTATTGATGTCGCCAACAGCGGCGAACCGATCCCGGCCGCGGAAAAGAATATGATTTTTGAGCCTTTTTACCAGGGAAGTCACCAGCGTAAGGGGGCCGTTAAAGGCAGTGGGCTGGGGTTAAGCATCGCCCGCGACTGTGTCCGTCAGATGCAAGGGGAACTCAGTCTGGTTGACGCCCCCGCCGGGCAGGTCTGTTTTCGCATTACGCTTCCCTCAGCGCCGGAATAATCCAACTAATGAATCGATATCGGGGAACTATGTCCCAATTCCTGGCCTGGCGCCGTTCCCTTAGCGGATGGCTGCTCTCAGGCATTGCTTGTCTGACGCTGGCGGGGTGTTCCGCCGGCTTCTCGCCGCATAGTGCGGAAGGTGCCGCCGCCCCCGGGCAGGCGCAGCACCAGGTGGCCGATTTTGTCGCCGTGGACTGCGCTGATATCTGGGCGCACAGCAGCGATGCCAGCGACAAAAACCCCCTCTACTGGCTGCGGGGCATTGACTGCGCCGATCGTCTCGCGCCGGTGCAGGCGCGAGCGGAGGCGAAACGCCATACCGACGACAGCTGGCAGGACGCGTTCCGCCGCGGCATTCTGCTTGCCGATGCCAAAATTACCCCTGACGAGCGCCGCGAGCTGGTGACGCGTCTCGACACCTTCAGCCCGCAAATTGCCGTTCAGGTCCGCCCGCTGTATCAGCTCTGGCGCGACGGGCAGACCCGTCAGCTGCAGCTGGTGGAGGAACGAGCCCGCTACGCGAAGCTTCAGCAGTCCAGCGATAGCGAGCTGGAGACGTTGCGCCAGCAGGAGCAGTCGCTGCGCCAGCAGCTGGAGCTGACCACCCGTAAGCTGGAGAATCTGACGGATATTGAACGCCAGCTCTCCAGCCGCAAGCCGGGCGGCAATTTCGGCAGCGAAAAAGTACCGGAGGTGATCCATGACGATCCGTAAACCGGCGCGTTTGCTGCTGGTGGATGACGATCCGGGGCTGCTGAAGCTGCTCGGCATGCGTCTGGTCAGCGAAGGCTATAGCGTGGTCACCGCCGAGAGCGGACCGGAAGCGCTGCGCGTGCTGGGACGTGAGAAAGTGGATCTGGTGATTAGCGATCTGCGGATGGATGAAATGGACGGCCTGCAGCTGTTCAGTGAGATCCAGAAGGGGCAGCCCGGCATGCCGGTGATCATTCTCACTGCCCATGGCTCGATCCCCGACGCGGTGGCGGCCACCCAGCAGGGCGTCTTCAGCTTCCTGACCAAGCCAGTTGATAAAGACGCCTTGTATAAAGCCATTGATGAGGCGCTGGAGCAGCGATCGCCAGCCACCGACGAAGCGTGGCGCCAGGCGATTGTCACCCGCAGCCCGCTGATGCTGCGCCTGCTCGAGCAGGCTGGGATGGTGGCGCAGTCCGACGTCAGCGTGCTGATTAACGGCCAGAGCGGGACCGGGAAGGAGATAGTCGCCCAGGCGATCCACAACGCCAGCCCGCGTCATGACAAGCCTTTCGTGGCGATTAACTGCGGCGCGCTGCCGGAACAGCTGCTCGAGTCCGAACTGTTCGGCCATGCGCGGGGCGCCTTTACCGGCGCGGTCAGCAACCGCGAAGGGTTATTCCAGGCCGCAGAAGGCGGCACGCTGTTTCTCGACGAGATCGGCGATATGCCTGTCGCCCTGCAGGTGAAGCTGCTCCGCGTCCTGCAGGAGCGTAAGGTTCGCCCGCTCGGCAGCAACCGCGATATCGAAATCAACGTGCGGATCATCTCCGCCACCCACCGCGACCTGCCGAAGGCGATGGCCCGCGGCGAGTTTCGCGAAGATCTGTTTTATCGCCTCAATGTGGTTAACCTGAAGATCCCGCCGCTCTCCGAACGCACGGAAGATATTCCGCTGTTGGCCAACCATCTGCTGCGTCAGTCCGCCGATCGCCATAAGCCGTTCGTGCGGGCATTTTCCAGCGATGCAATGAAGCGGCTGATGGCCGCCAAATGGCCGGGCAATGTGCGCCAGCTGGTGAACGTGATTGAGCAGTGCGTGGCCCTGACCTCGTCGCCGGTGATCGGCGATGCGCTGGTGGAACAGGCGCTGGAAGGCGAGAACACGGCGCTGCCGACCTTCGTGGAAGCGCGCAATCAGTTTGAGCTGAACTACCTGCGCAAGCTGCTGCAGATTACCAGGGGCAACGTCACCCACGCCGCGCGGATGGCTGGACGCAACCGCACCGAATTCTATAAGCTGCTGTCGCGCCATGAGCTCGACGCCAATGACTTTAAAGAGTAGCTCCGCAACATAGCGCAAGATATGATACGGTAAGCAACCGGTTACGCGACTAAGACAGGAACACCATGAAAAAGATTGATGCGATTATTAAACCTTTCAAACTGGATGACGTGCGTGAAGCGCTGGCCGAAGTCGGCATCACCGGGATGACGGTAACGGAAGTGAAAGGCTTTGGCCGCCAGAAAGGGCACACCGAACTCTACCGCGGCGCGGAATATATGGTGGATTTTCTGCCGAAAGTGAAAATTGAAATCGTGGTGACCGACGATATCGTCGATACCTGTGTGGATACCATCATCCGTACCGCGCAGACCGGTAAAATCGGTGACGGCAAGATCTTTGTCTTCGACGTGGCGCGGGTCATTCGTATCCGTACCGGCGAAGAAGACGACGCGGCGATTTAACGCTCGCCGCTCGTTGCAGTATTGCCGGGTGGCGCTGCGCTTACCCGGCCTACAAATCCCCGCGGCGTCGGGGCTTACAGCACCTTATGCGGGCCGAAGCATTCGTAATGAATGTGGTCTTTATTGACCCCTAATTCTACCAGCTGCTTCGCTGCAAACTGCATAAACGCTACCGGGCCGCAGAGATAATACTGCATCTGCGGGTCGCGAATAGTTTCCGCCACCGCCGCTAAATCCATCAAACCTTCGCTATCAAAACGTCCTGCCTGACGGTCAGCCTCGCTCGGGTTGCGATACCAGACGTGAGCGGTAAACGCCGGCAGCGCCGCGCCGAGCGCCTGCACTTCATCGGCAAAGGCGTGGACCTCGCCATTTTCCGCCGCATGGAACCAGTTCACCTGACCCTGATGATGGCTCTTCGCCAGCGCATCCAGCATCGCCAGCATCGGCGTTTGCCCGACGCCGCCGGAGATCAGGGTGACCGGCGTCTGCGGCTCAACATTAAGGAAGAAATCTCCCGCCGGGGCGGCCAGATAGACCACATCGCCTTCGCTGGCATGGTTATGCAGCCAGCTGGAAACCTGGCCGCCTTCTTCGCGTTTAACCGCGATGCGGTAGCCCTTACCGTCCGCTTTGCGGGTCAGGGAGTACTGGCGAATTTCCTGATATTCGAAGCCTTCCGGCTTCAGCCAGATGGCCAGATACTGGCCAGGCTGGTAATCGGCGACCGGCTGGCCGTCGACCGGCTCGAGCTCAAAGCTGGTGATAAACTGGCTGCGCGGGGTTTTCTTCACGATGCGGAACGCGCGAGTCCCTTCCCAGCCGCCGGTTTTACTGGCGTTTTGCTGATAGATCTCGGCTTCGCGGCCGATAAAGACGTTCGCCAACACCCCGTAGGCTTTACCCCAGGCATCGAGCACTTCCTGGCCCGGACTGAACATTTCATCGAGGGTCGCCAGTAGATGGCTGCCAACAATATTGTACTGCTCCGGTTTGATCTGGAAGCTGGTGTGTTTCTGGGCGATCTTTTCCACCGCCGGCAGCAGGGCAGGCAGGTTATCGATATTGCTGGCGTAGGCGGCAATGGCGTTGAACAGCGCTTCACGCTGGTCGCCGTTGCGCTGGTTGCTCATATTGAAGATCTCTTTGAGCTCCGGGTTATGCGCGAACATCCGATCGTAGAAATGGGCGGTTAACTTTGGTCCAGTCTCTACCAGCAGAGGGATGGTGGCTTTGACCGTAGCGATGGTTTGAGCGTCGAGCATAGTGTGCTTCCTTGGGTGTTATCTTAATGATGTATTTTAAATGCATCTTAAGGAAATAACCCTGCGTTGTAAATGGTTCTTTAACACTTTCCGCCGTTGCAGTTACAACATGAAGAATTTGCATCACAATCCTGAAAAGAAATCCGTTGATACTGAGAGAGGCGTTATTGCTCAAAGCCTTGTGTCATGCGGAGCCAAACGTTTGCGTAAAATCCTTTGTCAAGACCTGTTATCACAGAATGATTCGGTTATACTGTGGGCCGTTGTCCAATCGGACCGCCTTTTTAGGCCGAAATTTTATTGTTAGCTGAGTCAGGAGATGCGGATGTTAAAGCGTGAAATGAACATTGCCGATTATGATGCCGAACTGTGGCAGGCTATGGAGCAGGAAAAAGTACGTCAGGAAGAGCACATCGAACTGATCGCCTCCGAAAACTACACCAGCCCGCGCGTAATGCAGGCGCAGGGCTCTCAGCTGACCAACAAATACGCTGAAGGATATCCGGGCAAGCGTTACTACGGCGGCTGCGAATACGTCGACGTGGTTGAGCAACTGGCTATCGACCGCGCGAAAGAGCTGTTCGGCGCTGACTATGCTAACGTCCAGCCGCACTCCGGCTCCCAGGCTAACTTTGCCGTCTACACCGCGCTGCTGCAGCCGGGCGACACCGTGCTCGGTATGAACCTGGCGCAGGGCGGCCACCTGACTCACGGCTCCCCGGTTAACTTCTCCGGCAAACTGTACAACATCATCCCTTACGGTATTGATGAGTCCGGCAAAATTGACTACGACGACATGGCGAAGCAGGCTCAGGAACACAAACCGAAGATGATCATCGGTGGTTTCTCCGCTTACTCCGGTATCGTTGACTGGGCAAAAATGCGTGAAATCGCCGACAGCATCGGCGCTTACCTGTTCGTCGATATGGCGCACGTGGCAGGCCTGATTGCCGCTGGCGTATACCCGAACCCGGTTCCGCATGCTCACGTCGTGACCACCACCACCCACAAAACCCTGGCGGGTCCGCGCGGCGGCCTGATCCTGGCGAAAGGCGGTAGCGAAGAGCTGTATAAGAAGCTGAACTCTGCGGTATTCCCAAGCGCGCAGGGCGGCCCGCTGATGCACGTTATCGCGGCGAAAGCGGTGGCGCTGAAAGAAGCGATGGAGCCAGAGTTTAAAGTTTACCAGCAGCAGGTTGCGAAAAACGCCAAAGCAATGGTGGAAGTGTTCCTGAACCGCGGCTACAAAGTGGTGTCTGGCGGTACTGAGAACCACCTGTTCCTGCTGGACCTGGTGGATAAAAACCTGACCGGTAAAGAAGCTGACGCCGCCCTGGGCCGCGCCAACATCACCGTCAACAAAAACAGCGTGCCGAACGATCCGAAGAGCCCGTTCGTGACCTCCGGTATCCGCATCGGTTCTCCGGCTGTGACTCGTCGCGGCTTTAAAGAAGCGGAAGTCAAAGAGCTGGCTGGCTGGATGTGTGACGTGCTGGACAATATCAATGACGACGCGGTCATTGAGCGCGTGAAAGGTAAAGTGCTGGATATCTGCGCCCGCTTCCCGGTATATGCGTAAGCGTTAGCGTTGACATCAAAAAGGCCGCGTATGCGGCCTTTTTTGCGTCTGGAGATTAGCGGCGGTCGAGGGAGATCGCCCCGGGGCCGGTTACCGCTAGCAGCAGGAAGGCGCCGGCGATGCTGACGTTTTTCCAGAAGTTAATCATGTTCGGCAATACCGCATCGCCAGTCATATCCCAGTAGTGATGGCCAATCACCGCCGTGCCGAGGGTGTAGAAGATAAAGATGACCGCCAGCGGGCGGGTGAAAAAGCCCAGCACAATTAAAATCGCGGCAGGCACTTCCATAATGACGGCGATAATCGCCGCCAGGGTCGGCATCGGCGCGCCGGAGGCGGCCATGTATTGCACCGTACCGCTAAAGCCCAGCAGTTTGGGGTAGCCAAAAAGTAGAAACAGAACCACCACGGCGATGCGGGCGATGAGCAGTAGCAGAGAGCGGGATGCGCCAAAATCAAAATAGCGGAGTGTGTTCATAATCAGCTCGTTATGAGAGACGTGTGATTTAAACGTAATACACAAAGTTGCCAGCCGCCATAGCAGGAAAATAATAATGTCGCGCTTCGTTTCATTAGGATTTCGCCGTATCGTTGGTCGCACTTTGATGCCCGGTTATCGGATTTTATTTAATACAACCGGTGACGGAGTGGGGAGTGCTCCGTGATGCGCGTCACGATTTAAAGACAAATGTACTCAACTTCCATATAGAGAGTGAGACACAGGTTTACTCACGATGGGGTTTATCGCCAGACTATCGCCACCATTCGGGAGGAAATCATGGTCTTGCACTCCACGCGCTGGCTGGCGCTCAGTTATTTCACTTACTTTTTTAGCTACGGTATTTTTCTGCCCTTCTGGAGCGTCTGGCTGGCCGGCAACGGGCTGACCCCGGAAACCATCGGCATTTTGCTTGGCGCCGGTCTGGTGGCCCGTTTTCTCGGCAGTCTGCTGATCGCCCCGCGGGTGAGCGATCCCTCCCGGCTGATCGCCGCGCTGCGCGTGCTGGCGCTGTTAACCTTGCTCTTCGCGCTGGCCTTCTGGGCCGGCACCCACGTAGCATGGCTGCTGGCGATTATCATCGGCTTCAACCTGTTCTTTTCACCGCTGGTGCCGCTGACGGATGCTCTGGCCAATACCTGGCAAAAGCAGATCACCATGGACTATGGCCGGGTGCGGCTATGGGGCTCCATCGCCTTTGTGATTGGTTCGGCGCTGACCGGTAAGCTGGTGAGCCTGTTCGATTACCGGGCGATCCTGCTGATGCTAAGCCTGGGCGTCGCCTCGATGCTGCTCGGCATGTTGCTTAAGCCGTCGGTGATGCCTCAGGGGGCGTCGCGCCCGCAGCAGGGGGCCGGAATGGCGGCCTGGCTGACGCTGGTGCGCCAAAGCTGGCGCTTTCTCGCCTGCGTTTGTCTGCTGCAGGGAGCGCACGCCGCCTACTATGGCTTTAGCGCCATCTACTGGCAGCAGGCCGGGTATTCTGCCTCGGCGGTCGGTTATCTGTGGTCGTTAGGCGTGGTGGCGGAAGTGGTGATCTTCGCGCTGAGTAAAAAGGTGTTCCGCCGCTTCAGCGCGCGGGATCTGCTGCTGCTCTCTGCCCTGTGCGGGCTGGTTCGCTGGACGCTGATGGGCTGGACCACAGCGCTGCCGGGGCTTATCCTCGCGCAGATCCTTCACTGCGGGACCTTTACGGTGTGTCATCTGGCGGCGATGCGCTATATCGCCGCCCGCCAGGGCAGCGAAGTGATCCGCCTGCAGGCCGTCTACTCCGCGGTGGCGATGGGCGGGAGTATCGCCATTATGACCGTCTTCGCCGGCTTCCTCTATCAGCACCTGCACCAGGGCGTGTTCTGGGTAATGGCGCTGCTGACCATCCCGGCGTTGGCTATTCGGCCAAAAACGGTGGCGGCCTAGTCCTCGAGCATCGCGCAGATATGCTGCTGCTGGCGTTCGGTGAAGCAGTTCTCCGCGTGGATCAGCGGCGGTGAAAACAGCGGCAGCGCCGTCGCATAGGGAGTGACGATAAGCGTCACCCCTTTGGGCGCGCCTTCCTTCTGAAAGCGCTCTACGCTCTGGTATTTGATATTCAGCGGCAGCAGCGTCAGTTCGCGCAGCTGCTGCTCCAGGGCCGCTTCCATATCCGGATTATCATCGGTCAGCAGCAGAACCTGCTTCTCGTGCAGGTCGCTTTTCTGCATCAGCCAGGCGCCAAAGATCACCGCGATTAAGCTGGTCTCTTCCTCATTAAAACGGACGTGCCAGGCCTCCTCGAATTCGCTCAATGCCGCCTGGGTGGTACGCAGTAAACGAGGATAGAGCCGGCTCACTTCCTCCGTGAGCGTGCTGTCGATGCCGATGGCAAACACGCTGCGGATCAATGCCTGCGACAAGTGAATATAAAGCTGGTCGCTCAGCCCCTGCTCGTCACTGAACGACCTGCCGGCGAGCATCTGGAAGCGGTGGATCAGGCCGGAAATAGCCAGCCGCAGGCGTCGATCCTGCGGGTGACCATCGCGAAGCGGATCGGGGGTTTTGAGCATCATAAACAGCAGCGAGAGGAAAAAAGGCTCTCCGACATGCGGCGGAGCGCCGACCCGGCGCTGCCAGTGGCGGACAATCTCCTGCGCCAGAGTGAACTCGGCGGCGGTCTGCGCCCAGCGTTGCTGTTCATCATTGAAGTCGGGTGAATAGCCCCGGTGATGCTCAAGCAGGCAGTACTGCAGGTACAGGCGCAGAAACTGGACGTCCCGGCAGTCGAACTGGCGATTGAGCGCTCGTGCGCAGCGGTTCACCAGCGCCTGCAGGTTGGTATCATCGTACAAGGTACGGGCGATGCCTTCCTGTTTAAGCTGCGTTTTCAGCGCCGGGGTAAAATGATGGTTAACGAACTGCGGGCACAGGCGCAGGCCCCGCCGCAGCGCATGCAGCAGGCATAAACGTTGGTCGAGCGCGGCGCCTTCAATCCGATAGCTGCCGTCCACCTGTGACCGAAGGGTCAGGCGGTGGTAACGCTGAATTTCGCGTCCGGTCTCCTCGATATCCTGCCGGGCCGTGGTCTCATCAACGAGGTTGATTCTGCCAAGCCGTTCAGTCGTTACCGACTGTCCGGGCAGATAAAACATCAGGAGCACCTGGCTACGGCGCTGTGGACTGGAAAGCGCAGATGGTGGTTCAATGACGGTCATCATCTGGTAAGTTCCAGTTAGGGTTTCCGCTAAGGATAGACAATGACGGCGGCGGGGGCAGGGAAGTGCGCCCGCTTTAGCTCAGGATTGCTGGCGAAGTTCACAGAATTTTTCACGTGAGGAACAGATGAACAGAGTGAAACAATGCACCAGCGCGGCGTTTTTCATGGTTTTATCATGGACAGCCGCTGCGCATCCGCATAGCTTCATCAGTTTGCAGAGCGAGCCGGTGGTCAAAGACGGCCTGCTGAGCGCCTTTAAAATGCGCTGGACAATGGATGAAATAACCTCCTCGGATCTGCTTTACGACGCCGGAAACGCTAAACCGGGCAGCGAAGTATGGAAAAAACTGGCGGCGGAGGTGATGGCCAACGTGCTCGGCCAGCACTATTTCAGCGAGCTGTGGCACAACGGCCAGCGGGTGAAATTTGACAATCGCCCCGACGGCTACGGTCTTGAGCGCGACGGCCTGCAGGCGGTACTGACCTTCACCCTGCCGCTGGCGACGCCGCAACCCGTTGCCGGGCAGACATTTACCTTTTCCACTTTCGATCCGACCTACTATGTCGATATGTTTTATGACAAAGATAGCGATTTTTCCCTGCCCGCCGCGCTGCAGGCCGTCTGTAAGGCAACGGTGATGACGCCAAAACCGAATGACAAAATGCTCTCATACGCCCAGTCGCTGGATAAAGCGGATGCGCCGCCTGAGGATATGGCGCTGGGCAGCTATTTTGCCCAGAAGGTGACGCTGACATGTCAGTAATTTTTACCCCTCGCGCGCGAACTTCGCGCTGGAAAGCGCTGTGGCCGCTGGCGCTGCTGCTGGCCGTGAGCGTAACGGGCGGCATCTGGCTGTGGCTGGCCTGGCCGCAGGTGCTGATGCAGAGCGCGGTCTGGCAGCGCGCGCTCAATCTGGAGCTCAGCCGCCTGCTGCAGGCGGTGGCGGAGAACCCGGCTGCGGCGGGGCTGTCGCTGCTTGGATTCAGCTTCGTTTACGGGGTGCTGCATGCCTTAGGGCCCGGCCACGGCAAAATTGTCATTACGACCTGGCTTGCCACCCATCCCTCAAAGCTGAAATCGAGTATTAACCTGACGCTGGCCGCCTCTTTGTTGCAGGGGCTGGTGGCTATCGCGCTGGTGGTGGTGGTGCTGGCGCTACTGCAGCTGCCAGCGCGCCAGCTGCATCTCAGCAGTTTCTGGCTGGAGAAGGGCAGCTATTTGCTGGTGGGCGCGTTAGGTCTGCTGCTCTGCTGGCGGGCGCTGAAAAAGCTGCGTCTGCTGCTGAGCCGGCCAACGTTTACCGCGTTCACCCCGCATCATGTTCATAACGAACACTGCGGCTGCGGGCATCAGCATCTCCCGGCCCCGGAGCAGCTGCAGGCCGGCGATGACTGGCGGGCTCGCACCGTGATTGTCCTGTCGATGGGCATGCGTCCCTGCTCGGGGGCGATCATGGTCCTGCTGTTCAGCAAAGTGATCGGGGTGTTCAACTGGGGGATGGCGGCGGCGCTGGCGATGGCGGCAGGGACCTCATTGACTATCACGGCGCTGGCGCTGCTGGTGCACAGTTTTCGCCAGCTGGCGGTGAAGCTGGGTCAGCATCAGGCGCCGCCGCTGTGGCGCCAGGTAGGCTGGCTGACGCTGGCGCTGGCCGGCGGCGTGGCGCTGCTGGTGGCCGCTGTCGTGATGTGGAGTAGCGCGATCGCGCCAGGCGGCGGTTTGCGACCGTTTTAGAACATAAAAAAAGGAAGCCGCGGCTTCCTTTTTGACATCAGTAAGAGATTAACGCTTCAGCGCATCGCTCAGCTGCTCGCGCATGTTCGCCAGCATCGCTTTTACCACGCGCGGGTTACCGGCAACGATGTTGCCCGTCAGCATATAGTTATGACCGCCGGTGAAGTCGCACACGATAGCGCCTGCTTCACGAGCGATCAGCTCGCCTGCGGCGAAATCCCATGGTTTCAGGGCGATTTCAAAGTAACCGTCAACGCGGCCGGCGGCAACGTAGGCCAGATCCAGTGCGGCGGAGCCGGTACGGCGGAAATCGGCGCATTCGGTGAACATGTTGCCGAGAATATTCATGTAAGTGGTGGCGTGCTGCTTCGCCTTGAACGGGAAGCCGGTCGCGATGATGGTGCCGTCGAGGTCGCGAGCGTTGCTGCCGCGCAGACGGTAGCCGTTCAGCTGCGCGCCCTGGCCGCGGGTCGCGGTGAACAGTTCGTTACGCATCGGATCGTAAACCACCGCGACTTCAGTACGGCCTTTGATGCGTACGGCGATGGAAACAGAGAAGTGCGGCAGACGTTTTACGAAGTTGGTGGTGCCATCCAGTGGATCGATAACCCATTGAACATCCTGCTCTTCACCAGCGTGTTCACCGCTTTCTTCGGTGATAATGGTGTGCTGCGGGTAAGATTTGCGAATGGTTTCGATAATAATCGCTTCGGCGGCTTTATCGACGTTGGTCACAAAATCATTGCTGCCTTTCTGGCTGGTTTCTACGGTGTCTGGCGTTTCGTAGTGTTTGGCAATTAAATTACCCGCCTTGCGCGCGGCGCGCACGGCGATGTTCAGCATCGGATGCATCGGTCTCTCTCACTGGATGTTAAAGAACGGGAAAAAACGGCGCATATAATAACAGCGAAATCTGCTTATGTCTCCGTTTTATGGTAGCATGCCCGAATAATCTTTAGCCGAAGAACCATAATGCTGCAAAATATTCGAATCGTACTGGTAGAAACTTCCCACACCGGCAATATGGGCTCCGTTGCCCGCGCGATGAAAACCATGGGCTTAACCAACCTGTGGCTGGTCAATCCGCTGGTGAAGCCTGATTCCCAGGCCATTGCTCTGGCTGCGGGCGCCAGCGACGTCATTGGCAACGCGCAGATCGTCGATACCCTTGATGAAGCGCTGGCGGGCTGTAGCCTGGTGGTTGGCACCAGCGCGCGCTCCCGCACGCTGCCGTGGCCGATGCTCGACCCGCGCGAATGCGGTCTGAAAAGCATCGCCGAAGGCCAGCATGCGCCGGTGGCGCTGGTGTTTGGCCGCGAGCGCGTTGGCCTGACTAACGATGAACTGCAGAAGTGTCACTACCATGTGGCCATCGCCGCCAATCCGGAGTACAGCTCGCTGAACCTGGCGATGGCGGTGCAGGTTATCGCCTATGAAGTGCGGATGGCCTGGCTGGCGGCGCAGGAGCAAGCGCAGCCGGCGGTTGAACATGAAGAGGCGCCGTACCCGCTGGTGGACGATCTGGAGCGATTCTACGACCATCTTGAGCAGACGCTACTGGCGACGGGCTTTATCCGCCCGAATCATCCGGGGCAGGTGATGAACAAGCTGCGTCGTCTGTTCACCCGCGCACGTCCGGAAAGCCAGGAGCTGAACATCCTGCGCGGCATGCTGGCGTCTATTGAGCAGCAGAATAAAGGTAAGTAAGAGCGTTAACGCCGGATGGCGCTTCGCTTATCCGGCCTACGAATCTACATCTCTGTTGTAGCCCGGGCGAGGCCTTTGGCCGACCCCGGGAGCGGCTCGAAATTAATAACGGCACGGAAAGCCAAATACCTGACTAAAACAGTCAAGTAAATAGTTGACCAAATTACTCGGGAATGTCAGACTTGGCCCTGCTATGCAATACCCATATTAATAAAAAGCCCGGCCAGGGGCGAGTTTGAGGTTAAGTAAGACATGAGACTGACATCTAAAGGGCGTTATGCCGTGACCGCGATGCTTGACGTTGCGCTCAACTCTGAAACGGGCCCGGTGCCGTTGGCAGATATTTCAGAGCGTCAGGGAATTTCGCTTTCCTATCTGGAACAGCTGTTCTCTCGCCTGCGTAAAAATGGCCTGGTTTCCAGCGTTCGTGGCCCAGGCGGTGGTTATCTGTTAGGTAAAGATGCCGGCAGTATCGCCGTCGGCGAAGTCATCAGCGCCGTGGACGAATCCGTTGACGCCACCCGTTGCCAGGGCAAGGGCGGCTGTCAGGGCGGCGATAAATGCCTGACTCACGCGCTGTGGCGCGATCTGAGTGAGCGTCTGACCGGCTTCCTGAACAATATCACCCTCGGAGAACTGGTGAATAACCAGGAGATCCTCGATGTTTCCGGTCGTCAGCATCAGCACGAAACCCAGCGCAATGCGCGCACCCAGGACGCGATCGACGTTAAACTGCGCGCCTGAGTGACCCGTCCCGTTTCGGGCTGCGGCTGACAGGGCGAGGCAGCGCGAAACGGCGGGACAACGATTATAAAGAGCTTTCAGAATCAGGCCGGGATGCTCCGACATTCCGTGTACTCGGTCGTACATCAAGCCGGTTGCCTGATTCCTTGCATTGAGTGATGTACGGAGTTTAAGAGCAATGAAATTACCGATTTACCTCGATTACTCCGCAACCACGCCGGTGGACCCGCGTGTTGCCGAGAAAATGATGCAGTTCCTGACCATGGACGGGACCTTTGGTAACCCGGCCTCTCGTTCCCACCGTTTTGGCTGGCAGGCTGAAGAGGCGGTTGATATCGCCCGCAATCAGATTGCCGAGCTGGTCGGTGCCGACCCGCGCGAAATCGTCTTTACCTCTGGTGCGACTGAATCCGACAACCTGGCGATCAAGGGTGCTGCCAACTTTTATCAGAAAAAAGGCAAGCACATCATCACCAGCAAAACCGAGCATAAAGCGGTTCTGGATACCTGCCGTCAGCTGGAGCGCGAAGGCTTCGAAGTGACCTACCTGGCGCCGCAGAGCAACGGGATTATCGATCTGAAAGAGCTGGAAGCGGCGATGCGTGACGACACCATCCTGGTTTCCATCATGCATGTGAATAACGAAATCGGCGTGGTGCAGGATATCGCTACCATCGGCGAGATGTGTCGCGCCCGCGGTATCATTTACCACGTAGACGCCACCCAGAGCGTGGGCAAGCTGCCTATCGATCTCAGCCAGCTGAAAGTGGACCTGATGTCCTTCTCCGGTCACAAAATCTACGGTCCGAAAGGCATCGGCGCGCTGTACGTGCGTCGTAAGCCGCGCATTCGTATCGAAGCGCAAATCCACGGCGGCGGCCACGAGCGCGGTATGCGTTCCGGTACTCTGCCTGTTCACCAGATCGTCGGCATGGGTGAAGCTTACCGTATCGCCAAAGAAGAGATGGAAAGCGAGATGGCGCGTCTGCGCACGCTGCGCAACCGTCTGTGGAACGGCGTGAAGGATATGGAAGAAGTGTACCTCAACGGCGACCTTGAGCAGGGCGCGCCGAACATTCTTAACGTCAGCTTCAACTATGTTGAAGGCGAGTCGCTGATTATGGCGCTGAAAGACCTGGCGGTTTCCTCCGGTTCAGCCTGTACTTCCGCGAGCCTTGAGCCATCCTACGTGCTGCGCGCGTTAGGCATGACTGATGAACTGGCGCACAGTTCTATTCGTTTCTCTTTAGGTCGTTTCACTACCGAAGAAGAGATTGACTACGCCATCAACCTGATTCGTAAATCCATTGGCCGTCTGCGCGAGCTTTCTCCACTGTGGGAAATGTTCAAACAGGGCGTGGATCTGAACAGTATTGAATGGTCACATCACTAATTCGGCACCAATAAGGAGAATTCATCATGGCATACAGCGAAAAAGTTATCGATCATTACGAGAACCCGCGCAACGTCGGCTCTTTTGACAACAGCGACGAGAACGTCGGCAGCGGCATGGTCGGCGCGCCGGCCTGCGGCGACGTGATGAAGTTGCAGATTAAAGTCAACAATGAAGGTATCATTGAAGACGCGCGCTTCAAGACCTACGGCTGTGGTTCTGCTATCGCTTCCAGCTCCCTGGTCACCGAGTGGGTGAAGGGTAAATCCCTGGACGAAGCGCAGGCGATCAAGAACACCGATATCGCCGATGAACTGGAACTGCCGCCGGTGAAAATTCACTGCTCTATTCTGGCGGAAGACGCGATTAAAGCCGCGATTGCGGATTACAAAAGCAAACGTGAAGCAAAATAATTAGTTGAGGTTTTGTTATGTCGATTACTCTTAGCGACAGTGCAGCAGCGCGAGTCAATGCCTTCCTGGCAAACCGCGGAAAAGGGTTTGGCCTGCGCCTGGGCGTGAGAACCTCCGGCTGCTCAGGTATGGCCTATGTACTGGAGTTTGTTGACGAGCCGGCGGCTGAAGACACCGTGTTTGAAGACAAAGGCGTGAAGGTCGTGATCGACGGCAAAAGTCTGCAATTCCTCGACGGCACGCAGCTGGACTTCGTCAAAGAAGGCCTTAACGAAGGGTTTAAGTTCACCAACCCGAACGTCAAAGATGAGTGCGGCTGCGGCGAAAGCTTTAACGTATAATCGGTACACCCCAACCCCACCGCGGTCACGCCGCGCGTGGGGTTTTCGTTTAGATGCATGACCCTGAGGTTACTATGGACTATTTCACCCTCTTCGGGTTACCAGCCAGCTATACCCTCTCGCTTGAACAACTGGCTGTCCGGTATCAGGATCTGCAGCGCCAGTACCATCCGGATAAATTTGCCAGCGCGCCCGCTGCGGAGCAGCTTGCGGCGGTTCAGTATTCCGCCACCATTAACCAGGCCTGGCAGACGCTGCGCCATCCCCTGACCCGCGCAGAATACCTCCTCTCGCTGCATGGCTTCGATCTGGCCAGCGAGCAGCATACCGTTCGCGATACCGCGTTCCTGATGGAACAGCTGGAACTGCGCGAAGAGTTGGATGAGATCGGCCAGGCGAAAGACGAAGCGCGGCTGGAAAGCTTTATCAAACGAGTGAAAGCGCTGTTTGATACCCGCCATCAGCTGATGGTTGACCAATTGCATAATGAGAGCTGGGAGGCGGCGGCGGACACGGTGCGTAAGCTCCGTTTCCTCGATAAACTGCGCAGCAGTGCTGAAGAACTCGAAGAAAAACTGCTCGATTTTTAATTTTCGGAAGCAATTATGGCCTTATTACAAATTAGTGAGCCCGGCCTGAGCGCCGCGCCGCACCAGCGTCGTCTGGCGGCCGGTATCGACCTGGGCACCACCAATTCTCTGGTGGCTACCGTGCGTAGCGGCCAGGCCGAGACTCTGCCCGATCATCAAGGCCGCTATCTGCTGCCGTCGGTGGTGAACTACCACGCATCGGGGCTGACCGTCGGCTATGACGCCCGGCTGAACGCCGCCCAGGATCCCGCCAACACCATCAGCTCCGTGAAACGGATGATGGGGCGCTCCCTCGCCGATATCCAACATCGCTATCCGCATCTGCCGTATCAGCTGCAGGCCAGTGAAAACGGCCTGCCGATGATCCAGACCGCCGGCGGCCTGCTGAACCCGATTCGCGTCTCCGCCGATATTCTGAAAGCGCTGGCTGCCCGGGCCACTGAAGCGCTGGCCGGCGAGCTCGACGGCGTGGTGATCACCGTTCCCGCTTATTTTGATGACGCCCAGCGTCAGGGGACCAAAGACGCGGCGCGTCTGGCGGGTCTGCACGTGCTGCGCCTGCTTAATGAACCGACCGCGGCGGCTATCGCCTATGGCCTTGATTCCGGCCAGGAAGGGGTGATTGCGGTCTACGATCTCGGCGGCGGCACCTTCGATATCTCTATTCTGCGCTTAAGCCGCGGGGTGTTTGAAGTGCTGGCTACCGGCGGCGACTCGGCCCTCGGCGGGGATGATTTCGATCATCTGCTGGCGGACTACCTGCGCGAGCAGGCAGGCTTCAGCGACCGTAGCGACAACCGCCTGCAGCGTGAGCTGCTGGATGCCGCCATCGCGGCGAAAATTGCCCTTAGCGATGCCGAGGTGGCGCACGTTGAGGTCGGCGGCTGGCAGGGCGATATCACTCGCAGCCAGTTTAACGATCTGATCGCCCCGCTGGTAAAACGCACGTTAATGGCCTGCCGCCGGGCGTTGAAAGACGCTGGCGTTGAGGCGCAAGAGGTGCTGGAAGTGGTGATGGTCGGCGGTTCGACCCGCGTGCCGCTGGTGCGCGAGCGCGTAGGCGAATTCTTCGGCCGCACCCCGCTGACCGCCATTGACCCGGACAAAGTCGTCGCCATTGGCGCGGCGATCCAGGCCGATATTCTGGTCGGCAACAAGCCGGACAGCGAACTGCTGCTGCTCGACGTTATCCCGCTGTCGTTAGGGCTGGAAACCATGGGCGGTCTGGTGGAGAAAGTGATCCCGCGTAATACCACCATTCCGGTGGCCCGCGCCCAGGAGTTCACCACCTTCAAAGATGGCCAGACGGCGATGTCCATTCATGTGATGCAGGGCGAGCGTGAGCTGGTGCAGGATTGCCGTTCGCTGGCGCGCTTTGCGCTGCGCGGTATCCCGGCGCTGCCGGCGGGCGGGGCGCATATTCGCGTCACCTTCCAGGTGGATGCCGATGGCCTGCTGAGCGTCACGGCGATGGAAAAATCGACCGGCGTGGAAGCCTCTATTCAGGTGAAACCGTCTTACGGTCTGACCGATGGCGAAATCGCCACCATGATTAAAGATTCGATGAGCTACGCCGAACAGGATATTCAGGCGCGCATGCTGGCTGAACAGAAAGTAGAAGCCGCACGCGTCCTGGAAAGCCTGACAAGCGCGCTGGCCGCCGACGCCGCGCTGTTAAGCGCCGCGGAGCGTCAGGCTATCGATGCTGCTGCGGAGCAGGTACGCGCCGCCGCGGCAGGCGACGACGCCGACGCCATTAAAGAAGCGATTAAAAATATCGACACACAAACCCAGGAATTCGCCGCCCGCCGTATGGATCAGTCGGTCCGTATCGCGCTGAAAGGCCAATCCGTGGACGAGGTTTAAAATGCCAAAAATTGTATTTCTGCCCCACCAGGACCTGTGTCCGGATGGCATCGTTGTGGAAGCTGAGACCGGTGAGACTATTCTGGATGCGGCGCTGCGTAGCGGCATCGAGATTGAACACGCTTGCGAAAAATCCTGTGCCTGCACCACCTGCCACTGCATCGTGCGTGAAGGCTTTGACTCGCTGGCGGAAAGTACCGAAGATGAAGACGATATGCTGGATAAAGCCTGGGGACTGGAGCCTGACAGCCGCCTGAGCTGCCAGGCGCGCGTCACCGACGAAGATCTGGTCGTTGAGATCCCGCGTTACACCATCAACCACGCACGCGAGCACTAATATGGCACTGAAATGGACCGACAGTCGTGAAATCGGCGAAGCGCTGTATGACGCTTACCCTGACCTCGACCCAAAAACCGTTCGCTTTACCGACATGCATCAGTGGATTTGCGATCTGGAAGAGTTTGATGATGATCCGAACGCATCCAATGAAAAAATTCTCGAGGCGATTCTGTTAGTCTGGTTAGACGAAGCCGAATAATTTTCGCGTCATGATTTATGCGGCGGTATAAAGTCGGATGAATCATCGAGCGAGAGAACGTTACGGGCTGCCATACGGTGGCCCGTTTGCTAAGAAGGATAATGATAATGACCGAAGCCATGAAGATTACGCTTTCCACTCAGCCAGCCGATGCGCGCTGGGGAGAGAAGGCGTCTTACAGCATTAATAATGATGGCATTGCCCTGCATCTCAACGGTAAAGACGACCTGGGCTTGATTCAGCGCGCGGCGCGTAAAATTGACGGCATGGGCATCAAGCATGTCGCGTTAAGCGGCGAAGGCTGGAACACCGACCGCGCGTGGGCGTTCTGGGCGGGCTATAAAGGCCCGAAAGGCACCCGAAAAGTTGAATGGCCGACCCTGGACGATGTGCAGAAAAGCGAGCTGGATAACCGTCTGACCATTATTGACTGGGTGCGCGACACCATCAATGCGCCGGCGGAAGAGCTGGGCCCGGAGCAGCTGGCGCAGCGCGCCGTCGACCTGCTGTGCAGCGTGGCGGGCGAAAAGATGAGCTATCGCATCACCAAAGGCGAAGATCTGCGTGAGCAGGGCTATCTCGGCCTGCACACCGTCGGCCGCGGCTCCGAGCGTCCGCCGGTTCTGCTGGCGCTGGACTATAACCCGACCGGCGATAAAGAAGCCCCGGTATACGCCTGTCTGGTAGGTAAAGGCATCACCTTTGATTCCGGCGGCTACAGCATCAAACAGAGCGCCTTTATGGATTCAATGAAGTCTGATATGGGCGGCGCGGCGACTGTCACCGGCGCTCTGGCTTTCGCCATTACCCGCGGGCTGAATAAGCGCGTGAAGCTCTATCTGTGCTGCGCCGACAACCTGATCAGCGGCAACGCTTTCAAACTGGGCGATATTATTCATTATCGCAACGGCAAAACCGTCGAAGTGATGAACACCGACGCCGAAGGTCGTCTGGTGCTGGCGGATGGCCTGATTGACGCTTCGGCGCAGAAGCCTGAGCTGATCGTCGATGCCGCCACCCTGACCGGCGCGGCGAAAACCGCCCTCGGCAACGACTACCACGCGCTGTTCAGCTTTGACGATGCGCTGGCGAATCGCCTGCTGGCGAGCGCCCAGGCGGAAAATGAAGCGTTCTGGCGTCTGCCGCTGGCCGAATTCCACCGTAATCAGCTGCCGTCTAACTTCGCGGAACTGAACAATACCGGCAGCGCCGCCTATCCGGCCGGCGCCAGCACCGCGGCGGGCTTCCTGTCCCACTTCGTGGAAAACTACCACCAGGGCTGGCTGCATATCGACTGTTCGGCAACCTACCGCAAATCGGCCGTTGAGCAGTGGTCGGCGGGCGCGACGGGGCTTGGCGTACGTACTATCGCCAATCTGCTGACGGCTGAGTAATGGCCTTGCCGGGTAGCGCTACGCTTACCCGGCCTGGAAAATCCGCAGGCCCGTGCGGACGTCGCGCCGCCGGGCGATTTTTGAAGTAGCCAAACTATGTCCGAAACCAAAAACGAATTAGAAACCCTGCTGGAAAAAGCGGCTACCGAGCCCGCTCATCGTCCGGCATTTTTCAGCGCGCTGCTTGAGGCCACCGTCTGGGTACCGGGCAGCGCAGCCGATGGCGAGCAGATTGTCGAAGATAGCGCGCTGGATCTGCAGCACTGGGAAAAAGATGACGGCACGTCGGTCATTCCGTTCTTCACTTCGCTGGAGGCTCTGCAGCAGGCGGTGGAAGACGAACAGGCTTTCGTGATGATGCCGGCCCGCACGCTGATGGCGATGACTCTCGGCGAATCGCTGTTCCTCAACCCGAAGCTGCCGAGCGGTAAAGAATTCACCCCGCGGGAAATCAGCCATCTGCTCGGGGAAGAGGGCAGCCCGCTCAGCACCCAGACGGTGCTGGAGGGGGGCGAAGCGCTGCTGCTGTCTGAAGTCGCCGAGCCGCCGGCGCAGATGGTGGATTCGCTGACCACGCTGTTCAAAACGCTGAAAACCGTCAAGCGGGCGTTCCTGTGCTCGATCAAAGAGCACGCCGACGCGCCTGCTAATCTGCTTATCGGCATTGAAGCGGAAGGGGATATCGAGTCCATTATTCAGACCACCGGCAGCGTGGCCACCGATACCCTGCCCGGCGATGAGCCGATCGATATTTGCCAGGTGGTAGACGGCGAGAAGGGCATCAGCCACTTTATGATTGCCCATATCACGCCGTTCTATGAAAAGCGCTGGGGCAGCTTCCTGCGCGATTTCAAACAAAACCGCATTATCTGACAGCGGGGGCGCCAGCCCCCGGTTTCGCTATACTTTCAGCTCGATGCCATAGCGGGTTGGTAAAGATTAATGCAGGGCGGCAACGATTCGCGGATAGGCTGACACCATGTGATAGAGCAGAAATCCCGCCACGCACAGCGTGACGATGCCGTTGAAGAGCGCCATATCCCCGCGCCAGGCCCGGCACCTTTCCTCTCCCAGCAGATAGCGTAGCGCTGCTACCAGCCCGGCGACCAGCATAAACGCCAGTAACACCCCCACCATCTGCGCGCTGACAATATACCAGCCCAGCGGCGTATTCACGCCCCGGGCGCTCATCAGCGTGATCTGCGCCGGCAAAATCGTCTGGAATCCGAGGGTGAGGAGCATCAGAAGGCGCAGATCCGCCAGCTGAGCATCGAATGTGCGGGCCAGACGTCGGGCGTCACGCAGCAGCAGCCCTCCTGACGTCACCGCCGCGGCAACGCTGATGTGCTGGAGAATAAAAATATATAACGCCAGGGTCCCGGATCCGACCCGGGACAAAAAGAACAGATTGCAAAAGACCATGACCAGCAGGCCAAATTTCGTCACCCAGGCACGGAGTACCTCGCCGGGCCAGCGGCGGCTTGACGCCGGGTTGTGCATCATCCATGCGGCAAGCGTCGATTTACCATAACCGGGCGCGAGCAGCACCATCAGAAAACCCAGCAGCGCCTGATGACCATAGGTGATCAGCGGGACGTCTGCCAAAGTGACGCCGAGAAAGCGGGTATAGACGGAAACGGGCGCAGGAACCAGGCTTAACCATGTTCGGTTCCATTGCGGCCAAAAATAGAGGATCGCGCCGCCGACCAGCAGGCCAGCGATGCCTCCCAGCCAGGGAAGGCGCGGGGAATAAGCAGAATGTGGGTTGGAGACTAATGCCATTTTCACTCCTTGTGGTGACATCAGGTTAGGGATTAAGCGCTCCCTCCTGGAGCTGGCCCCGACGGCGCCCGTTAAGCGCGCTTTCGGCGGGAGATGGTGAATTAGTCAGGGCAACCTTCGAGCCTGGCGTAAAGATCCTCATGAAGATATTCCAGCTCCAGCAAGGCGCCATCGCGTGCCTGGTTGAGGGCTTGCTGATGCTGCCATTCGTCGTGGCTCTCATCTCCACCGGCAAAAATCTCCTGCAGATATTCAATCAGTGACGATTCTGCCAGCCAAAGGTCATTCTCTTTACCCTCGAAGCGGACGACAGGATATTCACCCTGTTCATCACGCTCGGTGACATAGATAAATACCTGCTGATCTCCGGGATGGCAGAGGCGAATCAGGGCAGGAAGACGCGGATCGTCGTTCCAGACGGGCATCAGCTCTTCAATATCCAGCCCGATCATATCAAGGCCATTCATATAATAAGCATCTTCATCCAGCGAGTCGGAAAGCAGGACGCCATGTTCATCAATGGCGTCCAGAACCGATTCCAGCACCCGTTGACCGTGGGGGCTTGTCAGCTGGCAATCGTAAGCCAGCAGCGCTTTCAAACTTTCCGGAAGCGCCACGGTTTCGCTATTTTGCGGATCGCGGTATTTCCGTACTCGCAGGCGATCCACTTCCTCTACGGGCATCGGTTTTGGGGTGGGATTGCGGTTGTGCTTGTGTACGACATCCATGAGATCCGGTAATGAAAAAGCCATCATTCAATTTCCTTATATAGTGGGTGGCAGTAAAGCGAACCCGGCAGGCGCAAGCCCTGCGGCAGCACAGAGTAACCGGTTTAGCGGCTGGCAGGAGAAAGAGGCGGGGAAAATCAGAAATTATTTAGTGGCCGCGGAACGGGGCGCCCGCGGCCATACGGCGTTTACTGAGCGGCAGGAGCCGGTTCAATCGGCAGATCGCTGCGCGCCCCCCATTCGCTCCATGAGCCGTCGTACAGGCAGACGCCGTTCACGCCAAGCGTGGTGAGCGCCAGCACCACCACCGCCGCCGTCACGCCGGAGCCGCAGCTGGCGATAATGGGCCGGTCAAAATCGACGCCCTGACGCAAAAAGATGTCGTTCAGCTCGTCGACGGTCTTCAGCTCGCCGTTAATCACCAGATCCGTCCACGGCACGTTAAGCGCGCCGGGGATATGCCCGCGCCGCAGGCCCGGGCGCGGTTCGTCAGCCAGGCCGTTAAACCGGGCCGCCGGACGCGCATCGACAATCTGCGCCGACCCTTCATGGCTGACCAGCAGCACGTCGGTCAGGCGCTTAATTTGCTGAGGATCGAAGCGTACGTCGAATTCCCCTTCGGCCACCTCCGGCACCCCTTGTTCCAGCGGCAGTTCGTCGCGGCGCCAGCCCTCCAGTCCACCGGCCAGAATCGACACCTTCTCCACGCCAAAGGCGCGCAGCATCCACCAGGCGCGAGGCGCGGAAAACAGATTGCCTTCGTCATAAACCACGAGGTGCTTATCGCTGCAGACGCCCAGTTCGCGCATGGCGACGGCAAACGCCTCGGCGCGCGGCATCATATGCGGCAGCGGGCTGGTGTGATCGGACAGCGCCTCGATATCGAAAAACAGCGCGTTCGGCACATGGCCGGCGCGGTACTCCGCGGCCATATCGCGCAGGGCCTCCTGTCCGGCGGGCGCCATGCGGGCGTCGATAATCTGGATCTCCGGGTCATCAATATGTTCCGCCAGCCAGTCGGCGGCGACAAAAAACGAGGTGGACATAGGTGCCTCCGTTTTACTATTCATGACTGAATTGTCGGCGTTTTATCGGGTGCTGACAAGTTAAGGACGCCAGAGTGGGGACGACGTCACGGCACTTTTCTGATTAATCGGCAGAAACCCGCGTCATCACTGTTGAGAAGCGCCGCCTTAACGCATAATAAAAAGTGATAATTTGCATCAGGCCCACCGGCCGAGGGGTTAGAAGGATGAAACCATTTCGTTTAGCGGCGCTGTCACTGGCGCTCCTTACCGCATTTTCATTAACCGGGTGTGATGACAGCGGTGCACCGCAGGCTACGGCCCCGACGCCGGCCGCCGATAGCGGCCCTGGCGCGGCGGCAAAACCGGACAGCGCCCAGCTGGCGGCGCTGGCGGAAAAAAGTCAGGGCAAAGCGCTGACGCTGCTCGACGCCTCGGAGGTGCAGCTGGATGGCGCCGCGACCCTGGTGCTAACCTTTTCCGTGCCGCTGCAGCCGGACCAGGATTTCTCCCGCAGCGTACACCTGGTGGATAAGAAGAGCGGTAAGGTAGATGGCGCCTGGGAGCTGGCGCCGAACCTCAAAGAGCTGCGTCTGCGTCACCTGGAGCCAAAGCGCGAGCTGATTGTCTCGGTCGACCCGACGCTGGTCGCCCTGAACAAGGCGACGCTCGATAAACCATTCGAGAAGACTCTGACCACCCGTGATATCGCGCCAAGCGTTGGGTTTGCCAGCCGCGGCTCGCTGCTGCCGGGCAACGTGATCGCCGGGCTGCCGGTGATGGCGCTGAACGTCGATAACGTCGACGTGAACTTCTTCCGCATTAAGCCGGAATCGCTCTCGGCCTTCGTCAGTCAGTGGGAATACCGCAATTCATTAAGCAACTGGGAATCCGACGAGCTGCTGAAGATGGCCGATCTGGTATACAGCGGCCGCTTTGACCTCAATCCGGCGCGCAATACCCGCGAAAAGCTGCTGCTGCCGCTGAGCGACATCAAGCCGCTCCAGCAGCCTGGCGTCTACGTGGCGGTCATGAACCCGGCGGGTCATTATAGCTACAGCAACGCGGCGACGCTGTTTACCCTTAGCGACATCGGCGTGTCGGCGCATCGTTACCATAACCGGCTGGACGTCTTTACCCAGAGCCTGGAAAACGGCGCCGCCCAGTCTGGTATCGACGTCCAGCTGCTCAACGCCAAAGGGCAGACCCTGGCGCAGGCGAAAAGCGATAGCCAGGGCCACGTCACCCTGCAAACCGATAAAGAAGCCGCGCTGCTGCTGGCGCGCAAAGAGGGGCAGACCACGCTCCTTGACCTCAAACTGCCGGCGTTGGATCTGGCGGAGTTCTCCATTGCCGGCGCGCCTGGCTTCAGTAAACAGTTCTTTATGTTTGGCCCACGGGATCTCTATCGTCCGGGCGAAACGGTGATCCTCAATGCGCTGTTGCGCGATAGCGACGGCAAGCCGCTGGCGGAACAGCCGGTGAAGCTGGAGGTGGTCCAGCCGGATGGCCAGGTGATCCGCTCGGTGATGAGCAAGCCGGTTAACGGCCTGTACCAGTTTACTTATCCGCTCGACAGCGGCGCGGCCACCGGCATGTGGCACATTCGCGCCAGCACCGGCGACAATCAGCCCCGCGAATGGGATTTCCACGTCGAAGACTTCATGCCGGAACGCATGGCGCTGAAGCTGACGCCGCAGGCGGCGCCTGTCGCGCCGAATGCCGATGTCGCCTTTGGCGTCAGCGGCGCTTATCTCTACGGCGCGCCGGCCAGCGGCAACCAGCTGCAGGGCAAACTGTTCCTGCGCCCGCTGCGCGACGCCGTCGCCGCTCTGCCGGGCTTCCAGTTCGGCGATATCGCGGAAGAAAATCTCTCCCGCAGCCTTGATGAAGTCCAGCTGACGCTGGATGAAAACGGCCATGGTGAAGTGACGACCTCAAGCCAGTGGCAGGATAGCCATTCGCCGCTGCAGGTGGTGTTGCAGGCGAGCCTGCTGGAGTCCGGCGGGCGTCCGGTCACCCGTACGGTTATGCAGCCGATCTGGCCTGCCGAGGCGCTGCCGGGGATCCGCCCGCAATTTACCCTGAAGGACGTTTACGACTACCGCACTGACACTACGGTGAAGCAGCCGGTGGTGGATGAAAACAGCAACGCCGCGTTTGATATCGTCTATGCCGACGCCAAAGGCGAGAAAAAAGCCGTTTCCGGCCTGCAGGTACGGCTGATCCGCGAGCGCCGCGATTATTACTGGAACTGGTCCGACAGCGAAGGCTGGCAGTCGCAGTTCGATCAAAAAGATCTGCAGGAGGGCGAGGAGTCGCTGGATTTGCAGGCCGGCCAGATCGGTAAAGTGAGCTTTCCGGTAGAGTGGGGCTCCTATCGCCTGGAGGTGAAAGGACCGGACGATGTCGTCAGCAGCGTGCGCTTCTGGGCGGGCTACAGCTGGCAGGATAACAGCGAAGGCACCGGCGCAGCGCGTCCGGACCGGGTCACCATGAAGCTGGATAAACCGAGCTATAAGCCGGGTGACACCATCAGGCTGCACATTGCTGCCCCGGCGGCGGGTAAAGGCTACGCGATGGTGGAATCCAGCGAAGGGCCGCTGTGGTGGCAGGAGGTTGACGTACCTGCCGAGGGGATGGACCTGTCGATCCCGGTGGATAAAGCCTGGAATCGTCACGACCTCTACCTCAGCACGCTGGTGGTTCGTCCTGGCGATAAATCCCGCTCGGCGACGCCGAAACGCGCGGTGGGCCTGCTGCATCTGCCGCTGGGCGATGAAAACCGTCGCCTGACGCTGGCGCTGGAGGCCCCGGATAAAATGCGCCCCAACCAGCCGCTGACGGTGAAAGTGAAAGCCAGCGTCAAAGAGGGCGAGGCGCCGAAACAGGTGAACGTTCTGCTCTCGGCGGTCGATAGCGGGGTGCTGAATATTACCGATTACGCCACCCCGGATCCGTGGAACGCCTTCTTTGGCCAGAAACGTTATGGGGCGGATATCTATGATATTTACGGCCAGGTCATTGAAGGACAGGGACGTGTGGCCAGCCTGCGCTTCGGCGGCGATGGCGACGAGTTAAAACGTGGCGGTAAACCGCCGGTTAATCATGTGACCATCATCGCCCAACAAGCGCAGCCGGTGGTGCTGAACGATCAGGGCGAAGGGACGGTGACGCTGCCGATCGGTGATTTTAACGGCGAACTGCGGGTGATGGCTCAGGCCTGGACGGCGAATGACTTTGGCAGCAGCGAAGATAAAGTGGTGGTGGCCGCCCCGGTCATCGCCGAGCTGAACACTCCGCGCTTCCTCGCCAGCGGCGACACTACGCGTCTGGCGCTGGATCTCAGCAACCTGACCGATAAACCGCAAACCCTGCAGGTGCATCTTGCCGCCAGCGGGCTGGTGTCCTTGACCGAGGGTCAACTGCCGCCGGTGCAGCTGGCGCCGGGGGCACGCAGCACGCTTTTTGTGCCGGTGAGCGCGCTGGCGGGCTTCGGCGATGGCCAGGTGAACGCCACGATCAGCGGCCTGAGCCTGCCGGGGGAAACCTTCGCCCCGCTGCAGAAACAGTGGAAAATCGGCGTTCGTCCGGCGTTCCCGGCGCAGACCGTCAACAGCGGCGCCGTGCTGCAGCCCGGCGAAAGCTGGCAGGCGCCAGCGGCACAATCGGCAGGTTTCGCCCCGCAGACGCTGCAGGGTCAGCTGCTGCTCAGCGGCAAGCCGCCGCTGAATCTCGCGCGCTATATCCGCGATCTGAAAGCCTATCCTTACGGCTGCCTTGAGCAGACCGCCAGCGGCCTGTTCCCGTCCCTGTATACCAGCGCGGCGCAGCTAAAGGCGCTGGGCATCAGCGGCGATAGCGACGAAAAACGCCGCGCGGCAATCGATGTCGGTATTTCGCGCCTGCTGCAGATGCAGCTGGAAAACGGCGGCTTTGCGCTATGGGATAAAGAGGGGCCGGAAGAGTACTGGCTGACCGCTTACGCCATGGATTTCCTCGTTCGCGCCGGCGAGCAGGGTTACAGCGTGCCGGTCAACGCTATCAATAAAGGCAATGAACGCCTGCTGCGCTACCTGCAGGAGCCGGGGCTGATGACCGTACGCTACAGCGACGACGCCCAGGCCAGCCGCTTTGCCGCTCAGGCCTATGCCGCGCTGGTGCTGGCGCGTCAGCAAAAAGCCCCCCTCGGCGCCTTGCGTGAAATCTGGAGCCGTCACGACCAGGCGCGTTCCGGCTTGCCGCTGTTGCAGCTCGGCATCGCGCTGAAAACCATGGGCGATGCGTCGCGCGGCGACGCCGCGCTGAAGCTGGCGGTTGCCACCCCGCGTCAGGATGAGAATCGCTGGCTGGGCGATTACGGTAGCCCGCTTCGCGATGACGCCCTGAAGCTGGCGCTGCTGGAAGAGAATAAGCTGCTGCCGGAGGTGCAAAATCAGCTTTTGAGCACGCTGTCGGAAGAGGCCTATGGCCAGCGCTGGCTGTCGACCCAGGAAACCAACGCCCTGTTCCTTGCCGGACGGACGCTGGCCGACCTGCCGGGCAGCTGGCAGGCGCAAACCTCGCTGCAGGCGGAGCCGCTGACCGGCGACAAAGCGCAAACCCGCAACCTCGACGGCGATCGGCTGGCGGCACTGCAGGTGAGCAACACCGGCAGTCAACCGCTGTGGCTGCGCCTTGACAGCAGCGGCTATCCGCAAAGCGCGCCGCAGCCGGGCGGTAACGTCCTGGGGATTGAACGAACTATTCTCGATACCCAGGGGCGGCAGAAATCGCTGTCATCACTGCGCAGCGGCGAACTGGTACTCGTCAAGCTGGAGGTGACCGCCAGACGCAACGTGCCTGACGCGCTGGTGGTTGATCTGTTGCCAGCCGGTCTGGAGCTGGAAAACCAGAATTTGGCCAACAGCAGCGCCAGCCTGCAGGAGAATGGCGAAGCGGTGCAAAACCTGCTTAACCAGATGCAGCAGGCGGATATTCAGCATATCGAGTTCCGCGATGACCGCTTCGTCGCCGCAGTCGCGGTCAATGAAGGTCAGCCGGTGACGCTGGTTTATCTGGCGCGAGCGGTGACGCCGGGCACTTATCAGGTCCCGCAGCCGCAGGTGGAATCGATGTATGTGCCGCAGTGGCGGGCGACCGGAGCGGCCAGCGGCCCGCTCACCGTGACGCCGTAAATGCGCGTATTGCCTCGGGTAAAACGCTGCTGGCGCGGGCTGGCGGCGTTTATTTTTCTGCTCTGGCTGGCGGTGCTGGCGGCCGATCGCCTGTGGCCGCTGCCGCTGCGGGACGTTACGCCCGCCCGCGTGGTGGTGGCGGAGGACGGGACGCCGCTGTGGCGGTTTGCCGACGCGCAGGGCGTCTGGCGTTATCCGGTCACTCTCGCCGACGTGTCGCCGCGTTATCTTCAGGCGCTCATCCAGTATGAAGACCGCTGGTTCTGGCGCCATCCGGGGGTCAATCCCTTCGCTGTAGTGCGCGCCGCCTGGCAGGATCTCACCTCCGGGCGGGTCATTTCCGGCGGCAGCACGCTTACCATGCAGGTGGCGCGCCTGCTCGATCCCCACCCCCGCACTTTCGGCGGCAAGCTGCGCCAGCTGTGGCGTGCGCTGCAGCTGGAGTGGCATCTGTCAAAAAGCGACATTCTGACCCTCTATTTGAACCGCGCGCCGTTTGGCGGCACCCTGCAGGGTATCGGCGCGGCCAGCTGGGCCTATCTCGGGAAGCCGCCTGCCAGGCTTAGCTACGGCGAGGCGGCGCTGCTGGCGGTGCTGCCCCAGGCGCCCAGCCGTTTACGTCCGGACCGCTGGCCGCAGCGGGCCCAGGCGGCGCGCGATAAAGTGCTTGCGCGTATGGTCAGTCAGGGCGTCTGGCCGGAGCAGGCGGTAAAGGAGGCGATGGAGGAGCCGGTGTGGCTGTTTCCGCGCCAGATGCCGCAGCTGGCGCCGCTCTTCGCCCGTCGGGCGCTGGCGAGCAGTGGTGATGAAAAGGTGGTGACGACCCTCGATGCCGGACTCCAGCGGCAGCTTGAGGATCTGGCGCTGAACTGGAAATCGCGCCTGCCGCCGCGCAGTTCGCTGGCGATGGTCGTGGTCGATCACACGGATATGAAAGTCCGCGGCTGGGTGGGTTCGGCGGATATTACGGACGACAGCCGCTTTGGCCACATTGATATGGCGTCGGCGGTCCGTTCGCCGGGGTCGGTGTTGAAACCCTTCATTTATGCGCTGGCGATGGATGAGGGGCTGATTCATCCGTCGTCGTTATTGCAGGATGTGCCGCGGCGCTTTAGCGATTATCGCCCCGGTAACTTTGACAGCGGCTTTCACGGCCCGGTGAGCGCCAGCGAGGCGCTGGTGCGCTCCCTGAATCTGCCGGCGGTCCAGGTGCTTGAAGCCTACGGGCCCAAACGTTTCGCGGCGAATTTGCGCAATGCCGGGTTGCCCCTGATGCTGCCCGCCGGCGCCGAGCCAAATCTGTCGTTGATCCTCGGCGGCGCCGGGGCGAGGCTGGAAGATATCGTCGCGGCATACAGCGCCTTTGCCCGCCACGGGAAGGCGGCGCGGCTGCGCATGAAGCCCGGAGACCCGCTGGTGGAAAGGGCGCTGCTATCCCCGGGGGCGGCGTGGATCGTCCGGCGCATCCTGGCCGGCGAAGCGCAACCGGTTCCCGATGCCTCACTCCCGCAAGTGGTGCCGCTGGCCTGGAAGACCGGCACCAGCTACGGGTATCGCGATGCATGGGCGGTGGGTCTCAATGCGCGTTATCTGATAGGTATCTGGACCGGTCGTCCGGACGGTACGCCGGTGGTGGGGCAGTTTGGTTTCGCCAGCGCGGTGCCGTTGCTCAATCAGGTCAATAATCTGCTGCTCGCCCGCCCGGCGATGAGCCGCGGCGGCCTGCCGGTCGATCCGCGCCCGGCAACGGTCAGCCGCGGGACGCTCTGCTGGCCCGGCGGCCAGGTGCTGCCGGCGGGCGACAGCAACTGCCGTCGTCGCCTGGCCAGCTGGCTGCTGGAAGACAGCCAGCCGCCGACCCTGCTGCTGCCGGGGCAGGAGGGCGCGCGCGGGATCCGCTTCCCGGTGTGGCGTAATGAACACGGCGAACGGGTGGCGGCGGATTGTCCCGGGGCGCGCGAAACGGTGGTTGAGGTTTGGCCGCTGCCGCTGGAACCCTGGCTACCGCCGGGTGAGCGTCGCGCCACGCGTCTGGGGCCGGCATCAAGGGCATGTCCGCCGCTGCAAACTCAGGATGTCGCACCGCTGGTGCTCTCCGGGGTCCGCGAGGGGGCGGTGATTAAACGTCTGCCGGGCGAGGCGCGGGTGATGTTGCCCCTGCAAACCAGCGGCGGGGAAGGGCGGCGCTGGTGGTTTATCAACGGCCAGCCGATAGATGCCGCCGGCGCGAGAACCACGCTAACCCTGGATAAGCCCGGCGAGTGGCAGCTGGTGGTGATGGATGAGGCAGGGCAAACGGCGGCCGCGCGTTTCACCCTGCAATAACCAGGGTAAATTTGTTGTTGGCGGTTTGTGTTTTCAATACTCATCTTATTTTAACAAAATGTTACCTTCATCCGTAGGCAGGGGCGGGGATGCTCATTATAATGCGCGCCAGGCCATACGATCGTATGTGCAACAACAGAACATTTAATTAGAGGTAATCATGGCTATTGAACGTACTTTTTCCATCATCAAACCAAACGCGGTGGCAAAAAACGTTATTGGCAGCATCTTTTCCCGCTTTGAAGCTGCAGGGTTCAAAATCGTCGGCACCAAAATGCTGCACCTGACCGTTGAGCAGGCTCGTGGTTTCTATGCTGAGCACGAAGGTCGCCCGTTCTTCGACGGTCTGGTTGAGTTCATGACCTCCGGCCCGATCGTGGTTTCCGTCCTGGAAGGCGAAAACGCGGTTCAGCGTCACCGTGATCTGCTGGGCGCGACCAACCCGGCAAACGCGCTGGCGGGTACCCTGCGCGCTGACTACGCTGACAGCTTCACCGAGAACGGCACCCACGGTTCCGACTCTGTAGAATCCGCTGCTCGCGAAATCGCGTTCTTCTTTGCTGAAGGCGAGGTTTGCCCGCGCACTCGCTAATCCTCGTCGTCTTTTCGACCGTCGCGGCGTTGGCTGCGCGCGTTCACCCCGGTCACATAGTTATCTATGCTCCCGGGGATTAATGAGAGGCTCCTGCCTCTCACCGGAGGCCAGCCTACGGCTGGTCAAATTCGTTCCCGACGAATTTGTCACTTGCTTGCCGCCTTGCGACAATCGAAAAGCCTTAGAGGATTGAGCAGTCAGTTACAGATTTTTTATCATTGCTTTGTGCAAACGTGGCAATGATGCGCCAGAATTTGTAGAATATAGCGCCCCTGGACGAGCTGTCGCTCTCCGGGGCGTTTCTTTTTCAACCCACCTGGGGCCATAACGTGTAATAACGAGGCCGGAAAACATTATGTCTGAACAAATTGTCACGCCTGATACCGCCGCTCTGACGGTGCCGAACAAAGATGCCAAAATCAACCTGCTGGATTTAAACCGTCAGCAGATGCGCGAGTTTTTCAAAAACATGGGCGAGAAGCCTTTCCGCGCCGATCAGGTGATGAAATGGATGTATCACTACTGCTGCGACGACTTTGATGAGATGACTGACATCAACAAAGTCCTGCGCAGTAAACTGAAAGAAGTGGCGGAGATCCGCGCCCCGGAAGTAGTTGAAGAACAACGCTCAACCGACGGGACCATCAAATGGGCGATTGCCGTTGGCGATCAGCGCGTCGAGACCGTCTATATCCCGGAAGAAGACCGCGCCACCCTGTGCGTCTCCTCCCAGGTAGGCTGCGCGCTGGAGTGTAAATTCTGCTCCACCGCCCAGCAGGGCTTTAACCGCAACCTGCGGGTTTCCGAAATTATCGGCCAGGTCTGGCGCGCGGCGAAAATCGTCGGCGCGGTGAAGACCACCGGCGTACGTCCGATCACCAACGTGGTGATGATGGGCATGGGCGAGCCGCTGCTGAACCTCAACAACGTCGTTCCGGCGATGGAAATCATGCTCGACGATTTCGGCTTTGGCCTCTCCAAACGTCGCGTCACCCTGTCGACTTCCGGCGTGGTGCCGGCGCTGGATAAACTCGGCGATATGATCGACGTCGCACTGGCGATCTCCCTGCACGCGCCGAACGATACCATTCGTGACGAAATCGTCCCGATCAACAAAAAGTACAACATCGAGACCTTCCTCAACTCGGTGCGCGGCTATATTTCGAAGTCCAACGCCAACCAGGGCCGGGTGACCATCGAGTACGTGATGCTGGATCATGTCAACGACGGCACTGAGCACGCCCACGAACTGGCGGCGCTGCTGAAAGATACGCCGTGTAAGATCAACTTGATCCCATGGAACCCGTTCCCGGGCGCGCCGTATGGCCGCAGCTCTAACAGCCGCATCGACCGTTTCTCCAAAGTCCTGATGGAGTACGGCTTTACGACCATCGTGCGTAAAACGCGCGGCGACGATATCGACGCCGCCTGCGGTCAGCTGGCGGGCGATGTTATCGACCGTACCAAGCGCACGCTGCGTAAGCGGATGCAGGGCGAAGCGATTGACGTAAAAGCGGTCTGACAAATGATGGCCCGTGCAGCGCAGGCGGCACGGGCCATATTTATGACCTATAGCCAGGCGAAATACGCTGATTCGGTTAATAATTACGGTGCGTTTTTGTCGACTTTGAGGCAGTATGTAGCGGCACAACAACCGCTTAGCATTCAATTTTGATTCGTCTCTGTGATCGCGCGGCTGACAGTCCTATACTGTGAGGCTGACGTACCACAGATGTCTCGCGGCGCCGGCTTTTTCCCGCGCTGAACTTTAAATTTCACGTACCAGTAGTTGTAGCGAATGAATACTGAAGCCACTCAAGATCATCAAGAAGCAAACACCACGGGCGCGCGTCTGCGTCACGCCCGCGAACAACTCGGACTTAGCCAGCAAGCGGTGGCAGAACGCTTATGCCTGAAGGTGTCCACGGTTCGTGATATTGAAGACGATAAGGCGCCTGCCGACCTCGCTTCCACCTTCCTGCGCGGTTACATCCGCTCCTATGCTCGCCTCGTACATATTCCAGAAGACGAGCTGCTGCCGATGATGGCCAAGCAAGCGCCCATCCGTGCGGCGAAAGTCGCGCCAATGCAGAGCTTCTCTTTAGGTAAACGTCGCAAAAAACGCGACGGCTGGCTGATGAGCTTCACCTGGCTGGTGCTGTTTGTGGTTATCGGCCTGAGCGGCGCCTGGTGGTGGCAAGACCATAAGGCGCAGCAGGAAGAGATCTCCACCATGGCCGATCAGTCTTCCGCTGAGCTGAACAGCGGCGACACCAGTAGCCAGAGCGTGCCGCTGGATACCAGCGCCCCGGCAGCCCCGACCGCCGATAGCGCTGCGAACAGCGCGCCAACCGATACCGCCAGCGCCCCGACCACCAGCGCACCGGCTCAGACGCCAGCGGACAATAACGCCGTTGTCGCGCCTTCCCAGGCCAATGTCGATACCGCAGGCGCAGCCCCGACGGCGCCGGCTACCCCGGCCACGCCGTTGCCGACCAATCAGGCGAACGTGACGAACCCGGCGGCATCGGCGCAGGATCTGGTGATGAACTTTTCCGCCGACTGCTGGCTGGAAGTGAGCGATGCCACCGGCAAAAAATTGTTCAGCGGCCTGCAGCGTAAAGGCGGAAACCTTAACCTGAGCGGTCAGGCGCCGTATAAGCTGAAAATTGGCGCCCCGGCTGCGGTAGAGATCCAGTATCTGGGCAAGCCTGTCGATTTAAGTCGTTTTATCAGAACTAACCAGGTTGCGCGTCTGACCCTTAATGCCGAATCATCACCGGCGCAGTAACAGACGGGTAACGCGGGAGATTTTTCATGCATAACCAGGCTCCGATTCAACGTAGAAAATCTAAACGTATTTACGTTGGTAATGTGCCAATTGGCGATGGGGCCCCCATCGCCGTTCAGTCAATGACCAATACGCGCACCACTGATGTGGCTGCGACCGTAAATCAAATCAAAGCGTTAGAGCGCGTAGGCGCGGATATTGTCCGCGTCTCTGTTCCGACGATGGACGCCGCTGAGGCGTTCAAATTGATCAAACAGCAGGTCAACGTCCCGCTGGTCGCCGATATCCACTTTGACTACCGTATTGCGCTGAAAGTCGCAGAATATGGCGTCGACTGCCTGCGTATCAACCCAGGCAACATCGGCAACGAAGAGCGCATCCGCATGGTCGTAGATTGCGCACGGGATAAAAACATCCCGATCCGCATTGGCGTCAACGCCGGCTCGCTGGAAAAAGATCTGCAGGAAAAATATGGCGAGCCGACGCCGCAGGCGCTGCTCGAATCTGCCATGCGCCACGTTGATCATCTCGATCGCCTTAACTTCGATCAGTTTAAAGTCAGCGTTAAAGCCTCTGACGTCTTCCTGGCGGTAGAGTCTTATCGCCTGCTGGCGAAACAGATCGATCAGCCGCTGCACCTCGGGATCACCGAAGCGGGCGGTGCGCGCAGCGGCGCGGTGAAATCGGCGATCGGTCTTGGGCTGCTGTTGTCCGAAGGGATCGGCGATACGCTGCGCGTCTCGCTGGCGGCGGATCCAGTGGAGGAGATCAAGGTTGGCTTCGATATCCTCAAATCGCTGCGTATCCGTTCCCGCGGTATTAACTTCATCGCCTGCCCGACCTGTTCGCGTCAGGAGTTTGACGTTATCGGTACGGTGAACGCCCTGGAGCAACGTCTGGAAGATATCATCACCCCGATGGATGTTTCGATCATCGGCTGCGTGGTGAACGGCCCGGGCGAAGCGCTGGTTTCCACCCTCGGGGTGACCGGCGGCAACAAGAAAAGCGGCCTGTATGAAGACGGCGTGCGTAAAGATCGCCTGGACAACAACGACATGATCGACCAGCTTGAAGCGCGGATCCGCGCCAAAGCCTCGATGCTCGATGAAGCCCGTCGGATTGACGTTCAACAGCTTGAAGCAAAATAACGTGTTGGGAAGCGATACGCTTCCCGTGTATGATTGAACCTGCGGGCGCGAGGCGCCGGGGTTCATTTTTGTATATATAAAGAGAATAAACGTGGCAAAGAACATTCAAGCCATCCGTGGCATGAACGATTATCTGCCGGGCGAAACCGCTCTCTGGCAGCGCATTGAAGGCTCACTGAAGCAGGTGCTCGGTAGCTACGGTTACAGCGAAATCCGTTTGCCGATTGTAGAGCAGACCCCGTTATTCAAACGCGCGATCGGCGAAGTGACCGACGTGGTTGAAAAAGAGATGTACACCTTTGAGGACCGCAACGGCGACAGCCTGACGCTGCGTCCGGAAGGGACAGCGGGCTGCGTACGAGCCGGCATCGAACATGGTCTGCTGTACAATCAAGAACAGCGCCTGTGGTACGTCGGGCCGATGTTCCGCCACGAGCGTCCGCAGAAAGGCCGTTACCGCCAGTTCCATCAGATCGGCGCCGAAGTTTTTGGCCTGCAGGGGCCGGACATCGATGCGGAGCTGATCATGCTGACCGCGCGCTGGTGGCGTGAGCTGGGCATCTCCGATCACGTTAGCCTTGAGCTGAACTCCATCGGTTCGCTGGAAGCCCGCGCCAACTACCGCGACGCGCTGGTGGCTTATCTCGAGCAGTTTACCGATAAGCTTGATGAAGACAGCAAACGCCGGATGTATACCAACCCGCTGCGGGTGCTGGACTCCAAAAACCCGGACGTGCAGGCGCTGCTGAACGACGCGCCGGCGCTCGGCGATTATCTCGACGAAGAGTCGAAAGCCCACTTTGCCGGCCTGTGCGCGTTGCTTGACGATGCCGGGATCCGCTATACCGTCAACCAGCGCCTGGTGCGCGGTCTCGACTACTATAACCGCACCGTGTTTGAGTGGGTGACCACCAGTCTCGGTTCCCAGGGCACCGTCTGTGCCGGCGGCCGTTACGACGGTCTGGTTGAGCAGCTTGGCGGTCGTGCCACCCCGGGCGTGGGCTTCGCCATGGGGCTGGAACGTCTTGTTTTACTGGTCCAGGCAGTGAATCCGGAATTTAAAGCCGATCCTGTTGTCGATATATACCTGGTAGCCTCCGGAACCGATACTCAGTCCGCCGCCATGCGTCTGGCTGAGCAGGTTCGCGATGCGCTACCCGGCGTGAAACTGATGACCAACCACGGCGGCGGCAACTTTAAGAAGCAGTTCGCCCGCGCTGATAAGTGGGGCGCACGCGTCGCGCTGGTGCTGGGTGAGTCAGAGATCGCTGACGGAAACGTGGTAGTGAAGGATTTACGCTCAGGTGAGCAAACTACCGTAACGCAGGAGAGCGTTGCCGCGCATTTGCGCACACTTCTGGGTTAATCTCCCGGGAATTATTAGTCAGGAGAAGGACTGCGTGGAAACTTTTAACAACGAGAACGATCAGGTCGATGCGCTGAAGCGCTTCTTTGCCGAAAACGGCAAAGCGCTGGCGGTCGGGGTGATTTTAGGGATTGGCGCGCTGGTTGGCTGGCGCTACTGGACCTCCCATCAGCAGGATACCGCCAGAGACGCGTCGCTGGCTTACGAACAGGCGACTTCCGCGCTGAAATCAAATACGCCAGAAGTGCTGTCAGGGGCGGAGAAGTTCGCGGCTGACAATAAAAATACCTACGGCGCCTTCGCTTCTCTCGAGCTGGCACAGCATTTTGTTGAACAGAACGATCTGCCGAACGCCGAAAAGCAGCTTCAGCAGGGGCTGGCTGCCGCGTCTGATGATAATCTGAAATCGGTTATCAGTATGCGTCTTGCCCGCGTTCAACTGCAGATGAAGCAGGCTGATGCGGCGCTGAAAACCCTCGACAGCATTAAAGGTGAAGGCTGGACCGCTATTGTGGCTGATTTGCGCGGCGAAATTCTGTTGAGCAAAGGCGATAAGCAAGGGGCCCGTGCGGCGTGGGAAGCTGGCGTGAAAAGCGATGCTTCTCCTGCGCTCAGCGAAATGATGCGTATGAAAATGAATAATTTGTCCATCTGAGAGGGACTCGATGCAATTGCGTAAATTACTGTTGCCAGGGCTGCTTTCCGTTACCTTGCTGAGCGGGTGTTCGCTGTTTAATAGCGAAGAAGATGTGGTGAAAATGTCACCGCTGCCGACGGTAGAAAACCAGTTTACGCCGTCCACGTCCTGGAGCACCTCGGTTGGCGATGGTATCGGCGAATTTTACTCTAACCTTCATCCGGCCTTCGCCGACGGCGTGGTTTATGCCGCTGACCGTAAAGGCACCGTCAAAGCGCTGAACGCCGACGACGGTAAAGAGGTATGGTCGGTGAATCTGGCGGAGAAAGATGGCTGGTTCTCGCGTACCCCGGCGCTGCTTTCCGGCGGTGTGACCGTCTCGGGCGGCCATGTTTATATCGGCAGTGAAAAAGCGCAGCTGTATGCGCTGAATACCAGCGATGGTACCGTGGCCTGGCAAACCCGCGTCGCCGGCGAAGCGCTGTCGCGCCCGGTGGTGAGCGATGGCATGGTGCTGGTCCACACCAGTAACGGCCAGCTGCAGGCGCTGAATGAGACCGATGGCGCCGTGAAATGGACGGTGAACCTGGATATGCCTGCGCTCTCCCTGCGCGGCGAATCCGCTCCGGCCACCGCCTACGGCGCGGCGATCGTGGGCGGCGACAATGGCCGCGTCAGCGCGGTATTGATGCAGCAGGGGCAGATGATTTGGCAGCAGCGTATTTCCACGGCCACCGGGCCGACGGAAATCGACCGTCTGAGCGACGTCGACACCACGCCGATTATCGTCAACGGCGTTGTCTATGCGCTGGCTTACAACGGTAACCTGACCGCGCTGGATCTGCGTAGCGGCCAGATTATGTGGAAACGCGAGCTGGGTTCGGTGAATGATTTCATCGTCGATGGCAACCGTATCTATCTGGTTGACCAGAATGACCGCCTGCTGGCGCTGACTACCGATGGTGGCGTGACCCTGTGGACACAAAGCGATCTGCTGCACCGTTTGCTGACCGCGCCGGTGTTGTATAATGGCAATCTGGTGGTCGGCGATAGCGAAGGCTATATGCACTGGGTGAACCCGGAAGATGGCCATTTTGTGGCGCAGCAGAAAGTGGACAGCTCCGGCTTCCTGACCGACCCGGTTGTGGCCGATGGTCGACTGCTGATCCAGGCGAAAGACGGTACGCTGTACGCGATTACGCGTTAATTACCGCTGTCGTGAGTGATTAAGAAACGGCCCCTGGCAGACAGGGGCCGTTTTGACTTTTTTAAAAACGTCGTTATGACGATGTTGCTTAGTGATTGTATGAGGCATTTAACATGATACCTGTGGTCGCGCTTGTCGGGCGCCCTAACGTTGGAAAATCCACGCTCTTTAACCGCCTGACGCGCACTCGTGATGCGCTGGTTGCGGATTTCCCGGGGCTGACTCGTGACCGTAAGTACGGTCGGGCCGAAGTCGAAGGCCGCGAATTCATCTGTATCGATACCGGTGGTATTGATGGTACGGAAGAGGGCGTGGAAACCCGGATGGCGGAGCAGTCGCTGCTGGCAATCGAAGAGGCCGATGTGGTGCTGTTTATGGTCGATGCGCGCGCGGGCCTGATGCCGGCGGACATCGCGATCGCTAAACACCTGCGCTCTCGTGAAAAGCCCACCTTCCTGGTGGCTAACAAAACCGACGGCATCGACGTCGACCAGGCGATGGCGGACTTCTGGTCGCTTGGCCTGGGCGATATCTATCCTATTGCCGCTTCGCACGGCCGCGGTGTGACCAGCCTGCTGGAGCAGGCCCTGCTGCCATGGGTAGATGAGGTTAATCCGCAGGAAGAGGTGGATGAAGACGCCGAATACTGGGCAAAATTCGAAGCTGAGCAGAACGGTGTAGCGGAAGAAGAGCCGGAAGACGACTTCAATCCGCAGGATCTGCCGATCAAACTGGCGATTGTCGGACGTCCCAACGTCGGTAAATCGACGCTCACCAACCGCATCCTCGGCGAAGATCGCGTGGTAGTTTACGATATGCCGGGCACTACCCGCGACAGCATTTACATCCCGATGCAGCGTGACGAGCGCGAATACGTGCTCATCGATACCGCCGGGGTGCGCAAGCGCGGCAAAATTACTGACGTGGTGGAGAAATTCTCGGTCATCAAGACCCTGCAGGCGATTGAAGACGCCAACGTCGTGCTGCTGGTGATTGATGCCCGTGAAGGCATCTCCGATCAGGATCTGTCGCTGCTGGGCTTTATCCTCAACAGCGGTCGCTCCCTGGTGATCGTCGTCAACAAATGGGACGGTCTGAGCCAGGAAGTGAAGGAGCAGGTGAAAGAGACCCTCGACTATCGTCTGGGCTTTATCGACTTTGCCCGGGTGCACTTCATCTCCGCCCTGCACGGCAGCGGCGTCGGCAACCTGTTTGAATCGGTACGTGAAGCCTACGATAGCGCTACCCGCCGCGTAAGCACCGCGATGCTGACCCGGATCATGAACATGGCGGCGGAAGATCATCAGCCACCGCTGGTTCGCGGCCGACGCGTGAAGCTGAAATATGCTCACGCCGGGGGCTACAACCCACCTATCGTGGTGATCCACGGTAACCAGGTGAAGGATCTGCCGGATTCCTACAAGCGCTACCTGATGAACTATTTCCGTAAATCCCTGGACGTGATGGGCACGCCAATCCGTATCCAGTTCAAGGAAGGGGAAAACCCGTTCGCCAACAAGCGCAACACCCTGACGCCGAACCAGATGCGTAAACGTAAGCGCCTGATCAAGCACATCAAGAAAAGCAAATAATCATTAAACCCGCTTCGGCGGGTTTTTTGTGGCCGCCGCGCCGGTAAAAGTCAAAACTTTCCGCCATAATCCCGCGATACTTCGCCGGGAACAGACCGGCTCAAAAGTGGACTTATTATGCAGATTGGCTTTATCGGCCTTGGCGCGGTGGTAGAAACTGCCTGTTTACCGGCGCTGCGCCGCCTGGGATACCGTATTGATAGCTGCCAGGGCTATGACCTGGACTGCAGCAGAGCGCTGCCGGGGATCCAGCGCCGCAATTCGCTGTCGGCGCTGCTGGCCGAACCCCTGGATACGCTCTTCATTACCACCTCATCTCTCCAGCACCTGCCCGTGCTGGAGAGGGCGTTAGCCAGCGCCATTCCCCGCATCGTGGTGGAGAAACCGATTGTGGCCAACCTTGAGCAGGCCGCCCGGCTGCGGGCGCTGCTGGCGCCGGCCAGGGAGGCCGGTCGCGTGCTGGCCCTCGACCACTGGATGGCGCGTGGGTTAGCGCTGAACGCTCTTGCTCCGCCGTGGCAGGCGGAAGAGGAGGCCAGCGGCCTGCCGCCGCCGCACCTTTCAGCGCAGGATATCGTCTGGATCGAAGGCTATTTGCTGGAGCCAAGCGGCTTTAACGCTGCCGGAGAACCGGTCGCGCTCAACTTTGCCACCGGCGAGCTGGATACCCGGCAGCTGCGTCATCCCGACGGCGTGATCCTCGATATCGGTACCCATGTCCTGGCGATGCTGCGTGAAACCCTGCTCGGCTGCGGTGGCGATGTGACGCTGGACCTCGCCGTCCGGGCGGTGAAAGACCGTCTCGGCCGGGACATTGCTCATGGGGATATGGTCACCGCCGAGGGAGAGGCGCATCTGCAGGGACGCCTGGGCGATATCCCGCTGAATATCTGGCTTAACAAATATGCTGGCCCCGCGGGCGGGCAAAAGGGAATGCGGATAGGGCTGCGGGATGGGCGAATGCTCGCCCTCGATCGCGCCCCTGATGGCGAGGTGGCGACGCTACAGGACGGTGAGCGGATCCAGCGCTGGACCCGGCCCGGAGCGATCTATGCGCACTGTCTCGATGAGCAGATCCTTGGCGCGGAGAATGTGTTTACCCGGGCGCCCGAAAGCGTGGCCGGGCTGACGTGGCGTCGGCTTGAGGAAGTGGAGTGGCTGCTCAGGTTGCAGCAGCAATTACGCGGCCCTCATTAAACCCGGAACATGGTAAAATAGATGCAGATAAACGTTGAAAGGAATGGTTATGGAACTTGATTGCCCTCTGTGCCACGCGCCGTTAGATGTCAAAGGCAGCAGCGCGCATTGCGCTCAGTGCGAAAGGGTATTTGCCCTTGAAGCGCGCTGCCCGGAATGCCACCAGCCGCTGGAGGTGCTGAAAGCGTGCGGCGCGGTGGATTACTTTTGCCAGCACGGGCACGGCCTGATCTCGAAAAAACGGGTGGAATTTATTCCGCTGGTTTAGGCGGCGATGGCTTTCTGGCCCGCGTTTTTTTCACCGGCGCAATCTGCCTCACTTCGCTTTCGACCCAGCCGTCTTTCAGGCGGGTGGTGAGCAGATCGCCGGTTTTGACCTGTTTTGTCTGCTTTAGTACCGTGCCGTCGCTCACCGAAGTGACGCTATAGCCGCGCGCGAGGGTGGCTAAGGGACTCACCGCCTCCAGATGGGTCACCGCGTGACCAAACCGTTCCCGCCGCTCGCTGAGGCGGCCACGCATCGTTTCCGCCAGCCGGTATTCCAGCTGCTGGAGGCGCGATTGCGCCCGGTGGATGCGCGGCTGCGGGTTGTAGTGATTCAGGCGCTGAACAGTACGCTTTTGCCGCTGATCGGCGCGTTTCAACTGCGATTCCACGGCGATGCGCATCCGCTGGCGCAGGCGTTCCAGAGCGGTCTGCTGGCGGGCCAGCCGCAGCTGCGGGTGCTGCTGCTGCAGACGATGGAACAACTGGGTAAAACGGCGCTGGCGACTGGCGAGGAAATAGTCCATCGCCATCTCCAGCCGCTGCTGCCCGGCCTGCAGCTGGCGCAGCAGCTCCTGCTGATTGCGGCTGACGATCTCTGCGGCGGCAGAAGGGGTCGGCGCGCGCAGGTCGGCAACAAAATCAGCGATAGTGACGTCGGTTTCATGGCCAACGGCGCTGACGATAGGGATCTGGCTGGCGAAGATAGCTCGCGCCACCCGCTCATCGTTAAAACTCCACAGATCCTCCAGCGAACCGCCGCCGCGTCCGACAATCAGCACGTCACACTCCCGGCGCGCGTTCGCCAGCGCGATGGCGCGCACAATCTGCCCGGGAGCATCGTCACCCTGAACCGCGGTCGGGTAGACGATCACCGGCAGCCCGGGGTCGCGGCGCCTGAGGACATGAAGAATATCGTGCAACGCGGCACCGGTTTTCGAGGTGATGACCCCGACGCAGCGGGCGGGGGAGGGGAGCGCCTGCTTATGTTTTTGATCGAACAGCCCTTCCGCCGTTAACTGCGTTTTCAGCTGCTCATACTTCTGCTGCAGCAACCCTTCGCCGGCGGGCTGCATGCTTTCAACGATAATCTGGTAGTCGCCGCGCGGCTCATACAGGGTGATGTTGGCGCGAACCAGCACCTGCTGCCCGTGCTGCGGGCGGAACGTGACCCGGCGGTTGCTGTTGCGGAACATCGCGCAGCGCACCTGGGCGTTATCGTCTTTTAAGGTGAAGTACCAGTGGCCGGAAGAAGGCTGGCTGAAGTTAGAGATCTCGCCGCTGATCCAAACCTGGCCCATTTCGCGCTCAAGCAGCAGACGCACCGTCTGATTGAGGCGGCTTACGGTAAAAATTGCGGGGGATTGAGAGGGTAACATGTGAGCAAGATCAAACTTTAAATCAGCAGGTTATTCAGTCGATAGTAACGCGCTCAGAGGGGATGGCAAGTATTATTTGCAAAAAAGGGTAGATGCAATCGGTTACGCTCTGTATAATGCCACGGCAATATTTATCCACCCTGGTCGAGATATTGCCCATGCTACGTATCGCTAAAGAAGCCCTGACGTTTGACGACGTCCTCCTCGTTCCCGCTCATTCTACCGTTCTGCCGAATACAGCCGATCTCAGCACTCAGCTGACGAAAACCATTCGTCTGAATATTCCTATGCTCTCCGCAGCCATGGATACCGTAACGGAAGCGCGTCTGGCTATTGCCCTGGCACAGGAAGGCGGCATCGGCTTTATTCACAAAAACATGTCCATCGAGCGCCAGGCGGAAGAAGTTCGCCGCGTGAAGAAACATGAGTCCGGCGTGGTCACCGACCCGCAGACCGTTCTGCCGACCACCACCCTGCGTGAAGTGAAAGAGCTGACCGAGCGTAACGGCTTCGCCGGCTACCCGGTGGTTACCGAAGAGAACGAGCTGGTCGGCATCATCACCGGCCGCGACGTGCGTTTCGTTACCGATCTGAACCAGCCGGTCAGCGTCTATATGACCCCGAAAGAGCGTCTGGTCACCGTGCGTGAAGGCGAAAGCCGTGAAGTGGTCTTCGCTAAGATGCACGAAAAACGCGTTGAGAAAGCGCTGGTTGTGGATGAGAGCTTCCACCTGCGCGGGATGATCACCGTAAAAGACTTCCAGAAAGCGGAACGTAAACCGAACGCCTGTAAAGATGAGCAGGGCCGTCTGCGCGTAGGCGCTGCGGTTGGCGCCGGCGCGGGCAACGAAGAGCGCGTTGACGCGCTGGTGGCAGCGGGCGTTGACGTCCTGCTGATTGACTCCTCTCACGGCCACTCCGAAGGCGTTCTGCAACGTATTCGTGAAACACGTGCGAAATACCCAGACCTGCAGATCATCGGCGGCAACGTCGCCACTGGCGCAGGCGCGCGCGCGCTGGCGGAAGCCGGCTGCAGTGCGGTGAAAGTAGGCATCGGCCCGGGCTCCATCTGTACTACCCGTATCGTGACCGGCGTAGGCGTGCCGCAGATCACCGCCGTTTCCGACGCGGTGGAAGCGCTGGAAGGCACCGGAATTCCGGTTATCGCCGACGGCGGTATCCGTTTCTCCGGCGACATCGCCAAAGCGATCGCGGCCGGTGCGGCGGCAGTGATGGTCGGCTCCATGCTGGCCGGTACCGAAGAATCCCCGGGCGAAATCGAACTCTATCAGGGGCGCTCTTACAAATCCTATCGCGGGATGGGTTCCCTCGGCGCGATGTCGAAAGGCTCCTCTGACCGCTACTTCCAGAGCGATAACGCCGCTGACAAACTGGTGCCGGAAGGTATCGAAGGCCGCGTGGCCTATAAAGGCCGCCTGAAAGAGATCATTCACCAGCAGATGGGCGGCCTGCGCTCCTGTATGGGGCTGACCGGCTGTGGTACCATTGACCTGCTGCGTACCAAAGCTGAATTCGTACGCATCAGCGGTGCGGGCATCCAGGAAAGCCACGTTCACGACGTGACCATCACCAAAGAGTCCCCGAACTACCGCCTGGGCTCCTGATTTCTTCGCCCGACCTTGCGTCGGGCGATTTATTTACTCTGTTTCACTTGCCTCGGAATTAGCGTCAATGACGGAAAACATTCATAAACATCGCATTCTCATTCTCGACTTCGGGTCACAGTATACTCAGCTGGTGGCGCGTCGCGTGCGTGAACTGGGCGTCTACTGTGAGCTGTGGGCATGGGATGTCACGGAAGCACAGATCCGCGAATTTAATCCAAGCGGCATCATTCTTTCCGGCGGCCCGGAAAGCACCACCGAAGAGAACAGCCCGCGCGCGCCGCAGTATGTGTTCGAAGCCGGCGTGCCGGTATTTGGCGTCTGCTACGGTATGCAGACCATGGCGATGCAGTTGGGCGGCCATGTAGAAGGCTCTAACGAGCGTGAGTTTGGCTACGCGCAGGTTGAAGTGGTTAACGACAGCGCGCTGGTGCGCGGTATCGAAGACTCCCTGACCGCGGACGGCAAACCATTGCTGGACGTGTGGATGAGCCACGGCGACAAAGTCACCGCCATCCCGTCTGACTTCGTCACCGTCGCCAGCACCGACAACTGCCCGTTCGCCATTATGGCCAACGAAGAAAAACGCTTCTACGGCGTGCAGTTCCACCCGGAAGTGACCCACACCCGTCAGGGTATGCGTATGCTGGAGCGCTTCGTGCGCGACATCTGCCAGTGCGAAGCGCTGTGGACCCCGGCGAAAATCATCGACGACGCCGTTGAGCGTATTCGCCAGCAGGTTGGCGATGACAAAGTAATCCTCGGCCTCTCCGGCGGCGTGGACTCTTCGGTGACCGCGATGCTGCTGCACCGCGCCATCGGCAAAAACCTGACCTGCGTATTCGTGGATAACGGTCTCCTGCGTCTGAACGAAGCCCAGCAGGTGATGGAGATGTTTGGCGACCACTTTGGCCTGAACATCGTTCACGTGGAAGGCGAGCAGCGCTTCCTCGACGCGCTGGCAGGTGAAAGCGATCCGGAAGCGAAACGTAAGATCATCGGTCGCGTCTTCGTGGAAGTGTTCGACGAAGAAGCGCTGAAGCTGGACGACGTCAAATGGCTGGCGCAGGGCACCATCTATCCTGACGTTATCGAATCTGCCGCTTCCGCCACCGGTAAAGCGCACGTCATCAAATCTCACCACAACGTGGGCGGCCTGCCGAAAGAGATGAAGATGGGGCTGGTTGAGCCGCTGCGTGAGCTGTTCAAAGACGAAGTGCGCAAGATCGGTCTGGAGCTGGGTCTGCCGTACGATATGCTCTACCGTCATCCGTTCCCGGGCCCGGGCCTCGGCGTGCGCGTGCTGGGCGAAGTGAAGAAAGAGTACTGCGACCTGCTGCGTCGCGCGGACGCTATCTTCATCGAAGAGCTGCACAAAGCTGACCTGTACAACAAAGTGAGCCAGGCGTTCACTGTATTCCTGCCGGTTCGCTCCGTCGGCGTGATGGGCGATGGCCGTAAATACGACTGGGTGGTTTCCCTGCGTGCGGTGGAAACCATCGACTTCATGACCGCGCACTGGGCGCACCTGCCGTATGATTTCCTCGGCCGCGTCTCTAACCGCATTATCAATGAAGTGAACGGTATCTCCCGCGTGGTGTATGACATCAGCGGTAAGCCGCCAGCAACGATTGAGTGGGAATAATCCCCGGCGTTAGTTGAATAAAACGAAACCCTCTGTTGTTACAGAGGGTTTTTTAATTTATGCCCAGCCTCAATCCCGTCATCCCTCACCGCTATCCATCACTGGGTGGTTTCCTGTGTCCCCGGTGAATGTACCCGTTTATGGTTCCGGCAGATGTTCAGCCGGCCTATGTTTTGCCCCCGGGCAGAGGGCTGGACGCTTGCCCGGCTCTGTTTTACCCACCGAGCGCGCCATCGCCAGCGCCAGTCCGGCAACGATCAGCGTTAACCCGGTGGAAATCCACATTCCACCCACGATACCCAGCCGATGGTTCAGCCATGCATAGGTAAAGGGGGCGGCCGCCGCCATCAGTTGCCCGGGGATCAGCAGGAGACCCGTGCGGCTGGCGTAGCTTTCTGCGCTAAACAGCGCCAGCGGCAGCGTCGCTTTCACAATCGTCACCAGCCCATTTATCGCGCCATAGCCGAGCACAAACCCGGCTGCGCACCCGGCATACGCCGTGCTGCTGACACCAAGGAGAAAACAGAGCGGCATGGCGAGCGCGGTAAAACGCGTCAGCGCGAGCGGGGTGATGCGTCGACCGGCCAGCACTTCCCCCAGCCGGGCGCCGGTCTGGCCAAATCCCCACAGCATTCCGATGGCAACCGGCAGGCCAAAGTGGCTGATAAACTCCGGCAGATGGGTGGAGGTGCCGGTGGAGATGAAGGTGATCAGCGCAATAAAGAGCGCATAACGTATGCCGTTACGCCGATCGCCATCCGCTGTTGGGGCTTTCGCTTTCGTCGATGAGCCGAGCCGCTGACGAGGCAGCTGATAACTCAGCCATGCGCTCAGCAGGCCAAACAGCGCATAGACCCGCAGGGCATCCTGCCAGGACATCACGGTGAGTAAAGCCTCCCCCAGCGGCCAGAAGAGGGCAGAGGCCAGACCGCCGGCGAGGGTGATTTGAGAGATGGTTTTCCGCGCCTGCTGGCCGTAAAGGTTCACTACCGCGGCGAACAGGGCATCATACAACGACAGCCGCATGCCGACGCCGGTCAGCAGCCAGGCGCCGTACCAGCCGACCAGCGAAGGGCTCCAGGCCATCATCGCGCAACTGGCGGCTATCAGTAAGGTTCCGCTGGTGACCACCAGTCGTCCGCCAAAGCGAGCCAGCAGCCTAGCGACCAGCGGGGAGACCGCCGCCATGATCAGCATCGCAAGCGTCAGGCCAAGATAGATCTGCGGCGAGCTCCATCCCTTGTCGGCGGTGATAGCTCCGGCAAAGGTGCCGGGCATATAAAAAGAGATACCCCAGTTGATCAGTTGCTGAGCGCCCGCGGTGAAGGCTAGGCGTCGGGGAATAGCCGGTGTTCCCATGGTTTTTCATTCCGTTAAGAGAGTTGTCCTGAGCATACCCGGCAGGCTATTGTTCTGGCAGAGCGGCCACCTTATGCGCGGTATAAGAGAAACTTTGCATGACAACACTGAACCTGGGAAACCTGGCGACCTTCCGGCTGGTCGTACAGCGCGGCAGCTTCTCAGCCGCCGCCGACGCGCTGGGGATCTCCCAGCCTGCCGTCAGCCTGCAGGTGCGTCAGCTGGAGCAATTTTTACAGACCCGACTGCTGGAGCGCACCGGGCGCGGGATCAAGGCGACGGCGGCGGGAATGGCGCTGCTGGCCCACAGCGAGCAGATCGATCGGGCGGTGAATAGCGCGGTGCAGTCGGTCAGTGCATTTAGTCAGGAAGTTAATGGCTCACTGACTCTGGGGACCGGCGCGACGGCCTGCATTCATCTTCTTCCGCCGCTGCTGCAGCATCTTCGTCAGCAGCACCCACTGCTGACGGTGGGGGTGACCACCGGCAACACGCTGGATGTCGTCCGGGCGGTGGAGGAAAACCGGCTCGATCTTGGGCTGGTCACGCTGCCCGTTCAGGGACGCAGTCTGGCGGTGACCGCCGTGGTGGACGAGGAGTTCGTGGTCATCCATCCCAGCCACGAGGCGGGGATCCCGGCGGTGTGTACCCCTGAGGAGCTGCAGGCGCTGCCGCTCATTGCCTTCGAGGCGGGCAGCGGCACGCGGGATCTGATTGACCGCTGGTTCCGTTCGGCGGGCCTGGCGGTCACGCCGGTGATGCAGCTGGGGAGCATCGAGGCGATCAAACGCATGGTGCGGGCCGGGCTGGGCTACAGTATTGTGCCCCGCATGGCGGTAGAGCAGGCGGAGGATCGCTATGGCTTAACGGTACATTCTCTGGCCCCGTCGCTGTACCGTCAGCTGGCGGTTGTCATGCGTCAGGATAAAGTGATTACCAAAGGAATGGCGGAAATGCTGCGTCTGCTGCAGGCCGTGCGCTTATAAATCGTCAGCGGCAAAACATGCCTCGTCAGGGATAGTGCCTCGGAAACGGGCGTCTCTACCTGCGGATAGTGGCGTATCCGGCATCAGGATCAACGGGTTACTCGCGGGCGGAGGGCTCGACGGTGAGCGTTGACTCCTGCGACGCTTTTTTATCCTGGTGATGATACCAGGCGCCGATGGAGGAGTAGACAAAGCGTCCAAAGAAGAAGAGAAAGCTGATAAGCAGTACGATACGGGTCATGCGACGGTTAAATCGATGTCGTTTACGCATACTGGGTGCCTGACTCACAAAAGGTTCCTTGAAGTATACCCGAAGATGGGCGATGGGGGTATTAAGGCACAGGAACGAGGTGGGGTCAATTGATGCAGATGTAAAAGTGCGGCAGTGAAAACATTAATTAATGTTATATAAGATAATCCTCGTATTTACATGCTCTCTTTATTAGCCACGAAAAGCTGAAAAAATAAGTTTTATTAATGTTGGTGTCAGCATTTGTTGATTTACATCAACAGCCTCATTCTCTTCACCACTAAAATCAGCGGACGTTACCGTATCGTTATTACTTATGCGGTCAGCATGGGGTGGTTGGATGCCTGCCTGAATATGCCTCGCAGGAGCAGAGGCTCTCTGTAGAGCACCTATGAATTTATTAAAATACTATCAACAATATCGCGACAAATGGTGGGCCTTACCGCTTCTCCTGCCTGTGTTATTATTACCCCTTGCCAGAGGGATGAATACATATACCATGCTGAATGGGCACATGGTTTATCTTTATTATCTTCCCCTGGCGCTGGTGCTCAGCCTGATGATGTTTTTCGGCTGGGCGGCGATCCCCGGTATTATCGTTGGTCTGCTGCTAACGCTGGCCCGGGGCATGACGCCGGAGCAGGCCGTTGGCGTACTGTTCCATTTTCTGATCCCCTGCGTGCTCTGCTGGGGCGGATATCGCATCTTTGTTCCCCAACGGCAGCAGGTATCGCACGGTAACGTCAGGCTGATGCCGCATCGTCTGTTCTGGCAAATGCTGCTCCCTTCGGTCATTTTTCTGATTTTGTCGCAGATCGCCGAGTATCTGGGGCTACATCCGCGCACAACGGATATGACCGGCGTCTCGCCGTTTAGTTTACGGTCGTTAATCACCTTTCAGGCGCTGATGGTGGGGTGCCTGACCGGCGTACCGTTATGTTATTTACTGCTGCGGGTAATTCGTAACCCTTTTTATTTGCGCGGGTATATTTCTCAGGTTCGCTTACAAATTGATCCAAAAATAAAGAAAATTGAAATCATCAGTTGGGCGGCGATATTAACCCTATTGCTGGGGCTATTATTGATGCCGCTTAATGATACCAGCACCATATTTAGTACAAATTATACATTATCCTTATTGATGCCGGTGATGCTGTGGGGGGCGATGCGTTTTGGCTATCGCTTTATCTCGCTGATATGGACGCCGGTACTGATCGCCGTGATCCATTTTCATTACCGTTATTTACCTATTTATCCAAGTTATAACACTCAGCTGGCGATCACCTCGTCAAGCTACCTGGTGTTCTCGTTTATTGTCGCCTATACGGCGATGCTGGCAACACAGCAGCGGCTGATCTACGCCCGGATCCGACAGATGGCCTTCCTCGACCCGGTAGTACATATGCCGAATCTGCGGGCGCTGAGCCGGGCGCTGAACGGCGCGAGCTGGTCGACGCTCTGTTTTTTGCGTATTCCTGAGCTTGAACTGCTGGGCCGCCACTACGGGGTGCTGTTGCGTATTCAGTATAAGCAAATGCTGGCGAATCACCTGCGTGCGCTGCTGGAGCCGAACGAAGCGGTATATCATCTTGCCGGTCACGATTTAGTGTTTCGTCTCAACAGCGAAGGGCACCAGGCGCGCATTCACTTAATTGAGCGCTCCTTGCGACAGTTCCGTTTTCACTGGGACGGGGTCCCCCTGCAGCCGCGGATCGGCATGAGCTATTGCAACGTCCGCTCGCCGGTGAAGCATCTGTATTTGCTGCTTGGCGAGCTGAACACGATTGCCGACATGTCGCTGGCCAGCGGCCATCCGGAGAATTTGCAGCGCCGCGGCGCCGGGCATGTCCAGCAGGATCTGAAAGACAAAGTGGCGATGATGAACCGCATCCTCAAGGCGCTGGAGCAAGACTATTTTGTCCTGATGGCGCAGCCTATCCAGGGCATTCGCGGCGACAATTACCATGAAGTGTTGTTGAGGATGAAAGGCGAGTCGGGCGAACTGACGGGGCCCAACGAGTTCCTGCCGGTGGCGCACGAGTTTGGGCTGTCCACGCGCGTGGATCAGTGGGTCATTGAGCATACCCTGGCCTTTATGGATGCCAACCGGCGGGCGCTGCCCGGTCTGCGGCTGGCGATCAACCTCTCTCCGGTCTCGTTGAGCCGCAGTCAGTTTCCCGAGGAGGTCGAAAACCTGCTGCAGGCCTACAACATTGAGCCATGGCAGATTATTTTCGAGCTGACCGAAAACTATGCGCTCAGCAACCCCGAGCTAGTTTGCCAGACATTAGAGCACCTGCGGGCACTGGGCTGCCGGGTAGCTATCGATGATTTTGGTACCGGCTACGCCAGCTATGCGCGGTTAAAAACGATGAACGTCGATATTCTTAAAATAGACGGCAGCTTTATTCGCAATCTGCTCGCCAGCAGTCTTGATTACCAGGTGGTGGATTCAATCTGTCGTCTGGCGCGGATGAAGAACATGCAGGTGGTGGCCGAATATGTTGAATCGCCGGAGATACGCCAGGCGGTCATCGCGCTGGGGATCGATTATATGCAGGGCTATGATATTGGCGTCCCGGTGCCTCTGACGCAGCTGGCGGAGGGGATGAGCGCCTGAAGCCGTAAAAAAGCCGGGCGCGATGGCCCGGCTCGCATGATATCCATAGAGGCGATCAGGCGTCTGGCTCTTCTTCCGCAATTTTCAGCAGCCACTCCGGCACACCTTCCCAGTACTGCTGCTCTTTTTCCAGATCCAGCAGCACCAGCGCATTCTGGCTAAACCAGTTGTGCGGGAAGGTCAGCGTCCAGTGGTGAGCTTCCGTCTGCAGTCGTAGCGTCGGCGGCGTGGTGGTGGCCTGACGCTGGTTGTTCAGCAGCACGCCGAGGCGCAGCAGCTGGATCAGCGGCAGAAACTGCTTTTTCCTGAACAGCGTAAAGCGCGGCAGATCGTCGAGTTTTATCGCTTTGCGATGATAGCGCACCAGGGTGGCCATCAGCATCTGCTGCTCCTGGTTGAAGCCCGGCAGGTCGCTGTTCTGCAGAATATAGGCCGAGTGGCGGTGCATGCCGCTGTGGTTAATATTCAGGCCCACCTCATGGAGCATCACCGCCCACTTCAACAGCGCCGCCAGGTGCGGATTGGCCAGCTTGGGATTCTGCTCCTGCCACTGCTCCAGCATAAGGGTGGTGGTTTCCAGCACCCGGCGCGCCTGTTCGCGATCGATGTTGTACTGATTCGCCAGACTCTGCGCCGTACGGCTACGAATATCCTGGTGGCGGAAGCGGCCTTCCATTTCGTACAGCACGCCTTCACGCAGCGCGCCATCAGACAGACGAAGCTCTTTAATGGCTAGCGCGTCAAATACGCCGCACAGAATGGCCAGCCCCGGGGCAAAGACCGCTTTACGATCTTCCGAGAGGCCGGGCAGGCTGAGCGCGTCGAAGTTTTTATGCTTCAGCAGTTCACTGACCAGCATTTCGAGGCGCTCCGGCGTAATAAACCCGTCCTTCTCGCCCATAGCCACCAGCACTTCCTGGGCGGCCTTAATGGTACCGGAGGCGCCCAGCGCCACGGTCCAGCCCTGAATACGGAACTGCCAGGCCAGGGTTTCCAGTTTTTGCACCGCCGCCAGGCGAGCGCGCTGGAAATTTTCTTTATTGATGGTCCCGCCGGGGAAGTAGGCCTGGGAGAAACTCACGCAGCCCATGCGACGGCTTTCCACCAGCCGGGGCTCAAAATCTTCACCGATGACCAGCTCGGTCGAACCGCCGCCGATATCAATCACCAGCTTACGGCCGCGCTCCGGCTGCGTGTGCTCCACGCCCATAAAAATCAGGCGCGCTTCTTCATTACCGGAGATGATCTCGATCGGGTAGGGGATCACTTTTTCCGCGCGTTTAAGAAACTCTGCCGCATTGGTCGCCTGGCGCAGCGTATGCGTCCCGACGATGCAGACGCTGGAAGGGGAGAACCCCTGCAGGCGTTCGGCAAACAGCGACAGGCAGTTCAGCCCGCGGGTCATGGCTTCTTCGCTCAACACCGAGTTTTCATCGAGGCCATCGGCCAGATGTACGCGCTGTTTCAGGCGTCCGATGATCTGCATGGCGCCGTCGACGACACGGGCGATCACCATATGAAAACTGTTCGAACCAAGGTCAACCGCAGCGAACTCCTGCGGCCGAGGGGTTTTTTCGTTTATTGGCATAGGTTAGTCGGGTTGTTCGAGTGATTTGAGATAATCGTAAATCGCCATCTGAGCGCGCACTTTACGGCGATTGCCGCGCGGCACATAGCGATTACTCAGTTCTTTATCAAGATAGCGCGCTTTTACCGTATCGTTGAACAAGATATCAAAAATATCCAGCACCCGCTGTTTCAGGCGCGGGTCGAGCAGCGGGGCGGCAACTTCGATGCGATAATCGATATTACGCGTCATCCAGTCGGCAGAGGAGAGCCAGACCTGCTTATCGCCACCGTTTTCAAAACAATAGACCCGGTCATGCTCGAGGAAGCGGTCCACAATGCTGATGACGCGAATATTTTCGCTGATGCCTTCCAGACCGGGGATCAGCGAGCACATGCCGCGGATTAACAGGTTGACCGGCACGCCGGAGCTGGAGGCGGCATACAGTCTGTCTACCAGTCCTTTATCCACCAGGTTGTTCAGCTTCAGGGTAATACCGGACGGTTGCCCGTTCTGCGCATTGGCGATCTCGCGGTCGATCATCTCATACAGCAGACGACGCGAGTTCTGCGGCGACACCAGCAGGTAATCGAAGCTGACCGGGCGGTAGGGGTTTTCAATAAAGTTAAACACCCGGCGAACTTCATTGGTAATGCGCGCATCGGCGGTTAACAGCGAATAGTCGGTATAGATCCGCGCGGTCTTCTCGTTGAAGTTACCGGTGCCGATGTGGGCGTAGCGCACGACCTCATCGCCTTCTTTACGCGAGATCAGGAACAGCTTGGCGTGGATTTTCAGGCCCGGCGCGGAGAAGATAACGTGGACGCCCGCTTCCGTCAGGCGTTTCGCCCAGTGAATGTTGGCCTCTTCGTCAAAACGCGCCTGCAGCTCCACCACTACGGTGACTTTTTTACCGTTGTGGGCGGCGTGGATCATCGCGTCGATGATGCGCGAATCCTTGGCCACGCGGTAGATGTTGATTTTGATCGCCAGTACGCTGGGGTCGAACGAGGCCTGACGCAGCAGCTCCAGCACATGCTCAAAAGTATGATAGGGGTAGTAGAGCAGCACATCGCGTTCGCGAATGGCGTCGAAGCCGTTGCGGAATTTATCAAACCACAGATGACGCAGGCGCGGCATAGGTTTATTGACCAGATTGGCCTTACCCACGTTCGGGAAGCCGATAAAGTCTTTGAAGTTGTGATAGCGGCCGCCCGGCAGCATTGAGTCATAGTTGGAGATGGAGAGCTTATCGCGCAGCATTTCGACCATCGCGTCCGGCATATCGCGCTGGTAGACGAAGCGAACCGGCTCGGCGGTCAGGCGCTGTTTCAGGCTGGAGGACATCAGCTCCATCAGGCTCGACTCCATCTCATGCACCAGATCGTACTCGGCGTCACGGGTCATTTTCATCGAGTAGGCGTTCAGCGCATCGTAATCAAAGAAGCCTTTAAAGATGTCGTCCAGGCAATAGCGCAGAATGTTATCCAGCAGGATCATTGGTTTACGGCGGCGAGGCGCTTCCGGCGGCAGGTTTACGAAGCGCGGGACCTTATCCGACGGAATTTCCAGCAGGGCATAGTTGATGTTCTCCCCGCGGATAATCTCCACCGCCAGATAGGTGTAATCATCTTTCAGGAACTGCACGAGGTCCGTTTCGCGGTTAATCAGGATCGGCGAGATATGCTGCCGCAAATACTGTTTAAAGTAGTTGCGCAGCCAGGCCTGCTGATTGACGGACAGCTGGCGCTCGTTGATCAGGAAGATCTGGTTGCGCGCCATCTCCAGCAGCAGTTCGTTATACAGACTATCGAATTCCTGATCGGCCTTCAGAACGCGGGCCTGGATTTTGCCTAACAGGTGGCGAGAATGGGCGGTACTGCCTTGTTCTTCACTGATAATAATCCGGCGCTTAAGCTCAGCGAAGCGCACTTTGTAAAACTCATCAAGGTTGTTGGAGTAGATCCCTAAGAAGCGCATGCGCTCAATCAGCGGGTTACTTTTGTCCGCCGCTTCCTGCAGCACGCGTTCGTTAAAAGATAACCAGCTGAGTTCTTTTTCGATGTATAGCTTTTCCTGGCCCATTACAACTCACACTCCGGATCATTGATGTCGCTTGTTTCATTATGGCGAGCATTGCCATTGAATGTCCAACTATGTCAAAGCAATATGACAGTTTTCTTTCAACCTGATGTCGGGAAAAAGCGGACGCGTTTGTTTGCTTACGTTATGTTCAATCATGAGTAAATGGGGGGCGAAACGATGTGGGAAACGCGGGCGCTGGAGCTCAATAATCAGGATATCTGGCACTGGCCGTCAGCTTGTCGCTTAATGGAATATGCCATAAAACATGGTTTTAATACCGTGGTGATCGGCCAGGCGGAGCTGTTCGGCAAGCTGGTATCGCCGCAGGGCTACACGCCGTTTGACTATAACGACCGGTTGTCGAGCCAGCAGCGAGCGCGCTGTATCTATCTCAACCGCCTGGCGCTGCGCTGTCGGGAACTGGGGCTGCGCTTTTATCTGCAGGCGAAAGAGCTCAGTTTCCCGACGGAGCTGTTGTTAGCGCATCCGGAACTGCTGGATAACCCGGGCGGTGTGCGTTTTGATGTGGATTTCTGGAGCCGTTGGTTGACCGACAAAGTCCGCGCCGTCTGCGAGGGCGTACCGGCGCTCAGCGGCTTGATTATCGCCCTTTCCAGCACTGACGGCTTGTTGCCGATCTCCCGCCCGCAGTGGGATAGGCAGCGTCGCGAGGCGGGGGAAGGGCGCCAGCCGGCGCAGAGCTTCGTGCTGTATCGCCGCTGTTTTGGCGCCTTGAGCCAGGCCGTCGCGGCGCAAAACAAACATCTGGTAATACGCGTCTTCCCGGCAAGCAACGACGATCTCAGTACCGTGCTGGACGCTATTGAACCGCTGCCGCCGACGGTATCGGTATCGATTAAACTGACCCCGGAACGCTTCTGGCCAGCCTTTCCCAATAACCCGGCGCTGCTGGCGGTGCAGACGCGGGATGTGTGGGTTGATATCGATCTGGCCGGGGAGGAAGTTGGTTGGGGAGTTATGCCGTTTCTGCGTATCGATGAACTGCAGGGGCGGCTGCTGTGGTGCCAAAGCCGGAATCCGCGTATCACCGGCGCTATCTGTAAAGCCAGCTGGGAAAGTATTGATAACCACTGGATCCCCGATACCTTAAGCGAATGCAACCTGTTCGCCTGCAGCCAGCTGCTGGGGGACGGGATGGCGAAAAACCAGCAGCAGTTGCTCGACCAGTGGCTGGCGCAGCGCTACGGCTGGTGTCCGCCTGACGACGTGGCGCAGCAGTTCCGGCAGCTTCTCGAGCAGGGAGCGCAAACGCTCTACCAGGCGATCTACGTGCGCGACCACGTCTTCCATCGCCACAGCCAGCTGCCGGAAAGCTACGGGCAGGCGGTGTGGAGCCTGTACGGTCAGCTGGCGCGTAGCCACTGGCTGCCGGGGTCGGCGCAGGATATTCATTTCACCCGCGACGACCCGCAGAAGTCGATGAGCAATCTGACGCAAATCGCGCAGGAAAAGGATGAGGTGGCCAGCGGCGCGCAGCGCCTGGGGGAAGAGGCGTTGGCGTTTGCCCACACGGCGGAGTTTCCTGCCGCGCTGGAGCGGCAGTGGCGTGAAGAGTGGCAGGGGCTGGCGCTCTATTGCCAGCTGTTTACCCATGCGCAAAAGGCCTTTTTTACGCTGCATTTCGCCCGCGAGGTGGAGAACAGCTGGAGCATGCGGGAGATCTGCCATATCAATGTGCAGGCGCTGTACCGTTGCGCGTCTGAGATGGAAACGCTCTGCCAGCAGATGAGCGACGCCTCGCCGGCGTTCTACGTCATGTTCGATCCCGGACGGGTGCGTAGCCTGGCGGATAGCCTGAGCACCGAACTGACGGCGCTCAGGTAACGCTTTTACAGCGTGCGATGCAGGGCTTCCACCAGGCACAGCATCGCCATCGCCTGGCCATAGGGCATGGCGGTGAGCGGGATGTGACGATAGTGATCAAGGTCGTGGCCCATCGCGGTGCCGAACGACACCTGCAACAGTTCACCCTGTGGTGAAATATGGTCGATAATTCCCTCGCACGCGCGCTCGGCCACCGGCAGATAATCCGCTTCCAGATAGCCGAGGCGTATCGCTTTGAAGATGCCGGCGGCAAACCCGGCGGTCGCCGAGGCTTCCAGATAGCTGTCGGGGTCGTTGAGCAGCGTTGGCCACAAACCGTTGTCACTCTGGCAGCGGGCAAGCGCGGCGACCTGTATCTGCAGGGTATTTTGCAATTGCCGGTAAACAGCATCATGCTCGTCGAGATCGAGCATCTCCAGCAGCTCCGGGATCGCCAGGGTTATCCAGCTGTTGCCTCGGGCCCACAGAGCGCCGGCGAAGTGGTGTCGGCCGGCGAAATGCCAGCCGTGATACCACAGGCCGCTCTGGCGGTCGCTGAGATAGTGCAGATGCTGTAAAAACTGGTAGATGGCCTCTTCCACCCAGCGCGGTTTATCAAACATTTTGCCCAGTATGGCCAGAGGCAATACCGCCATCATCAGCGTATCGTCCCAGATTTGTTGCTGATGCGCGCTCTCATAGGTGACATGCTGCAGACAGCCTTCATCGGTGCGTGGCATCTGGCGATAGATGGCTTCGCCCCAGCAGTCGAGGTAGGCGCGCCAGTCGCTGCGCGGCGCCTGCTGGTAGCGCAGCGCCAGCGTTAAGAACGGACAAGCCGTATTGATGTTTTTCTCCGGCGTTCCCTCGGCGAAGCGGGCGCTGAACCAGTCGTCAATCAGCTGACGGGCGCGGGGGGAACCGGTCAACTGCTGATAGCGAAACAGTCCGAACAGACCGATGCCGTGCGTCCATTCCCAGCCCTCCCAGCCTTTCGTATCAATGACCCGGCCATCGGCCAGCCGCTGCAGATACTGGCCGCTCTTATCGTTAATGGCGGTTAGGTTATCGATCAGCGCTTCAATACGCTGAAGGAGTTCAGGACGGTTGCTTTTCTGCGACATAATCACTCCCTTGCGGTAAGACGGCGTGTTGCCAGCGGGCATTGCGGTGCGGATGACCGGTTAGTAGTTCAATAGTTTCTCGCGTCTGCGGGCTGGCATCCTGCGGATGGCCGCCAGCGCGCAGGCGCTCCAGCTCGTTAATCAGAATTTGATGGCGCGGCTGGCTTAAGCGGAAACGAAATGCGCCATACATGGCCAGGATCGCCAGCAGGCCGGGGCCCACCAGGAAAACCCACCAGATGCCGTTAAGGGCGGCGGCGTTCTGCGCTTCAGCGCCCTTGGTGAAGCCAAACGCCTCCAGCGCCAGTCCGACGATAAACAGCGCCAGCGCCTGGGAGAACTTGCGCGTCAGCATCATCACGCCGGCGTAAATTCCCTCGCGGCGCACGCCGGTATAGGCCTCATCGACATCCGGCAGAAAGTTATAGACGTTCCACGGAATGAGATAGGTTCCCCCGCGGGCGACGCCCATTACCACCGCACCGCCGAGCAGCAGCCAGGAGAGATGGCTAAAGCCGGCGCTAAGCTGGCTGAACCACAGCAAAGCGCAGAGGATCAGCGCAATGGCCAGCTTATAGGCATTGCCGTTGCCAACGCGAATGCACAGCCAGGTGAAGAACGGGATGGCGAAGAACTGAAACAGCGTCATCAGGCTCATCGCCTGCGATGCCAGGGAGGTCCCGACGCGCAATACATAGGTCATGTAATGCATAAACAGCGAGCCGAAAATATCCAACGCCACCGCGCCGCCGACGTACATCATGATATGAATGCGGAAAGTGCGCAGATGAAACGTTGAAGCCATCTCCCGGTATAACGACCCCAGGGTTTTAAGCAACCCCTGGCGGGCCTGCGGTGGCGGAAGAGCGTCGCGCTCCCAGGTGCCGCGCCAGACAAAAATCCACGGCAGGGCGAAGAGCAGGGCGAAGACGATGCCGATATAGAGAAATGCCTGCGATTGGTCGGCGACGTGAGCCATGATTTGCCCGGGGATCAGCGCGGCGAGAAAGGCCGTCGCCTGCGCGAACAGCATCCTCGCGCCCGACATCTTAGAGCGCAGATCGTAGCGCGAGGTCATTTCTGCCGGCAGTGTATCGTAAGGCACCATCAGTAGCGTAAACACGGTGCTGAAAAGTAAATAAGTGCCGAGGTACCAGGCGTAACCGAAACCGCTCACCCACATCAGGGCGAAACAGAGCGACATCGGCGCGCCGAGAATAAAGAAAATCCGCCGGCGTCCCCAGCGGGTGCGGATGTTGTCAGTGATGTAGCCCATCACCGGATCGGTGATCCCATCCCAGATTTTGGCGATGGCGAAAATGGAGGCGGCGGCGGCGGGGGAGAGCCCGGCGACCTCAATATAGAAGTAGAGCAGCCACAGGCCGGTAATGGTCATCGCGCCGCTACCGAAAATATCACCCATCCCCCAGCAGAGGATATTGCGGGTTTTGACTTCTCGCGTTGGGGTTACTGTCCTCGTCATAAGCGTATCTCTTTGGTAAGGAAAGCGAGGTTGCACAGTAAAAGAGGGGGGGCGGGGGCGAAAATGCCGGATACGGGGATTTTGCGCCGTTCTGCGAGCAGCCTGCCAAATGGCGATGAAATGAAATAAATCCCGTGATATGGCTCACGGCTGACGCGATGGCCGCGGGCGGGAACTGTGCGGAGAGTACGCTTTTCGCGGTTGGCCGCGCAGGATTTGCGTTATCCATCACATTTTATCCCGGACGGACCTGGTGAATGTGAAATGCTGCGCAGATATTGCCCCGCGGGCAGTTTCTCCCCTACGCTGGTCGGGCAGGAGATGGTGTGATAGCTGCCTGTTTGATTTTCAGGATACGCTATGAATATTCATCTTTCTCAGCGCCATCCCCACGCGGATGGCGTCACTCCCGATACCGCTCTCTTTCAACAGGCGCTGGACGAGCTGGCGGAGGCCGGAGGAGGTACGCTGGTGGTCGATCACGGCAGGTACGCGCTCGGCGGCTTGCGGATAGGGTCAAATACCTGCCTGTGGCTGTCGCCGGGCGCCAAGCTGATCGTCAGCGAAAACGGCGATGATTTTACCCAAGCGGTCGCGCTGAGCCAGGCAGAGTGCTCCCACCGGGCCTTTCTTTATGCTCTCGATGCGCAAAATGTGAGTATCTGTGGCGGCGGTGAGATCTACGGTAGCGCCGACGGCTGGTTTTCCCGGGATGTCGATGCCATGGGGTACCGCCAGCCCGTCGAGCGGCGGCCGCGCATCATTTTGCTGGAGAACTGCCGCGGCGTGCGACTGGAAAATATTACCGTGCGCCATGCGCCGATGTGGACCATACATCTGGTCTCGTGTATCGGCGTGACGATTAACGGGATTACCGTGGATAACGATTTGACGATGGCCAATACCGACGCGCTGGATATCGACAGCTGCCAGCAGGTGCATATCGCCAACTGCTATTTCAGCGCCGCCGATGACGCTATCTGTCTGAAAACCACGGCCAAGCCTGCGCATATTCAGCGTCCGCTGCGTCAGGTTACGATCGTGAACTGTACGCTGCGGTCGAAAAGCTGCGCCTTAAAAGTCGGTACGGAAACCTGGCAGGATATTGAAGATGTGCTGGTCAGCAACTGCACCATCTTTGATTCCAATCGCGGGATCGGCTTGCTATCCCGCGACGGCGGCCAGCTGCGGCGGATGATCTTCAGCAACATAGCGTTTGCTTGCGTGAGCGCGCCAGCCTGTCACTGGGGGGAGGCGGATCCGGTTTTTCTTTCCGCACGCCATCGCGATCCGGCTATCGCCCCCGGCGCCATCACTCGGATCCAGTTTCGCGGTCTGGTCGGGGAGTGTGAAGGGGCGATTAATTTGCATAGTGAACCAGCGGGCCTGATCCAGCGCATTCTTTTTGACGGCATCCAGCTCCACCAGAAGCTTAATCCACAGGCGGAGCAGGGGCTTTATGATGTGCGTCCGCCGTGTAACCCGCAGTCGCCAACCGGCATGGGCATGGATAATGCCTGGTGTCTGAATCCGTACAGCGGCCGTGCCTGGGGGGTTGAGCCTTACCCGGGAGGGCTGCCGGTGATGTATGCCAACGGCGTGACTGACCTGACGCTACGTGAGTTTGATTACCAGCGGCCGACGCCATTGCCTGCGGGGTGGAACCACAACGCACTTTGCCTGGAAAACACAGATAAATAACCGGGGAGAAGTGAGAAAGTAGCCCCGGCAATGACCGGGGCGAGACGTGCTTATTCTTCAGCGGCATAGCCCTGGGGGGGAAGCTGTCGTTCATCCAGCCAGGCGTGGTTGCCCACCATGCGCAGACGCCCCTCGACGAACCAGCTTATCACCAGCGGATAAATGGCATGTTCCTGGGCCTGTACCCGCGCCGTAACCTCTTCCTCGCTGTCGCCAGCAAAGACCGGCACTTTGGCCTGCAGGATAACCGGACCGCCATCCAGCTCATCGGTGACGAAGTGCACCGAGGTCCCATGCTCCTCGTCACCGTTTTCCAGCACCTGGCGATGGGTATGCAGGCCAGGATACTTCGGCAGTAACGAAGGGTGGATGTTCAGCAGTCGTCCCTGATAGTGGCTGACAAAGGCCGGGCTAAGGATACGCATATAGCCCGCCAGCACCACCAGATCCGGGGCGTAGGCGTCAATTTCATGCATCAGCTGACGATCGAACGCTTCCCGGTCGGCAAACTGACTTTGCGCCAGCGCGTGGGCCGGGATCCCGGCCGCGCGCGCGCGCTCAAGGCCGAACGCATCGGCCTTGTTACTGAATACCGCACGCAGGGTGCCGTTTATCTGTTTCCGGCCACAGGCGTCGATGATCGCCTGCAAATTACTGCCGCTACCGGAAATCAGCACCACAATGTTTTTCATGCAATGACCACACGCTGTTCGGAATCGGAGGTTTTGATATACCCGATTTTCCACGCGTTTTCACCTTTCTCGTTCAGCAGGGCAATGGCCTTGTCTGCTTCTGCTGCCGGCAGGGCGATAACCATCCCCACGCCGCAGTTAAAGGTACGGTACATCTCATGCTGGCTGACGTTACCGGCGGTTTGCAGCCAGTTGAAAACGGACGGCCACTGCCAGGAAGACTCATCAATCACCGCCTGGGTGTTGTCCGGCAGTACGCGCGGGATGTTTTCCCAGAAGCCGCCGCCGGTCAGATGGGCGATGGCGTGGACGTCAACGCTGGCAATAAGGTCGAGAACCGATTTCACATAGATGCGGGTCGGCGCCAGCAAATGGTCGGCCAGCGGTTTGCCGTCAAGGTCGGTGGTCTGTGGGTCAACGCCGCTAACTTCAATAATCTTACGCACCAGCGAATAGCCGTTAGAGTGCGGGCCGCTGGAGGCCAGCGCCACCAGCACATCGCCGTCAGCGACTTTGCTGCCGTCGATGATTTCTGATTTTTCCACCACCCCGACGCAAAAACCCGCCACGTCGTAATCTTCGCCGTGGTACATCCCCGGCATCTCTGCGGTCTCACCGCCCACCAGCGCGCAACCGGACTGCAGGCAGCCTTCGGCGATACCGTTGATGACGCTGGCTGCGGTATCGACGTCCAGTTTACCGGTGGCGTAGTAATCAAGGAAAAACAGCGGTTCAGCGCCCTGAACCACCAGGTCGTTCACGCACATGGCGACCAGGTCGATGCCGATGGTGTCGTGACGCTTCAGATCCATTGCCAGACGCAGCTTGGTACCGACGCCGTCGGTGCCGGAGACCAGTACCGGCTCGCGGTATTTCTGCGGCAGTGCGCACAGCGCGCCGAATCCGCCCAGTCCACCCATCACTTCCGGGCGACGGGTTTTCTTCACCACGCCCTTAATACGGTCGACGAGAGCGTTGCCTGCATCAATATCCACGCCGGCATCTTTATAGCTGAGAGAGGTTTTGTCGGTCACTGCGAAGTCTCCACGCGTTTGCGGTAAGCAAGAAAAATCGGCGCAATTCTAACAGGGAAAGCAAACGTTTGCGAGCCTGCTTTACAGTCGGCTTAAAACCGTTGGCGGATGGTCAAATTTGATACTGCTCACGAAAATGAAACCGGGTACAGCCTTGTGCTTGCCTCAGTGTCAGGTAATCCCCATCATATTACTGAAACCGGTTTCTGTGATTGATCGCCGTATGGATTACCGGTGATTTATGTTCGACAGGGGAGGGATGAATGAAGATTGCGGCATTTGATATCGGTGGCACCGCGTTAAAGATGGGCGTCATGACCCGCGACGGAAGGCTGCTGGAAACCGCGAAGCAGTCAATCAATGACAGCGATGGCGATCATATCTTACAGACCATGCTGTCGTGGCTGGCGGCCCACCCGTCATGCGAAGGCATTGCCATCAGCGCGCCGGGCTATGTCGATCCGCACAGCGGATTTATCACCATGGGCGGCGCTATTCGTCGATTTGATAACTTCGCCATGAAATCATGGCTCGAGACGCGAACCGGGCTGCCGGTCTCGGTGGAAAACGACGCCAACTGCGTGCTGCTGGCCGAGCGCTGGCAGGGTAAAGCGGCGGAGATGGCCAATTTTCTGGTGCTCACTATCGGCACTGGCATCGGTGGAGCGATTTTTTGCCAACATCAGCTGATCCACGGGGCGCGTTTTCGCGCCGGCGAGTTCGGCTATATGCTTACCGATCGTCCCGGCGGACGCGATCCCCGTCGCTACTCGATGAATGAAAACTGCACCCTGCGGGTGCTGCGCTATCGCTATGCAGAACATATTGGCGCGCCGCTGGATAGCGTCACTGGCGAAATGATTTTTGACCGCTATGACGCCGGCGACCCGGTTTGCCAGCGTCTGGTCGCCGAGTTCTTCAATGGCCTGGGCCATGGCCTTTATAACCTCGTCAATATCTTCGATCCGCAGACCATTTTTATCGGCGGCGGCGTTGTGGAACGTCCTGGATTTCTGACGCTGCTGCGCCAGCATCTGGCCTGGTTCGGCATTGCCGACTATCTCGATACCGTCAGTCACGGCAACGATGCCGGCCTGATTGGCGCGGTTTACCATTTCAATCAGCACTATCGTTCGCCTGGCGACGATCGACCTTAGGGAGAGACTATGTCCGGATTTAAAGAAGGTTTTCTGTGGGGCGGCGCGGTGGCGGCGCATCAGTTAGAGGGCGGCTGGCAGGAGGGGGGCAAGGGGGTCAGCGTGGCGGATGTGATGACCGCCGGCGCCCACGGCGTGCCGCGGGAAATCACCGACGGCGTGGTGGCGGGAAAAAACTACCCGAACCATGAGGCGATCGATTTTTATCATCGCTACCCGCAGGACCTGGCGCTGTTTGCCGAAATGGGCTTCAAATGTTTCCGCACCTCGATTGCCTGGACGCGTATTTTCCCGCAGGGCGATGAACAGGAGCCGAACGAGGCTGGCCTGCAGTTTTATGACGATCTGTTCGACGAATGTCTGAAACACGGTATTGAACCGGTCATTACGCTGTCGCATTTTGAAATGCCCTATCACCTGGTCACCGAGTACGGCGGCTGGCGTAACCGCAAGCTGATCGACTTTTTCGTGCGCTTCGCCAGGGTCGTCTTCACCCGCTATCAGCATAAAGTGAAGTACTGGATGACCTTCAACGAGATCAACAACCAGGCTAACTACCATGAGGACTTCGCCCCTTTCACCAACTCCGGTCTGAAGTATTTGCCGGGTGAAGATCGGGAACCGGTAATGTACCAGGCCGCACATTATGAGCTGGTGGCCAGCGCCCTGGCGGTGAAAGCGGCGCGCGAGATCAACCCTGCTCTGCAGATAGGCTGCATGATCGCCATGTGCCCTATCTATCCGCTGACCTGCGCGCCGGACGATATGATGATGGCGATGAACGCCATGCACCGTCGGTACTGGTTCACCGATGTCCACGTGCGCGGCCGCTATCCGCAGCATCTGCTCAACTATTTTGCCCGCCGCGGCTTTAGCCTGGACATCACCGAAGCCGATTGTCAGGCGTTAACAGAAGGCTGTGTCGACTACATCGGCTTTAGCTACTATATGTCCTTCGCCACCAAAGCCACCGAAGACAACCCCTTGCTCGATTATGATGAAACCACCAGCCTGGTCTCCAACCCGTACGTGAAAAAGTCGGACTGGGGCTGGCAGATTGACCCGGTCGGCCTGCGCTATTCGCTGAACTGGTTCTGGGATCACTATCAGCTACCGCTGTTTATTGTCGAAAACGGTTTTGGCGCGATCGATGTTCGTGAAGCGGACGGCAGCGTGGATGACCAGTACCGTATCGATTATCTCTCCGCGCATATAGCGGAGATGAAAAAGGCGGTGGTCGAGGATGGCGTCGATCTGATGGGTTATACCCCGTGGGGCTGTATCGATCTGGTTTCCGCCGGAACGGGGGAGATGAAAAAACGCTACGGCTTTATCTACGTGGATAAAGATAATGAAGGCAACGGCACGTTGGAGCGCAGTAAGAAGAAGTCGTTCGACTGGTATAAGAAGGTGATTGCCAGCAACGGGGAGCAGCTATAATTCCCCCGTGGCGCTGCGCTTATCGGGCCGGCGGGGTTTGCGGTCCGGGTAAGCGTTAGCGCCGCCCGGCAGAACCCCGCGCTAAAACCGGAGCCTCGCCTCCGGTTTTTTTGTCTCTAAATCACTTTGCTTGATATACGTCAAGCAAGATGGGTATGGCCTAATCCGAAAAAAGCGGTATAATCCCGCGATTTTTTTTTGTGGCTGCCCCTCAGAGGAGAAAGAGAATGAAGATTGTGGAAGTCAAACACCCACTCGTCAAACACAAGCTGGGCCTGATGCGCGAGCACGACATCAGCACCAAACGCTTCCGTGAACTCGCCTCTGAAGTGGGCAGCTTACTGACTTATGAAGCCACTGCCGATCTGGCGACCGAGAAAGTGACCATCGAAGGCTGGAACGGCCCGGTGGAAGTTGAGCAGATCAAGGGCAAGAAAATTACCGTCGTGCCAATCCTGCGCGCAGGCCTCGGCATGATGGAAGGGGTACTTGAGCACGTGCCGAGCGCGCGTATCAGCGTGGTGGGTATTTATCGCAATGAAGAGACCCTCGAGCCGGTACCTTACTTCCAGAAGCTGGTGTCCAACATCGATGAGCGTATGGCGCTGGTGGTTGACCCGATGCTGGCCACCGGTGGGTCGATGATCGCCACTATCGATCTGCTGAAAAACGCCGGCTGCACCAGCATCAAGGTGCTGGTACTGGTGGCGGCGCCGGAAGGAATTGCCGCGCTGGAGAAAGCGCACCCGGACGTTGAGCTGTACACCGCCTCTGTCGATAAGGGACTGAACGAGCACGGGTACATCATTCCCGGTCTCGGCGATGCCGGCGACAAGATCTTTGGTACGAAATAATCGCATAACGATAAATAAGCCGACTTTGAGAGTCGGCTTTTTTTTGAATAAAACACACATAACTAACCATCTCAGAGGAAAACACTATGACGCGCCGTGCTATCGGGGTGAGTGAAAGACCGCCGCTTTTACAGACTATCCCGCTTAGTTTGCAGCACCTGTTTGCCATGTTTGGCGCAACGGTGCTGGTGCCAATCCTGTTCCACATCAACCCAGCCACCGTGCTGCTGTTCAACGGTATTGGTACGCTGCTGTACCTCTTTATCTGTAAAGGCAAAATCCCGGCGTATCTGGGATCGAGTTTCGCCTTTATCTCTCCGGTGCTGCTCCTGCTGCCGCTGGGCTATGAAGTGGCGCTGGGCGGTTTCATTATGTGCGGCGTGCTGTTCTGCCTCGTCTCCTTTATTGTCAAAAAAGCCGGTACCGGCTGGCTGGATGTGATGTTCCCCCCGGCGGCGATGGGGGCCATCGTGGCGGTTATCGGTCTGGAGCTGGCGGGCGTGGCGGCCAACATGGCCGGGCTGCTGCCGGCCGACGGCCAGTCGCCGGACAGTAAAACCATTATTATCTCGATGGTGACCCTGGCGGTGACGGTGTTTGGTTCGGTCCTGTTCCGCGGCTTCCTGGCGATTATCCCGATCCTGATTGGCGTTCTGGTGGGCTATGCGCTGTCGTTTGTGATGGGCGTGGTCGATACCACCCCGATCGCCGAAGCGCACTGGTTCGCGCTGCCAACCTTCTACACGCCGCGTTTTGAATGGTTCGCCATCTTCACCATTCTGCCCGCTGCGCTGGTGGTGATTGCCGAGCACGTCGGTCACCTGGTGGTGACGGCTAATATCGTCAAACGCGATCTGATCCGCGACCCGGGCCTGCATCGTTCGATGTTTGCCAATGGCCTGTCGACGATCGTTTCCGGCTTCTTCGGCTCGACGCCTAACACCACCTACGGGGAAAATATCGGCGTGATGGCGATTACCCGCGTCTACAGTACCTGGGTTATCGGCGGCGCGGCGATCATTGCGATTCTGCTCTCCTGCGTCGGCAAACTGGCGGCGGCGATCCAGATCATCCCGGTGCCGGTGATGGGCGGCGTGTCGCTGCTGCTGTACGGGGTAATCGGCGCCTCAGGGATCCGCGTACTGATTGAATCGAAGGTGGATTACAGCAAGGCGCAGAATCTGATTCTCACCTCCGTGATCCTGATCATCGGCGTCAGCGGTGCCAAAGTGCACATCGGCGCCGCTGAGCTGAAAGGGATGGCGCTGGCCACCATCGTCGGTATCGCGCTCAGCCTGATTTTCAAGCTTATCAGCGTCCTGCGTCCGGAAGAGGTGGTTCTCGACGCCGCGGATAGCGAAGAGGTTAAATAACGATCGTCTGGCCGGGCGGCGATCCCGCCCGGTTCTCTCCTGACCTAAATCTGTGATAAACTCTTCGGGTTTTTCTGTAAGCCTATGTTGAGGTCCATCTGAACGCACCGGCACAGCTCTCTTTGCCACTGTATCTTCCTGACGACGAAACCTTCGCGAGTTTCTGGCCGGGTGATAATCCTTCCCTACTTGCTGCCCTCCAGAACGTACTGCGCCAGGAACACAGCGGGTATATTTATATCTGGTCACGTGAAGGGGCGGGTCGCAGCCACCTGTTACACGCCGCCTGCGCCGAGCTTTCCCAGCGCGGGGATGCCGTGGGCTACGTGCCGCTGGATAAACGCACCTGGTTTGTGCCGGAGGTGCTGGAGGGGATGGAACAGCTGGCGCTGGTCTGCATCGATAACATCGAGTGCGTCGCCGGGGATGAGCCCTGGGAAATGGCCATCTTTAATCTCTACAACCGGATCCTGGAATCAGGTAAAACCCGTCTGCTGATCACCGGGGATCGGCCGCCGCGGCAACTGAATCTTGGTCTGCCGGATCTCGCCTCGCGGCTTGACTGGGGGCAGATCTATAAGCTGCAGCCGCTGTCGGATGAAGACAAGCTGCAGGCCCTGCAGCTGCGCGCCAGACTGCGCGGCTTCGAGATGCCGGAGGACGTTTGCCGCTTCCTGCTGAAGCGGCTGGATCGCGAAATGCGCTCGCTGTTTATGACCCTCGATCAGCTGGATCATGCCTCGATTACCGCTCAGCGCAAGCTGACGATCCCCTTCGTGAAAGAGATCCTTAAACTCTAGTCCGCCTGCGGAGTCAGTTCCTCCTCCGTCAGCCCGGTCAACCGGGCGACCAGATCGCGCGCCAGGCCACTGTGTAGCATAGCGGCGGCGATACGCTGCGCCTCTTCCTTCCGGCCTTCCTGACGGCCCTGCGCCAGGCCCTGCGCCAGGCCCCGCTCCAGGCCCTGTTGTTCCAGATATTCCGCAATTGTCATCAACGTCTCCTTGTGCTGCGGCGTACGTAACGCCAGCTCGCGAATGAACTTGATCGGCTCTCGCGCGTTGCCTGCCTGCACCAGATAGTGCATCAGGGCTTGTACCTGCGATTCCGTCGCCAGACCAGTCAATAATAATTCGCTCAGCTTGTCGAGGAGCTGCGCCAGATCGCGTTGTCGAATATGTTTTTGCAGTAACTCCAGCGTCGCCATGCGCTGATGGGTGGCAATGTCGTCATCCGGAATGACGGTAATGTCCGCCAGCGGAAACGCCCCGTGATAAAGGTGGCCGGCCAGCTCCGGAGCGACGAATTCATCGAGCCAGCGCAGCGAGAACGGGTAGGGGCTCACCAGACCGTGGTAGAAGAGAACAGGGATCACCAGCGGCAGCCGATCGTGGCCGGCATCAAGGTGGCGCTGCATGGCGGCGATGGCGTAGCGCATCAGACGAAAGGCCATATGCCGATCGGGCGTGCTCTGGTGTTCGATAAGCGCATAAATATAGCCGTCTCCCGCCGTGGTTTTCAGGGAATACAGAATGTCGGCGTAAAAGGGACGCAGATCGTCTTCGACAAAATGCCCGGACTCGAGATGCAGCGTACGCAGATCGCACACCTTAAGCAGCGTCTCGGGCAGGTATAGCCGCAGAAAATCGCGGGCGGTATCAGGATGGGAGAGATAGGTCTTAAATACGGCATCGTGAGGCGTTGAGGTTGGTTTTTTCATGTTCATCCGTCCAGTGGATTGAGCGTTAGATGAACAGTAGCACTGCAAGACGGGCGGGAGGGATTGGCGTGGAAGATCTGGAATCGGCTACGTAAAAAAGCGCCGCGATAGCGCGGCGCGGGTGGGTTAGCTCACGATCTCGAGGACCTGCTCCGGCGGTCGGCCAATACGCGCCTGGCCGCGGCTAACGACAATGGGGCGTTCGATGAGCTTAGGGTTGTCGACCATCGCCTGTATCAGCGCCGCGTCGCTGAGCGCCGGGTCGGCAAGATTAAGCGATTTATACAGATCCTCTTTCTGGCGCATGAGCTCGCGGGGGCTCTCCATACCCAGCAGCTGCAGCAGTTGACGCAGCGTCCCGGCATCCGGTGGCGTCTCAAGATAAAGCACCACCTCAGGATCGATGCCGTGGCTCTTCAACAGGCTCAGCGTTTCGCGACTCTTCGAGCAGCGTGGGTTATGGTAAATTTTTACCGCGTCGGTCATGGGGTCTCCTTACATTTTTTGGTAGGGGCGGAAGCGGGCCTGTAGCTCACGTAGCTGGTCGATGCGGGCATCGTAGCGGGCCTGCTGCAGACTACCGAGTTTCACTTGCGAGCTGGCGCTGCTGAGCAGGGAAATCGCCTGTTCCAGCTGGCCGACCAGCGCCATGCTTTCTGCCCGCGCCGCCAGCTCCTGGTCGCGATTGCCCAAGGCGCCTTCCGCCTGAGCCAGCAGGTCCCAGCCGTTGCCATCCTCTTTATAGGTAAAGGTATAACGATTCAGGATGGTCGCCGCTTCCCCGGGCTGGCCGCCCTGCAGCAGGGCGTTGGCCAGGTTCAACTGCAGCACCGGATTGGTGCGCAGCTCGCGGGCGTTTTTAAGGCGGTTGATGGCGTCGCCGGTTTTCTTCTGCCCGAGGTCGATATCGGTAGCCAGATCGAGATACCAGGGATTTTGCGGATCGGCGCTGAGCAGCGGCTGCAGCGTTTTGCGCGCCTGGTCAAAGTTGTTGCTTTCCATCGCCAGCAGGGCGCGGCCATACTGCGCGGCATGCTGCTGGCGGATATTGCCTTTATCCCAGGCGTTGAGCAGATCGGTGCCCAGCTTATTGTCGCCGTTGGTGTACATTCCGAGGGTACGCGCCTTCGCCAGATAGAAGTCCGCTGAGGACTGTACGACAACCGGGCGCATCTGGTTGGCGCGGTTACGAGCATCGGCAAGCCGGCTTTCCGGCAGAGGGTGGGTGAGCAGCATTTCCGGCGGCCGCGTCGAGTAGCGCGACTCATCAAGCAGTTTACCCATAAACATCGGCATGGCCTGCGGGTCGAATCCCGAGCGTTGCAGAACCTGAATACCAATCCGGTCGGCCTCTTCTTCGTTCTGGCGGGTGAAGCTGATCATGCCCTGTTGGGTACCGGCCAGCGTCCCGGTCAGCGCCGCCATCCCGGCCTGCGGGCTGGCCATCGCCAGCAGAATTGAACCCAGCGCGCCGACCCAGGTCAGCGGCGCATTGCGCTTCTGATCTTCCATTGCGCGGGCAAGATGCCGCTGCGTAACGTGGGAAATTTCGTGCGCCATGACAGAGGCCAGTTCGCTCTCATTATCGGAATAGCGGAACAGGGCCGAGTGGAGGACCACATTGCCGCCGAAGAAGGCGAAGGCGTTGATTTGGTCGTTATTAATCAAATAGAAGTGGAACGGGGTGCGCACCGAATTCGCATGCGAGACCAGACGCATGCCCAGCCCGTTGATGTATTGCACCAGCAGAGGGTCGTTGATCAGCGGCGCGCTGCCGCGCAGCTGGCGGACGTAGTAATCCCCCATCTGCATTTCCTGACCAATCGACAGCGTGCTTCCTGCGGAGGTCCCCATGTCCGGCAGGGTATCTGCGGAGTCAGCAAAAGCAGGGCCTAACGAACCCAGCGTCAGCGACGCGATCACGGTCGCCACCAGCGTTTTCTTCAACTGCCTGAACATAACCTCTGTCCTGTAATGTGGGTGTGCCAGTTTGACCGATTGTGCGACGCAATGTTCCCTGGCCGCATCCCAGCGAGTTTAGCTGGCGTTAGACACATTGAAAATAGGTTCTTCACGGCGGAGACGGGTTTGTCTGCTGCGCATCAAAAAGCGAAGTCTTTTTTGTGACATTTCGATACAATTCCTCCGTTTGTCGCCGCTTTGCGCTTCAGGGAAGGTTTTATGCTCGAGATGTTAATGCAGTGGTACCGCCGTCGATTCAGCGACCCTGAGGCGATAGCGCTGCTGGTTATTTTGCTTGCCGGTTTCGGCATCATGTTCTTTTTCAGCGGCCTGCTGGCCCCGTTACTGGTGGCTATCGTGCTGGCCTATTTGCTGGAGTGGCCGACCGTGCGCCTGGAACGCATCGGTCTGTCGCGCACCTGGGCGACCTCGCTGGTGCTGATCCTCTTCGTGGGCATCCTGCTGTTGCTGGCCTTCGTGGTGCTGCCGGTGGCCTGGCAGCAGGGGATCTACCTTATCCGCGATATGCCGGGCATGCTCAACAAGCTCTCTGATTTTGCCGCCACGCTGCCGCGGCGCTATCCGGCGTTAATGGATGCCGGCATCATCGATGCGATGGCGGAAAATATGCGCACCCGGATGCTGACGGTGGGCGACTCGGTGGTCAAGTATTCTCTCGCCTCGCTGGTGGGGCTGCTTACGCTGGCGGTCTATCTGGTGCTGGTGCCGCTGATGGTCTTCTTCCTGCTGAAGGATAAAGAGCAGATGCTCAACGCGGTACGCCGCGTGCTGCCGCGCAACCGCGGCCTGGCCGGGCAGGTATGGAAGGAGATGAACCAGCAAATCACCAACTACATTCGCGGTAAGGTGCTGGAGATGATTGTCGTCAGCGTCGCCACCTGGATAGGCTTCATCCTTTTCGGCCTCAACTACTCGCTGCTGTTGGCGGTGCTGGTGGGCTTCTCGGTGCTGATCCCCTATATCGGTGCATTTGTGGTGACCATTCCGGTGGTGGGGGTGGCGCTGTTTCAGTTTGGCGCGGGCACCGAGTTCTGGAGTCTGTTCGCGGTCTATCTGATTATTCAGGGGCTTGACGGCAATCTGCTGGTCCCGGTGCTGTTCTCGGAAGCGGTGAATCTGCACCCGCTGGTGATTATCCTGTCGGTGGTGATCTTTGGCGGTTTGTGGGGGTTCTGGGGCGTCTTCTTCGCCATTCCGCTGGCCACGTTGATTAAAGCGGTGGTGCATGCCTGGCCGGATGGCCTGGTGGTCGACGACGACTAAGGCATTGAGGATAAAAAAAGACGCCGGGCGAGGTTCTCTCACCCGGCGTCTTGCTTTGCATCAGGCGTTTTCTTTCAGCCAGTTCAGCACCACGTCGTGGTGATTGCTGGTTTTGAAGTCATCAAAGACGTGTTCGATTTTGCCATCGGCATCGACGAGGAAGCTGATACGGTGGATCCCGTCGTAGGTTTTCCCCATAAAGGATTTTTCGCCCCAGACGCCAAACTGCTCGCAAACCTGATGGTTTTCATCAGACAGCAGCGTAAAGTTCAGCAGCTCTTTTTCGGCGAAGCGGGAGAGCTTTTCCGGTTTATCGGTGCTGATGCCCAGCACTTCCACACCGGCTTTCTTCAGGTCGTCCATGTTGTCGCGCAAGCCGCACGCCTGGACGGTGCAGCCCGGGGTCATGGCCTTCGGGTAAAAATAAACCAGGACACGCTGTCCCTGGAAGTCGGTTAAATTTACTTCCTCGCCGTCCTGGTCCGGTAAGCTAAATTTCGGTGCAAGATCACCGGCTTTCAGTGGGGTCATGGGTTAAACTCCATCCTGTTCATCATGCTGTGAATAATTAACGATGTTAATACTGCCTTGTGCGTTGAGTTCTGTACATAGGGCTTTGAACGCTTGTTCGATATTTGCTGCATTTTGCGTCGCAGGACTGTGGGCAGTTATCTGAATAAAAAGCTGCGCGGAATCACCGTCTCCCGGCTGCGTGCGGGAAACCAGTTCCGCGATATTCATATTCCATGTATCGCACAGGGCAGTGAAGCGCTCGATGATATGCGGTGAGTCCGGCACCTCAACCTGGACCCAGACGGTGTTTGGCATGGCCTGCGGGGGGCGCGCGGTGGTGCGTTTCATCACGATCAACAGCTCCAGCTCCGCGCCTTTCAGCGGCAGGGTTGATTCGATCAGGTTAATCGCATTCCACGACCCGGAAAGCAGCATGATAAACGTAAACTCATCACCGAGCATGGCCAGCCGGCTGTCTTCGATATTACAACCGCAGCTGCTGACGTGGCGAGTGATCGTATTCACGATGCCGGGACGGTCAGCCCCCAGGGCGGTAATAACCAGATAGTGTTGTAATGAGGCTGTCAAACCTGTTCTTCCTTTAAAAAGGTGAGGTAACATTAGGAAAGCATAAAAAAAACCGCCATACAACATCCCTGATGGCGTCGGGTCTCTTGCTTTTATTGCAGCTCCAAACGTAACATTGAGAATCTTGTCGCACTTCTGCTCTGAGGATGGCCCATGTTCACGGGAAGTATTGTAGCGCTTGTCACGCCGATGGATGAAAACGGTAATGTCTGCCGGACAAGCCTGAAAAAACTGATTGATTACCATGTCGCCAACGGAACCTCGGCGATCGTTTCGGTAGGGACTACCGGTGAATCCGCAACGCTGAGCCATGAAGAGCACGGCGACGTGGTGATGATGACGCTGGAACTGGCTGACGGGCGTATCCCGGTGATCGCTGGAACGGGAGCCAATGCAACCGCAGAGGCGATTAGCCTGACCAAGCGTTTTAACGACAGCGGCGTTGTCGGCTGCCTGACGGTCACTCCTTATTATAACCGTCCTACCCAGGAAGGCCTGTTCCAGCACTTTAAAGCTATCGCCGAACATACTGACCTGCCGCAAATTCTGTATAATGTGCCGTCCCGTACCGGTTGCGATATGCTGCCGGAAACCGTTGGCCGTCTGGCGGAAATTAAAAATATTGTCGGTATTAAGGAAGCTACAGGGAACTTAAGTCGCGTTCACCAGATCAAAGAGCTGGTTTCAGACGACTTTATTCTGCTGAGCGGTGACGATGCGACCGGTATGGACTTCATGCAGCTCGGCGGCGTGGGCGTGATTTCCGTCACCGCCAACGTGGCGGCGCGCGAAATGGCCGACATGTGCCGTCTGGCGCTGGCGGGTCAATTTGCCGAAGCCCGGGCGATTAACCAGCGTCTGATGCCATTGCATACAAAATTATTTGTCGAACCCAATCCTATCCCGGTGAAATGGGGATGCAAGGCGTTGGGTCTTGTGGCGACCGATACGCTGCGCTTGCCGATGACGCCTATCACCGACCAGGGTCGTGAAGCCGTTACCGCCGCGCTGAAGCATGCCGGTTTGCTGTAAAGTTTAGGGAGATTTGATGGCTTACTCAGTACAGAAGTCGCGCCTGGCGAAGGTTGCGGGTGTTTCGCTGGTTCTACTCCTCGCGGCCTGTAGTTCCGACTCGCGCTATAAGCGTCAGGTGAGCGGTGATGAGGCCTATTTACAGGCGTCACCGTTGAGCGAACTTCACGCGCCGGCGGGGATGATCCTGCCGATTCAGGTGGGTGATTACAACATTCCGGTGGCCAACAGCACCGGCGCGGTCGGCAAGGCGCTGGACATTCGCCCGCCGGCGCAGCCGCTGGCATTGGTTAGCGGCGCCCGCACCCAGTTCAACGGCGATACCGCGACGCTGATGGTCGAGAACGGCCGCAGCGGTTCGCTGTGGGCGCAGGTTACCAGCATTCTTCAGTCGAAGAACTACGTTATCGCCAAGCGCGATGATGCGAGCCAGACGCTGAACACCGACTGGGTTGAGTGGAACCGTCTTGATGAAGATCAGCAGTATCGCGGTCGTTATCAAATCTCCGTCAAACCGCAGGGCTATCAGCAAGCGGTGGTGGTCAAGCTGGTGAATCTGGAGCAGGCGGGTAAACCGGTTGCCGATCCGGCGTCACTGCAGCGCTACAGCACCGCCATGCTGAACGTCATTTCGGAAGGCCTGGACATGAACGCCACCAGCGCCCAGAACGCCGCCCAGCGCAGCGCGGGCGCCACCTTCGACGTGCAGAGCGCTGCCGACGATACGGGTCTGCCGATGCTCGTTGTTCGCGCGCCGTTTAACATGGTGTGGCAGCGTCTGCCAGGCGCCCTCGAGAAAGTGGGGATGAAAGTGACCGACAGCACGCGCTCTCAGGGCAGCATGGCGCTGACCTACAAGCCGCTGTCTGACAGCAGCTGGCAGGAGCTGGGCGCACGCGACCCGCAGCTGGCCTCCGGTGACTACAAACTTCAGGTCGGCGACCTCGATAACCGCAGTAGCCTGCAGTTCATCGACCCGAAAGGCCACACCCTGACGCAGTCGCAAAATGACGCCCTGGTAGCCGTATTCCAGGCCGCATTTAACAAGTAAACGAAAGGGCTGGAGCAATCCGGCCCTTTTAATATATAGTGACGCAAACGTGTGCGTATGCACATCATCCTTCAAATTGCCTCTTTGTTGGCCGCCTTCGTTCACCCCAGTCACTTACTTTTGTAAGCTCCTGGGGATTCGCTCAGTTGCCGCCTCGATGCACTTTGAATGATTTTGTGTATAGGTGGAAACGTATTTTTAGGCTCAATATCACTGGAGTAGTGAAAGATGAAAAAGCAAGCTGAGTTGTATCGTGGTAAGGCGAAGACAGTATACAGCACCGATAATCCGGACCTGCTGGTACTGGAATTCCGTAACGATACGTCAGCAGGTGATGGCGCGCGCATCGAGCAGTTCGATCGTAAAGGCATGGTGAATAACAAGTTCAACCACTTCATTATGAGCAAACTGGCAGAAGCGGGCATCCCTACCCAGATGGAAGCGCTGCTCTCCGATACCGAATGCCTGGTAAAAAAACTGGATATGGTGCCGGTGGAGTGCGTGGTGCGTAACCGTGCGGCAGGCTCGCTGGTAAAACGTTTAGGCATTGAAGAAGGAATCGAGCTGAATCCGCCGCTGTTCGATCTGTTCCTGAAAAACGATGCCATGCACGATCCGATGGTCAACGACTCCTATTGCGAAACCTTCGGCTGGGTGAGCAAAGAGAATCTGGCGCGGATGCGCGAGCTGACCTACAAAGCCAACGACGTGCTGAAAAAGCTGTTCGATGACGCCGGTCTGATTCTGGTGGACTTTAAGCTGGAGTTTGGTCTGTTCAAAGGCGAAGTGGTCCTGGGCGATGAGTTTTCGCCGGACGGCAGCCGCCTGTGGGACAAAAACACCCTCGATAAAATGGACAAAGACCGCTTCCGCCAGAGCCTTGGCGGCCTGATCGAAGCCTACGAAGAAGTGGCTCACCGTCTGGGCGTTAAGCTCGACTAACCCGCCCGCCGCCAGAAGATGGCCTCATCTTCTGGCGTCTCTTGCTGTTTCCTGTGGTAATCCTGCGCTGAACCGCCTACGATCTCTGCTATTGATACATAACAGGGAATGAGGTGCTTATGCGCTGGCAAGGGCGTCGCGAAAGCGACAATGTTGAAGATCGACGTGGACAATCAGGCTCGCCGTTTGGCGGCGGCGGGGGCGGCGGCTTCCGTCTGCCGAGCGGGAAGGGCGGCATTGTACTGCTGATTATTGTGCTGGTGGCGGGCTACTACGGCGTGGATTTGACCGGCATGTTGACCGGCGAACCGATGCCGCAGCAGCAGACCTCCACGCAGCGCTCCATCAGTCCGAAAGACGATGAAGCGGCGAAGTTTACTTCCGTCATTCTGGCCACCACCGAAGATACCTGGGGACCGATTTTTGAAAAGATGGGCCGCCAGTACCCTCAGCCAAAGCTGGTGCTCTACCGCGGCGCGACCCGTACCGGCTGCGGTACCGGCCAGTCGGTGATGGGGCCGTTCTACTGTCCTGCCGACAGTACGGTCTATATCGACCTGTCATTCTACGATGAGATGAAAAATAAACTGGGCGCCGATGGCGACTTTGCCCAGGGGTACGTCATTGCCCATGAAGTGGGTCATCACGTACAAAAACTGCTGGGCATTGAGCCGAAGGTTCGCCAGCAACAGCAGCATGCCACCGAGGCCGAAGCCAACCGGCTGTCGGTTAAGATGGAGCTACAGGCAGACTGCTTCGCCGGCGTCTGGGGGCATAATATGCAGCAGCAGGATATTCTGGAAACCGGCGATCTGCAGGAGGCGTTAAACGCCGCCGAGGCCATCGGCGACGACCGTCTGCAGCAGCAGAGCCAGGGGCGGGTGGTACCGGACAGCTTTACCCACGGAACGTCAAAACAGCGCTACACCTGGTTCAAACGCGGTTTCGACAGCGGCGACCCGGCGCAGTGCAACACCTTCGGCAGCGCGCTGTAATCGCCCCTGATGATGGACGCGCTGCTTGACCTCACCGCGCAGATGGCGCGGGAGGGGATTCGCCGCCTGCTGGTGCTCAGCGGCGACGAGGCCTGGACGCTGCAGCAGGCGCAGGCGCTGCGGGAGCGGCTCGGCGGCGATGGCCTGTGGGTGGGCTCCGAGCCGGTTTCTGCGCCCGGCGTGGCGCCTGGCGCCCTGAAGACGCTGCTGGGGCGGGAAGTGATGCACGCCTTTTTCGATGCCCGGCGCGGGTTTGATGTGGCCGCCCTGGCGGCCCTGAGCGGTACGCTGCGGGCGGGAAGCTGGCTGGTGCTGCTGACGCCCTCTTTCGCCGACTGGCCGTCCCGGGTGGATGAGGACTCCCTGCGCTGGAGCGATACGCCCGACCCGATCTCTACCCCCAACTTTGTTCTCCGCTGCTGTCGGCAGTTTATCGCCGACCCCGAGGTGCTGCTCTGGCGGCAGTCGGACTCGCCGCGGCTCCCGCTGGCCGTCCGGCGCCCTGACTGGCATCCCGCCGATGGTCACCCGCTGGCCGAACAGGCGGCGATCCTTGGGCAATTATTGCGTCTACCGCCTGGTATCGCAGCAGTGACGGCTGAACGAGGGCGAGGGAAATCCGCCCTCGCGGGCATGCTGCTGCGCCAGCTCGCGGGTGAGGCCATCGTTACCGCCCCGACCCGCAGCGCCGTCGACGTGCTGGCGAGCTTTGCCGGCGAGGCGTTTCGCTTTATGGCTCCTGATGCGTTGCTGTCGTCGAAGGAAAAGGCGTCCTGGCTGATTGTCGATGAGGCCGCGGCTATACCGGCTCCGCTTCTCCGGCAGCTGGTTAGCCGTTTTCCCCGCACGCTACTTACCACGACGGTGCAGGGTTATGAGGGCACCGGTCGCGGGTTCCTGCTGAAATTTTGCGCCAGCCTGCCCTATCTGCAATTGTTCAGCCTGAGCGCGCCGATCCGCTGGGCCGCAGGCTGCCCGCTGGAGTCGGCCATCAGCCAGCTGCTGATCTTCAGCGATGAGGCATTTCGCGACGCGCCGACGGGGGAGGTAGTCCTGGAGGCGGTCAATCAGTCCAGCTGGCAAACGCAGCCGGCGCTGCCGGAAGCGATGTACCAGCTGTTATCCGGGGCGCATTACCGCACTTCTCCTCTCGATCTGCGGCGCATGATGGACGCTCCAGGCCAGGCTTTCCGCTGCGCTCGCGCCGGCGGTGCGGTGGCGGGCGCCCTGTGGCTGGTGGCCGAAGGGGGACTTTCTCCCGAACTCAGCCGGGCGGTGTGGGCGGGTTTTCGCCGGCCGCGGGGGAACCTGGTCGCCCAGTCGCTGGCGGCGCATGGCGGCACTCCCCTGGCGGCGACGCTGCGCGGGCTGCGGGTCAGCCGGATCGCCGTCCACCCAGCCCGCCAGCGCGAAGGGCTTGGGCAGCAGATGATCGCCGATATCGCCGCCGATGCCGCAGGTTATGATTATCTCTCCGTCAGCTTTGGCTATACCCCTGAGCTGTGGCGCTTCTGGCAACGCTGTGGGTTTATTCTCGTGCGGCTGGGCACCCATCGCGAGGCCAGCAGCGGGTGCTATACCGCGATGGCTCTGTTCCCGCTGACTGCAGCGGGGCATCAGCTCGCGCAACGGGAGGCACAGCGGCTACAGCGTGATGAATACTGGCTGCGCCCGTGGCGGCAAGCGTCCGCGCCGCTGCCGGCCGTTTCAGGGGCTATGCTTAGTGATGAGGACTGGCTGGAAGCGGCGAGCTTTGCTTTCGCCCATCGCCCGCTGGCCGCGGCGCTGGGTTGCCTCAATCGCCTGCTGTTGCAGGTCGACATCCCGTTGCCGGCCCTGCGCGGGCGTCTGCAGGGGGAAGAAGAGGCCGAACTCTGCGCCGCGCTGCAGCTAACAGGGCGTAAAGCCCTGCTGGCGAGATGGCGTCAGGAGGCCGCTGACGCCTTGCGCTTCCTCGATGCAGCGCGCGCCGAGGCGCTGCATCAGCAGGTGGCGAACCTGCAATTTTTTTAACTAACTCATTCAGTTAAATGGCATGGTCATATCTGGCGAGCGGCGTACACTGCCCGCATACACTAAGGAGACAGCCATGAAACACGATCATTTTATTGTTCAAAGCCCTGCGACGCCTGCGCAACAGCTGTTGCTGCTGTTTCATGGCGTGGGGGATAACCCGGTCTCCATGGGGCAAATTGGCAGCTGGTTCGCGCCGCAGTTTCCTGATGCGCTGATCGTGAGCATTGGCGGGGTGGAGCCTTGCGGTCCTGACGGTCGGCAGTGGTTTTCGGTGCAGGGAGTGACGGAAGAGAATCGTCAGCAGCGTATCGACGCCATTATGCCGACCTTTATTGAAATTGTGCGCTACTGGCAGGAAAAGAGCGGCATCAGCCCACTGGCCACCGCGCTGATCGGCTTCTCTCAGGGGGCGATCATGTCGCTGGAAAGCATCAAAGCAGCGCCGGATCTGGCTTCGCGGGTGATCGCCTTTAATGGCCGCTATGCGACGCTGCCGGTTACCGCAACGACGGCCACCACCATTCACCTGATCCACGGTGGTGACGATCGGGTTATCGATCTGGCGTGGGCGGTGTCGGCACAGGAGGCGCTGTTGCAGGCGGGGGGCGACGTGACCTTAGATATTGTGGACGATCTGGGGCATGCCATTGACGATCGCAGCATGCAGTTCGCGATCGAGCGACTGCGCTACACCGTGCCGAAGCACTATTTTGATGAGGCGCTGAGCGGCAGTACGCCGAAAGGGGACGATATCATCGAAATGCTGTAACCCCGGCGGGCGGGGTTACAGGCGGGCGCTACCGCGATAACGGCAAACTTACGGTTTCTTCGACTGGTCGTGCTTCGGCCAGTCGTCGTCATCGTCCCATTTATCGTTAAAATCACGGTGCGGCGGCAGATCGGGTTTGTTGTTGAGGAATTTTTTGTGGTCAACGCGGTTTAGATCTTTAATCACGTTGATAATTACCCCCACCAAAAAGACCAGCACCAGAATCCACCAATGTTTAATAAGCCATTCCATGCGCGCTTCCTCTTTACGTCAGTACGTCAGTACGTCAGGCGACCAGCTGTTCCATTACGCGTTGATACATCCGCGCCAGCAGCTGCAGGTCGGCGGCGTTCACACATTCATTAATTTTGTGAATTGTGGCGTTCACGGGGCCCAGCTCAACCACCTGCGCTCCCATGCGCGCGATAAACCGTCCGTCTGAGGTGCCGCCGTTGGTTAACAGCTGCGGTTTGATCTCATTATAGTGCTCAATGGCGTTGACGACCGCATCCACCAGCTTGCCCCGTCCGGTAAGGAACGGCTGGCCGGAGAGCCACCACTCCACGCTGTAACGCAGCTGGTATTTTTCCAGCAGGGCGACCACCCGGGCTTTGATCGTCTCGTCCGTCAGCTCCGTACTGAAGCGGAAGTTGAACTGGACGAACATATCGCCCGGGATCACGTTGTTGCTGCCGGTACCGGACTGCACGTTGGCAATCTGCATGCTGGTCGGCGGGAAGTATTCATTGCCTTTATCCCACTCGATATTGACCAGCTCCGCCAGCATCGGCGCGGCGCGATGGACGGGGTTATCGGCAAGGTGCGGATAGGCGACATGGCCCTGTACGCCGTGAATGGTCAGGTTACAGGTCAGCGAGCCGCGGCGGCCGTTTTTCACCACATCGCCGACCACTTCGGTACTGGAGGGTTCGCCGACCAGACAGTAGTCCAGACGCTCGTTACGCGCCATCAGCGTCTCCACCACTTTGACGGTGCCGTTTTTCGCGCTGGCCTCTTCATCAGAGGTGATCAAAAACGCCAGCCGGCCCCGATGGTCCGGGTACTGCGCGACAAAACGCTCTGCGGCAACCACCATCGCCGCCAGCGAGCCTTTCATATCCGCCGCCCCGCGGCCAAACAGCATCCCGTCGCGGATGGTAGGTTCGAACGGTGGATTGATCCAGCGGTCGGCGTCGCCTGCCGGGACCACGTCGGTGTGGCCGGCGAAGGCCAGCGTCTCGCCGTGGCCGCGCCAGGCCCAGAAGTTCTGCGTATCGCCGAAATCCATCGGTTCAACGGTAAAGCCGATCGCACGCAGGCGTTCAATCATTAACGCCTGGCATCCCGCATCATCGGGGCTAAGGGAAGGGCGGCGAATAAGCTGCTGAGCCAGCTCAATGACCGGGCAAGACATAGACTATACCTCGTTAAACTGCTGATAACTTGCTTCACTAAAACCCAGCAGCATAGGACGACCGGGCGCGCAGAGCAATGGGCGTTTGATGATCGCCGGCATTTCCAGCATCAATGCGGCGGCGGCATCGGCATTATCGATGCTGTTGCGCAGCGATTCGTCCAGTTTGCGCCAGGTGGTGCCGCGGGTGTTCAGCAGCGCCTGCCAGCCCAGTTCGGCAATAAAGGTATCCAGTTGCACGCGGTCGAGGCCATCGGCGCGGTAGTCATGGAAGCGATAGTCAATCTGATGTGCTTCCAGCCAGCGGCGGGCTTTTTTAATGGTATCGCAGTTTTTAATTCCGTACATGGTGAGCATAGATAAACCTTTAACATTCAATTAAGCGGTTAACTCAGATATTTCCGAATATATAAGCCTTATTGAAATAATACGTGATTCAGATGAATAAATATAACTTTTTACCAGGCAATTCATGCAATGCGTTAGGGTGATTAAAATTCGCCCAGCCGCGGGCATGATGTGAGGGCATTAACAATATTACGAAAATGTTGCTTGATGGTGCTCTGCATCACATAATTTTTACATACGAGACGGCATAGTGGCGGCAACCAGAGGTTTTATCTCTGTCAGCGGTCCACAAGACAATCAGAGCAATAGGGGAGCACAACTTCCCATCAGCAATGAAGTTATATAGAATCGACCATAATAATAAGAGAGGCTATTATGATTGAACATGAACTGGGGAACTGGAAAGATTTTATTGAAGGCATGCTTCGTAAATAAATTTCCGCAATGTGAGCAGGGGAATAACGCGACGTAAATAAGCGCGTCATGGTTCTGAACACATAAAGAAGGCGACCATCCAGGTCGCCTTTTCTGTTATTACGGCTCGCCGCCATCGCCCGACGGTTTATTGCGGACGCTCCTTCAGCGGAAAGCGGCGACGGACCAGCACAAAGAACAGCGGTACGAAAAAGATGGCCAGCACGGTGGCGGAGATCATCCCGCCCATCACCCCGGTGCCGACCGCATGCTGGCTGCCGGAACCGGCGCCGGTACTGGTGGCCATCGGCAGCACGCCGAAGATAAACGCCAGCGAGGTCATCAGGATAGGGCGCAGGCGCTGACGGCAGGCCGACAGCGTAGCGCTGAGCAGATCCTGGCCTTTCTCGTTAAGCTCATTGGCGAACTCGACGATCAGAATGGCGTTTTTCGCCGACAGGCCGATCACCGTTAACAGGCCCACCTGAAAGTAAACGTCGTTCTCCAGGCCGCGCATCCAGGTCGCCAGCAGAGCGCCAATCACCCCGAGCGGAACCACCAGCATCACCGAGAACGGCACCGACCAGCTCTCGTACAGCGCTGCCAGGCACAGGAACACCACCAGCAGGGAAATTGCGTACAGGGCCGGCGCCTGAGCGCCGGAGAGGCGTTCCTGATAGGACATGGCGGTCCATTCGAGGCCAAAGCCGGTCGGCAGCTGCGCGGCCAGCTTCTCCATCATGTCCATCGCGGTACCGGTACTGATGCCCGGCGCCGCTTCACCGACGATCTCCACCGCCGAGTAGCCATTGTAGCGCTCCAGGCGCGGCGAACCGGTCTCCCAGTGCGAGGTGGCGAAGGCCGAGAACGGCACCATCGTGCCGCTGCTGTTGCGGACGTACCAGAGATTGATATCGTCAGGCAGCATCCGATATTTCGCCGCCGCCTGGACGTAGACTTTCTTCACCCTCCCGCGATCCATAAAGTCGTTGACGTAGCTCGACCCCCAGGCGGTTTGCAGCGTATCGTTGATGTCATCAATGGAGACGCCCAGCGCCTGAGCTTTACGCTGATCGATATCGACCTGCAGCTGCGGGCTGTCGTCGAGCCCGTTATGCCGGACGCGGGTCAACAGCGGGTTTTTAGCCGCCAGCTCAAGCAGCGTATCGCGCGCCGCCATCAGCGCATCGTGCCCCTTACCGGCGTGATCTTCCAGCTCCATGTCGAAGCCTGCCGAACTGCCGAGGCCGCTGATTGCCGGCGGGCTGCTGGCGATGACCCGGGCTTCGTTGATCTGATTAAACGCTTTGGTGGCGCGTTCAATAATGGCAAAGGAGGAGCCGGTTTGCGGATCGCGCTGGTCCCAGTCTTTGAGGCGCACAAACATGCGGGCTACGTTCTGCCCGTTGCCGCCGGGGCCGGAGCCAACGGTAGCAAACACTGACTCGACGTTCTGCTTCTCGTTATTGAGGAAGTAATCTTCCGCTTTCTGTACCACTTTCAGCGTCTGCTGTTGGGTGCTGCCGCTCGGCAACTGTACCGAGGTGGTGAACATCCCCCGATCCTCCAGCGGCAGGAACGAAGTGGGCAGATGCAGGAATAAGAACACCATCCCGCCGAGCAGGACGATGTAGATCAGCATCCAGCGCAGCGAGCGGTGAAGGATCTTGCCGACGAAAGTTTCATAGCGGCTGGCGCTGCGGTTAAAGGTGCGGTTGAACCAGCCGAAGAAGCCTTTTCGCTCATGGGATTCACCTGGTTTAATCGGCTTGAGCAGGGTAGCGCAAAGGGCCGGGGTGAGGATCATGGCCACCAGCACCGAGAGGACCATCGCCGCGACAATCGTAATAGAGAACTGGCGATAGATAGCGCCGGTGGTGCCGCCGAAGAAGGCCATCGGCACAAACACCGCCGACAGCACCATCGCGATCCCCACCAGCGCGCCCTGAATTTGTCCCATCGATTTGCGGGTGGCTTCCCGCGGCGACAGGCCTTCCTCGCTCATGATGCGCTCAACGTTCTCCACCACCACGATGGCGTCATCCACCAGCAGGCCGATCGCCAGCACCATCGCGAACATCGTCAGGGTGTTGATGCTGTAACCACAGGCATAGAGCACCGCGAAGGTGCCCATCAGCACCACCGGTACGGCGATGGTCGGGATCAGAGTGGCGCGGAAGTTCTGCAGGAAAAGATACATCACGAGGAAAACCAGCAGGATCGCCTCCAGCAGGGTTTTCACCACGTCGGTAATAGAAGCCTTCACGAAGGAGGTGGTCTCGTAGGCGACTTTATATTCCAGCCCGTGCGGGAAATACTGCGAGAGCTCATTGAGGCGAGCGATCACGCGCTCCGCGGTGGCCATTTCGTTGGCGCCGGAGGCGAGCTTAATTCCCAGGCCAGAGGCGGCCTGGCGATTGTAGCGGCTAAGATAGTCATACTTCTCCGCCCCCATCTCCACGGTAGCGACATCGCCGAGGGTCACCTCTGAGCCATCCTGATTGACGCGCAGGGTGATATTGCGGAACTGTTCGGGGGTTTGCAGCAGAGATTGCGCGTTGATGGTGGCGTTCAGCGCCTGCTTATCCACGGAAGGCGTGCCGCCGAGCTGGCCGACGGCAATCTGGGCGTTCTGCGAACTAATAGCGTCGGTAACATCCTTGGTGGTCAGCTGGAAGCTATTGAGCTTTGCCGGATCGAGCCAGATGCGCATTGAGTATTGCGAGCCGTAGGCGTCGATATCCCCCACGCCGTTGACGCGACTGAGCGGGTCCTGAATGTTACTGGCGACGTAGTCGGCGATATCCTGTTTATCCATACTGCCGTCGGTGGAGACGAAGGCGAGGGTCAGGATATTGGTATCGCCGGTCTTGCGTACCGTAACCCCCTGGTTTTGCACCGCCTGCGGCAGTTTACGCATCGCCGACTGCAGCTGGTTTTGCACCTGCTGTACCGCTTCGTCCGGGTCGGTACCGGCGGTAAAACTGAGGGTGATGGTCGCCTGGCCGGTGGCGCTGCTCTGGGATGACATATACATCAGGTTATCGAGGCCGGTCATATTCTGTTCGATAACCTGGGTGACGGTATTCTCCAGGGTTTGTGCGGAGGCGCCAGGATAGTTGGCTGTAACCCGTACATTCGGCGGGGCCAGATCGGGATACTGTTCAACTGGCAGCGACAAAATGGCAAGGGTGCCCGTCAGGCATAACAGGATTGCCAGCACCCACGCAAAAATGGGGCGATCGATAAAGAAATTCGCCATCAGAATGAAAACCTCATATGCACATGTTCTTGTTATTGCACAGCCTGTGCCACTTTAGCGCCAGCGCCTCCGGCAATCGTGGAGAAATTAAGGAGATAGTGTAATTTATCATGTTGCTTTTGCCGTATCGTAAAGAAACATCGACCTTTCGTGCCGCCAGGTCGGCCACACCGCTTCGCCCGCCGCACCCGGGGACGCATTATCCCTTGCCGGTGTGAAACCTGATTTCATATAAGTCAAAAAAATTGATCCAAAACGGATTCTTTCCAGAAAAAGGGTATCCTGGGCAAATGAACATTGTTCCGGCCTCGTCTTGTCGGGTAATAAATAGGCATGCGCATTAAGGGGTTATTCACCAATAAGACAAAAGGAAGCCATGAACCACTTTATATTGAGCGATAGCCGAAAATGTATCGGTTGCCAGGCCTGCGAAGTGGCCTGCGTAATGGCGCATAACGAGGAGCAACATGCGCTGACCCCGCAGCGCTTTTTGCCACGTATCACCGTGATTAAAGCAGAGGGGCAGCGTAACGCCATCACCTGCCGCCACTGCGAAGACGCCCCCTGCCTCCGCAGCTGCCCCAACGGCGCCATCGCCCAGACTGGCGACAGCGTTCAGGTCTGTCAGGAGAAATGCATTGGCTGTAAATCCTGCATGGTGGCCTGCCCGTTCGGGGTGATGGAGGTGGTGGTGACGCCGCATGCCGCAGGCCAGGTGAAAGCCAGCGCGCAGAAATGCGATCTGTGCGCGGGCCGCGAGGCGGGACCGGCCTGTGTGGAAAACTGTCCGGCGCAGGCGCTGACCCTCGCCGACGATGAGACATTGACCACGATGGCCAGGCAGCGGCGTCTGCGTTCGGCCTGCCAGGAGGCGCAGCCGTGGCAGCGCGGCGCGGCCCCCGCCAGACAGCCCGACGCCGGCGAGAAGGTCAGGCAGATGGCGATGACGCCGCCGCGCGGAGAGCCGGATAAGCTGCCGGCGGAGGTGCGCAAGAACCACTTTGAGGAGATCTATCAGCCGTTCAGCCCGACCCAGGCCCGGCAGCAGGCCGCCCGCTGCCTGAAATGTGGAGAACACAGCATCTGTGAATGGACCTGCCCGCTACATAACACTATTCCGCAGTGGGTCGAGCTGGTGAAGGCAGGGGATATCGCCGCCGCGGTCGCCCTGTCCCATCAGACCAACTGTCTGCCGGAGATCACCGGCCGCGTCTGCCCCCAGGACCGGCTGTGTGAGGGCGCCTGCACCCTGCGCGAGGAAAGCGGTGCGGTCACCATCGGCAATATTGAGCGATTTATATCCGACCAGGCGCTGGCCAGTGGCTGGCGTCCGGACCTCTCGCAGATTAAGCTGAACGGTAAACGGGTGGCGATTATCGGCGCCGGGCCGGCCGGTCTGGCCTGCGCCGATGTGCTGGTGCGCCACGGCGTGCAGCCGGTGGTCTTTGACCGTCATCCGGAGATCGGCGGTCTGCTGACCTTCGGCATTCCGGCGTTCAAGCTGGATAAGTCGCTGCTGACCCGGCGGCGGGCGATTTTCAGCGAGATGGGCGTCCGCTTTGAGCTCAACTGCGAGGTGGGGAAAGATATCCCTCTGGCGACGCTGCTGGCCGAGTATGACGCGGTGTTCGTCGGCGCCGGAACCTATCGCTCCATGAAGGCCGGCCTGCCGAATGAAGAGGCCCCCGGGGTCTACGATGCGCTGCCGTTTCTTATCGCCAACACCAAACAGGTGATGGGGCTGGCGGAATCGGCGCAGGAGCCTTATGTTAACACCGCCGGGCTGAACGTGGTGGTGCTGGGGGGCGGCGATACGGCAATGGACTGCGTGCGTACCGCGCTGCGCCATGGCGCCCGCCAGGTGACCTGCGCCTATCGGCGGGATGAAGCCAACATGCCGGGCTCGAAAAAAGAGGTCAAAAACGCCCGCGAAGAGGGGGCGCTTTTTGAGTTTAACGTCCAGCCGGTGACGCTTGAGCTGGACGAGAACGGGCGGGTGAACGGGGTTCGCTTTTTGCGCACCGAGCTGGGTGCTCCGGATGCCGGGGGAAGACGTCGCCCGACGCCGATCCCCGGCAGCGAGTTTGTTATGCCGGCAGATGCGGTGATCATGGCCTTTGGCTTCCACCCGCACCGCATGCCCTGGCTGGAAGCTGCGGGGGTGGCACTGGACAGCCAGGGGCGTATTAAAGCCGGAGTGGAGAGCCGTTACCGTTATCAGACCAGCCAGGAGAAGATTTTTGCCGGCGGCGATGCCGTGCGCGGCGCCGACCTGGTGGTGACGGCGATGGCGGAAGGCCGTCACGCGGCGCAGGGGATCCTTGACTACCTGGGGCTGAAAACGACGCCGCTTCACTGACGACAAACCCGGCTCCGCAGCGTAGTATGAGGGCGTCCTTTTACGCTGTGGGGTCGGTATGTCACTCAATATTCACGTCATTAAAGATAAAATCCTCTCTGAGAACTGGTTCGTACTACGCAACATGACCTATGAGCTGACGCGGGCGGACGGCAGCGTCGTGCGCCACAAGCGCGAGGTCTACGATCGCGGCAATGGCGCCACCGTGCTGCTCTATAACCGCCATAAGCAGACGGTGGTCCTGGTGCGTCAGTTTCGGGTCGCCACCTGGGTCAATGGCAATCATGACGGCATGCTGATTGAAACCTGCGCCGGGCTGCTGGACAACGACGAGCCGGAGGCCTGCATTCGTAAAGAGGCAGTGGAAGAGACCGGCTATGAAGTGGGCGAGGTGCGAAAGCTGTTTGAGCTGTTTATGTCGCCAGGGGGCGTCACCGAAGTGGTGCATTTCTTTATCGCTGAGTACAGCGACGCGCAGCGAACGACCAGCGGCGGCGGGGTGGATGACGAAGCCATCGAGGTGCTGGAGCTGCCCTTTAGCCAGGCGCTGCAGATGGTCGCTGACGGGGAGATCCGCGACGGGAAAGCGGTCATTCTGCTGCAGTATTTGCAAACCTCTGGCCTGATGTCGGGGAACTCTGACAAATCCGATTGAGTCAGCGGCTGCCGTTGTCCAGGATAGGCGCCGTGGTTGGGTTTATCTGGGGTCGGGCGGTTCATGCTTTTTCGCATCATTTTTTTCCTCTTTCTGGCGGTGCTGCCTTGCTCACAGGCATGGTCGGCACCGGCGCAGCAGCGCTTCAACGACTGGCAGGTCACCTGTAATAACCAAAACTTCTGCGTCACCCGCAACGTGGGGCTGCATTATGGTCTGGTGATGACCCTCAGCCGCAGCGCCGGGGCGGCTACTGATGCCAGCCTGCGTATCGAACTGGGCGGCACCGGCAATCCGGTGGCGACGCTCGCGCCGATAGCGCCGCGCCTGCTGCTGGATGGTAAACCGCTGTCCCTGACCGACAAGCGCTGGCGCATTGAAGATAAACTCATTAAAACTGACGACAGCGTGACGATCGATGCGTTCCTCCAGCGGGTACAGGAGGGAAAAACCCTCTCGTTGGCCAACGGCCTGCAGACTATCTCCCTGCAGGGGCTGAAAGCGGCCCTGTTTTTTATCGACGCCCGGCAAAAGCGGGTGGGCAGCGAAACGGCCTGGGTTGGCAAAGGGGAGGAGCCGCCGCTCAGCGTACCGCCGGCGCCGGCGCTGCGCGCGGTGGCGAGCGCAGACATGGCGCAGTCGCCGCTGGGGCGTGATGAGCTCAACGATCTGATGGACTATGGCAATGAGCGGATGAGCAACAGTAACTGCTCCCTCGATCCGTTCCGCCGCGAAATTCGCGTCACTGCCCTGACGGATGACAAAGTGCTGCTGATGACCAGCTGCGAATCCGGGGCGTACAACACCGTCTGGCTGGCCTGGCTGGTCTCCCGCCAGCGCCCGTATGTCGCCCGCCAGGTGCGGCTAACGCTGCCATTTCAGCCGCCGGGCGAGGCGCCGCGGGAGATAGAGCTTATTAACGCCAGCTATGATGACCGCCGCCATGAGCTGGTGACCCTGGACAAGGGGCGCGCGTCTGGCGATTGCGGGATCCAGACCCGCTGGCGTTTTGACGGCCAGCGGTTCAGCCTCTCCCGCTACGCGCAGCAGCCGACGTGCGACAACTGGCAGGGGCCAGACGCCTGGCCCACGCTGTGGATCACCCGTTAAGCACCTGTTCGGCGGTGGCGACGATATGGTCGACCGTAAAGCCAAAGAACGGGAACAGCTGCTCCGCCGGGGCGGATTCACCGTAGCCGGTCATGCCGACAATCTTGCCTTTTAAGCCGACATATTTATACCAGTAGTCCGCTATCCCGGCCTCGACCGCCACCCGGGCGCTGACGTCCGACGGCAGCACCGACTCGCGCCAGGCCTCGTCCTGAGCGTCAAACACATCGGTGGAGGGGAGCGAAACCACTCGCACATTCACCCCGTTGGCCAACAATTTTTCCGCCGCCAGGACGGTGATCTCCACTTCCGAGCCGGTGGCGATGAGGATCAGGTCGGGTTTGCCTCCGGCATCCTTCAGCACGTAGCCGCCCCGGGCGATATCCTGCACCTGTTGCGGGGTGCGCGGCATCTGCGCCAGGTTTTGTCGCGACAGGATCAGCGCCGTCGGTCCGCCCTGACGCGCGATGGCCGCCTGCCAGGCGACAGCGGTCTCCACCTGGTCGCATGGGCGCCAGGTGCTGAAGTTGGGCGTCAGCCGCAGACTGGCCAGCTGTTCCACCGCCTGGTGGGTCGGACCGTCTTCCCCCAGACCGATGGAGTCATGGGTATAGACCATGATCTGCCGGGCCTTCATCAGCGCCGCCATGCGCGCGGCGTTGCGGGCGTATTCCACAAACATCAGGAAGGTCGAGGTATAGGGGATGAATCCCCCGTGTAGGGCGATGCCGTTGGCCACCGCGGTCATGCCGAATTCGCGCACGCCGTAGTGAATATAGTTGCCCGCGGCATCCTCTTTAATCGATGTCGAGCCAGACCAGATGGTCAGGTTACTCGGCGCCAGATCCGCCGAACCGCCCAGCAGCTCCGGGAGGTGCGGGCCATACGCGTTCAGCGCGTTCTGCGAGGCTTTCCGGCTGGCGATCTTCGCCGGCTCGGCCTGCAGCTTCGCCACGTAGTCGCGGGCGGTCGCGGCAAAATCCTCCGGCAGGGCGCCATCCATGCGGCGGGTCAGCTCAGCGGCCAGCTCCGGGAACTGCTGCCGGTAGGCGGCGAATTTCTCGTTCCAGTCGTGCCCGGCTTTTTCGCCGCGTGGACGCGCATCCCAGCCCTGATAGATCTCTTTCGGGATCTCAAAGGGGGGATGTTTCCAGCCCAGCTGCTGGCGGGCCAGGGCCACCTCTTTTTCACCCAGCGCCGCGCCGTGCGACTCCTCTGAGCCGGCTTTGTTGGGCGAACCGAAGCCGATGATGGTCCGACAAATGATCAGCGACGGCTTATCTTTCACCGCCTGCGCTTCCGTAATGGCCTGTTTGATGGCCTGAGGATCGTGGCCGTCAATGTCGCCGATCACGTGCCAGTGGTAGGCGCGGAAACGTTCTGCCGTATCATCGGTAAACCAGCCGTCGGTTTTGCCGTCGATGGAGATGCCGTTGTGGTCGTAAAAACCGATCAGCTTGCCCAGTCCGAGCGTGCCTGCCAGCGAACAGGCCTCATGGGAGATCCCCTCCATCAGACAACCATCGCCCATGAAAACCCAGGTGTGATGGTCGATAATCTCATGACCGGGGCGGTTAAACTGCGCCGCCAGGGTGCGTTCGGCGATGGCCATACCGACGGCGTTCGCCAGCCCCTGGCCCAGCGGGCCGGTGGTGGTCTCCACCCCGGGGGTATAGCCATGCTCCGGGTGACCCGGCGTTTTAGAGTGCAGCTGGCGGAACTGCTTCAGCTCTGACAGCGGCAGATCGTAGCCGGACAGGTGCAGCAGACTGTAGAGCAACATCGACGCGTGGCCGTTGGACAGAATAAAACGGTCGCGGTCCACCCAGCCAGGGTTCTGCGGATTGTGCTTGAGAAAATCGTTCCACAGCACTTCGGCAATGTCTGCCATCCCCATTGGCGCACCGGGGTGGCCGGAATTGGCTTTCTGCACCGCGTCCATGCTCAGGGCGCGGATGGCGTTGGCAAGCTCTCTTCGGGACATAGTTTTCTCCGTGAGACTAAAGTGACAGTTTGGCGGCAAGCAGATCTTCCAGTTTGCGTTGATCGACGGCGAACAGGCGGATACCCTCCGCCAGCTTTTCGACCGCCATCGGATCCTGATTATGTTCCCAGCGGAACTCCGCCTCGCTGAGCGGCACCGGGCGCGGCAGGATCTGGCTGGCAGGGATCAGTTTGCGCACCACCGGGGCGTCGCTGGCCTGCAGCTCTTTTAACAGGGGCGGGGCGATGGTCAGCCGGTCGCAGCCGACCAGGGCGAGGATCTGCTCGGTGCGGCGGAAGCTGGCGCCCATCACGATGGTGTTGTATTTATGCTGTTTGAAGTAGTCATAGATATTGCGCACGGATTTCACCCCGGGATCTTCCTCAACCACGTAAGGATCCAGCGGTTTGCGCGCCTGATACCAGTCATAAATACGTCCGACGAAAGGGGAGATCAGATAGACCCCGGCCTCGGCGCAGGCCCGGGCCTGGGCGAAGGAAAACAGCAGCGTCAGGTTGCAGTGGATCCCCTCTTTTTCCAGGGTCTCGGCGGCGCGGATCCCCTCCCAGGTGGAGGCCAGCTTGATCAGGATCCGCGACTTATCAATGCCCATCTCCTGATACAGCGCCACCAGATGGCGCGCTTTCTCGATGCTCTTCTCCCGGTTGAAGGAGAGCCGGGCGTCCACCTCGGTGGAGACCCGGCCCGGAATGCTTTTGAGGATCTCCGCGCCAAAATTGACTGCCAGCTTATCGCAGGCGTGAGTCACCTGCGCTTCACGGCCGCCTCCTTGCTTTTTCGCCCAGGCGATCGCGTCGTCAATGAGTCCGCTATAGGACGCCAGGCCGGCGGCCTTCAGCAGCAGGGAGGGGTTAGTGGTGGCATCTTCCGGATGGTAGTGGCGGATGGATTCGATGTCGCCGCTGTCGGCGACCACGGTGGTGAACTGCTTGATACTGTCTAGCTGATTCATAGATAAGTCCTCCTGGAACAAGGTGTTACATGAGTGCTTGCCGGTATGCGGTATAAATATTGATGAGGTACATAACCAAAAAGCATAGCAGACGGGGCTATTATTGGCGGCGAATCCGGGTAACATAACCGCTATAAATTGATAACAACCAGATCATAGCGATGGCCAGAGTTTGGCGGTGTTCAAAGTTTATCGCCCCGCCAGGAGGGATACTGTCTGCCACTGAAAGGTGAACGACAGGATGGTCATCACGCTTTTTCCCTACGAACGATACGTGAAAGAAAGGAATATAAAATGGATGAGCAGTTAAAACAGAGCGCCCTCGACTTCCACGAATTTCCGGTTCCCGGAAAAATCCAGGTCTCGCCGACCAAACCTCTCGCCACCCAGCGCGATCTGGCGCTGGCCTACTCGCCGGGCGTCGCGGCCCCCTGTCTGGAAATTGAAAAAGATCCGCTGGCGGCCTACAAATATACCGCCCGCGGCAACCTGGTGGCGGTGGTCTCCAACGGCACCGCGGTGCTGGGACTCGGTAACATCGGCGCGCTGGCCGGCAAGCCGGTGATGGAGGGCAAAGGCGTCCTGTTTAAGAAATTCGCCGGCATCGATGTGTTTGATATCGAAGTCGATGAGCTGGACCCGGATAAATTCATTAACGTCGTCGCCGCCCTCGAGCCGACCTTCGGCGGTATCAACCTCGAAGATATTAAAGCGCCTGAGTGTTTCTACATTGAGCAGCAGCTGCGCGAGCGGATGAATATTCCGGTTTTCCACGACGATCAGCACGGCACGGCGATCATCAGCACCGCGGCGATCCTCAACGGCCTGCGCGTCGTTGAGAAGAATCTGTCCGACGTGCGGATGGTGGTCTCCGGCGCCGGGGCGGCGGCAATTGCCTGCATGAACCTGCTGGTGGCGCTGGGGATGCAAAAGCACAACATCGTGGTCTGCGATTCGAAAGGCGTTATCTATAAGGATCGTGAGCTCAACATGGCGGAAACCAAAGCGGCCTATGCAGTGGAAGACGACGGCAAACGCACCCTCGATGACGTGATCGACGGCGCGGACATTTTCCTCGGCTGCTCCGGTCCGAAAGTGCTGACCCCGGAGATGGTGAAGAAGATGGCGCGCGCGCCGCTGATCCTCGCCCTGGCCAATCCGGAGCCGGAAATTCTGCCGCCGCTGGCGAAGCAGGTCCGCGATGATGCCATCATCTGCACCGGCCGCTCCGACTATCCTAACCAGGTCAACAACGTGCTCTGCTTCCCGTTCATCTTCCGCGGCGCGCTGGACGTCGGCGCGACGGCGATCAACGAAGAGATGAAGCTGGCGGCGGTGCATGCCATTGCCGAGCTGGCCCACGCTGAGCAGAGCGAAGTGGTGGCCTCCGCCTACGGCGATCAGGATTTAAGCTTTGGCCCGGACTACATCATTCCGAAACCGTTCGACCCGCGGCTGATCGTCAAGATCGCCCCCGCGGTGGCGAAGGCGGCGATGGACTCCGGCGTGGCGACGCGCCCGATCGCTGATTTTGACGCCTATATCGAGAAGCTGAGCGAGTTCGTCTATAAGACCAACCTGTTTATGAAGCCTATCTTCTCTCAGGCGCGTAAAGAGCCGAAGCGTGTGGTGCTGGCGGAAGGGGAGGAGACCCGCGTGCTGCACGCCACCCAGGAGCTGGTGTCGCTGGGGCTGGCCAAACCGATTCTGGTGGGCCGCCCAAGCGTGATTGAAATGCGCATCCAGAAGCTGGGCCTGCAGATCAAGGCCGGCGTTGACTTCGAGATCGTCAATAATGAATCTGACCCGCGGTTTAAAGAGTACTGGAGCGAGTACTATCAGCTGATGAAGCGCCGCGGCATTACCCAGGAGCAGGCGCAGCGGGCGGTGATTAGCAACACCACAGTGATTGGCGCCATCATGGTTCACCGTGGCGAAGCGGATGCGATGATCTGCGGCACCATTGGCGAGTACCACGACCACTACCGCGTGGTGCAGCCGCTGTTCGGCTATCGCGACGGCGTCAGCACCGCCGGGGCGATGAACGCGCTGCTGCTGCCGAGCGGTAACACCTTTATCGCCGATACCTATGTCAATCACGATCCCTCGCCGGAAGAGCTGGCAGAGATCACCCTGATGGCGGCGGAAAGCGTGCGTCGCTTTGGTATTGAGCCGCGGGTGGCGTTGCTGTCGCACTCCAACTTTGGCTCTGCCGACTGCCCGTCAGCCAGCAAGATGCGTAAAACCCTGGAGCTGGTGAAGGCCCGCGCCCCGGAGCTGATGATCGATGGTGAAATGCATGGCGACGCCGCGCTGGTGGAAAGCATCCGCAACGATCGCATGCCGGACAGCCCGCTGAAGGGGTCGGCCAATATTCTGGTGATGCCGAATATGGAAGCCGCCCGGATCAGCTATAACCTGCTGCGCGTCTCCAGTTCGGAAGGGGTAACCGTCGGGCCGGTGCTGATGGGAGTGGCGAAGCCGGTGCATATTCTGACGCCGATCGCCTCCGTGCGTCGCATCGTGAATATGGTGGCGCTGGCGGTTGTCGAAGCGCAAACCGAACCGCTGTAAACGTCATAAAAAAGCCCCGGTACTCCGGGGCTTTTGGTCTGAATTGGCTTCGTTTAGATCCAAGCTTTCACTTTAATAAACTCGCTCAGCGCCGCTTCGGGGCTGCCGGCCTCCGGCTGGTAATCATATTCCCAGCGTACCAGCGGCGGCATCGACATCAGAATCGATTCCGTCCTACCGCCGGTCTGCAGACCGAACAGGGTGCCGCGGTCCCAGACCAGATTGAATTCGACGTAGCGGCCGCGGCGATAGAGCTGAAAATGGCGCTCGCGCTCGCCGTACGGCGTGGCTTTCCGGCGTTCGACGATGGGTAAATAGGCATCAGCATAGCCGTTCCCGACCGCCTGCATAAAGGCGAAGCAGTGGTCAAAATCCGGGGTGTTCAGGTCGTCAAAGAACAGACCGCCGATGCCGCGCTGCTCCTGGCGGTGCTTGAGATAGAAGTACTCATCGCACCATTTTTTATAGCGCGGATAGACTTCCTCGCCGAACGGCAGACACAGATCGCGGGCGGTACGATGCCAGTGGACGGCATCCTCTTCAAAGCCATAGTAAGGGGTTAAATCAAAGCCGCCGCCGAACCACCACACCGGGTCGGCGCCGGGCTTCTCGGCAATAAAGAACCGCACGTTGGCATGGCTGGTGGGCACATAGGGGTTCAGCGGATGAACCACCAGCGAGACGCCCATGGCTTCAAAGCTGCGTCCGGCCAGCTCCGGGCGGTGGGCCGTGGCGGAGGCAGGCATGGCGTCGCCATGGACGTGGGAGAAGTTGACCCCGGCCTGTTCGAACACATTGCCCTCGCGCAGCACCCGGCTGCGTCCGCCGCCGCCGCCTTCCCGCTGCCAGGCGTCTTCAATAAACGGCGCGCCATCTACGGCGCTCAGCTGCTGACAGAGGCTGTCCTGCAGTTGGAGCAGAAAAGTTTTAACCTGCGCGGCATCGGGTTTCATTAACGTCTCTTCGAATGGGCTTTCTGGTTATCGAACCAGTGGAAATAGCTGATAATGCCGTTGGCAATCGCGGTGGCGATTTTCTGCCGGAAGGCGGTGGTGCCGAGCAGTTTCTCCTCGTTCGGGTTAGTAATGAACGAGGTTTCCACCAGCACGGACGGTATGGACGGCGACTTCAGCACCACGAACGCCGCCTGTTCGGTATTGCGGCTGTGTAGCTTATGCACCGGCTTGATCTTTTTGAGGATATGCGAGCCCAGCGTCAGGCTGTTTTTAATGGTGTCGGTCTGCACCAGATCGAACAGCACCTGCTGCAGCAGATGGTCTTTATCCGTCGCTTTCTTACCGGCGACCTCGTCGGCGCGGTTTTCGCGATCGGAGAGGTATTTCGCCATGGCGCTACTCGCCCCGCGGTTTGACAGGGCGAACACCGAGGCGCCGGCGGCGCTCGGGTTGGTGAAGCCGTCGGCGTGGATCGACATAAACAGATCGGCGCCGTGCTGATGGGCAATCTCCACGCGGTCATACAGCGGGATAAAGGTATCGCCGGTGCGGGTCAAGCGGGCGTCAATGCCGTTGCTGCGCAAGATGCTGCGCACGTTCTTAGCGATCGCCAGTACCACATGCTTCTCTTTCGAGCCATTATGGCCGATAGCCCCGGTGTCGATGCCGCCGTGGCCCGGGTCGAGCATCACAATGCGGCGGGCGCCGGCCTTTTTGGCGGCGGGTTTGCTGTGTCCATTTGATGTTTTCAGTGGCTGCTCTTTTGCGCTGACCTGTGCAGTGACGCCGCTCAGCGTCATGGCAGCCAGCCCGGCTTTCAGCACCTGACGGCGCGAAGCAAGTATTTTTAAGGGTTTAAAAGTGCTCATTCGGCCTGAATTGTAAACAAGTGATGTCCAATGTTATATCGTATCGCGTTTGCCGTTACGACCATTCAAAATAAGAATTGTTTTACTTTTCATTTCAATACATGACAAAGTCATATTATGCCATTTTTTGTCGCTGATTTCGCCTGATATTGGCTATCAGTCATATTCGCGCCATAATCACTGTTTTTAACCGTCAATGGTGGGGAATACCATGGAGATTCGCGTTTTTCGCCAGCAGGATTTCGAAGAGGTTGTGACGCTGTGGGAGCGTTGCGATCTGCTGCGTCCCTGGAACGATCCGGAGATGGATATTGAGCGCAAGCTGAATCACGATGTCAGCCTGTTCCTGGTGGCGGAAGTGAACGGCGAAGTTGTCGGTACGGTGATGGGCGGATATGACGGCCATCGCGGGTCGGCCTACTATCTGGGGGTCCATCCGGAATATCGCGGCCGGGGTATCGCGAACGCGTTGCTCAACCGGCTCGAGAAAAAGCTGATTGCTCGCGGCTGCCCGAAAATCAATATTATGGTCCGCGAGGACAACGACGTGGTGCAGGGGATGTATGAGCGGCTGGGCTATGAGTACGCCGACGTTCTGACCCTGGGCAAACGCCTGATTGAAGATGAAGAATACTGAGTTTATCCCCGCCGATTTTGATGCCCATGGCCGTCTGCGCCTGCCTTTTCTTTTCTGGTGCGTACTGTTGTTACAGGCCCGCACGTGGGTGCTGTTCTTGATGGCCGGCGCGTCGCGCCAGCAGGGCGATGCGATTCTGAATCTGTTCTATCCCGATCACGACCGCTTCTGGCTCGGTTTACTTCCCGGCGTGCCGGCGGTGCTGGCCTTTCTGCTTAGCGGCTATCGTCAGCGCCTGCCGCGCCTGTGGCGGGCGATGCGCTGGCTGCTGGTGCTATCGCAAGTGCTGCTGTTGCTCTGGCAGCCGATGCTATGGCTGAGCGGCGAATCGCCCTCATCGCTGACCATTGCGCTGCTGGTCGCGGATGGCTATGCCCTGTGGTGGCTGGCAACCAGCCGTCGCCTCGGCGCCTGTTTTCGCCAGACTAGCTTTTAATGGCACTTTTTACCGATCGTGAACTCCAACATGCGTTGAATGACTCAGAAAGGATTGTGAAATGAAATCGCTACGTGTAATGCTCTGCGCGCTTCCGCTGGCGCTCACCGGCTGCTCAACGATGAGCGCGGTCAACTGGTCGGCGGCCTATCCGTGGAACTGGTTTGGTTCTTCCACCGAGGTGACCGAGCAGGGGGTGGGTAAACTGACGGCGTCCACGCCGCTCAACGAACAGGCCATTAGCGATGCCCTGGGGGGCGACTATCGTTTGCGCAGCGGAATGAAGACCGATAAGGGCAATATCGTCCACTACTTTGAAGCGCTGAAAGACAACAGCGTGGCGCTGACCATCAATGGCGACAACGGCGCCATCAGCCGGATTGACGTGCGTGATGCCGAAATCAAAACCGCCAGCGGCGTGAAAATCGGCACACCGTTCAGCGATCTGTACAGCAAAGCCTTCGGCAACTGCCAGAAAGGCAGCAATGACAACGGGGCGGTCGTCGAGTGTCAGGCCGAGGGGAGCCAGCATATCAGTTACGCCTTCACCGGCCACTGGAGCGGCCCGGACGAACTGATGCCCTCCGACGATACGCTGAAAAACTGGAAGGTCAGCAAAATTATCTGGCGTCGCTAAATTGATCTGAAGAGACACGACGGCCCTGAAAAACGGTTACAATGGCGCGTTAGCAACGCGACAGCGTTGTGGTTGCATCATTTCAGGAGGAGCGATGTCTCAGGTTCAGAGCGGCATTTTGCCGGAACATTGCCGCGCGGCGATTTGGATTGAAGCCAATGTCAAAGGGGACGTTAACGCCCTGCGCGAAGCGAGCAAAATTTTTGTCGATAAAGTGGCCACCTTTCAGGCTAAATTCCCTGACGCCAAACTCGGTGCCGTGGTGGCGTTCGGCAATAACGTCTGGCGTCAGCTGAGCGGCGGCGAAGGGGCGGAAGAGTTAAAAGATTTTCCGGTCTACGGCAAAGGGCTGGCGCCGTCCACCCAGTATGACCTGCTGATTCATATTTTATCCGCCCGCCATGAAGTGAACTTCTCGGTGGCGCAGGCCGCGCTGGCCGCCTTTGGCGACGCTATCGAGGTGAAAGAAGAGATCCACGGCTTCCGCTGGGTGGAAGAGCGTGACCTCAGCGGCTTCGTCGACGGCACCGAAAACCCGGCGGGGGAAGAAACCCGTCGTGAAGTGGCGGTGATCAAAGACGGCGTGGACGCGGGCGGCAGCTACGTGTTCGTCCAGCGCTGGGAGCATAATCTCAAACAGCTGAACCGCATGAGCGTGCCGGATCAGGAGATGATGATCGGCCGCACCAAGGAAGCCAATGAAGAGATCGATGGCGACGAACGTCCGGTCACGTCGCACCTGAGCCGCGTTGACTTAAAAGAAGATGGCAAAGGGCTGAAAATTGTTCGCCAGAGCCTGCCGTATGGCACCGCCAGCGGTACCCATGGCCTCTATTTTTGCGCTTACTGCGCGCGTCTGTACAACATCGAGCAGCAGCTGCTGAGCATGTTCGGCGATACCGACGGCAAACGCGACGCGATGCTGCGCTTCACCAAACCAGTGACCGGCGGCTATTACTTCGCGCCGTCGCTTGAGCGTATTCAGGCGCTGTAATTTGTCCCCTCACCCTAACCCTCTCCCCAAAGGGGAGAGGGGACGGTACGGTGCGGTTATGGAATCTGCGTGTGGACTCTCTTTCTCCCTCTCGCTGAGGGAGAGGGAACCGTTCGGTGCGGTTATGGAATCTGCGTGCGGACTCTCTTTCTCCCTCTCCCTCAGGGAGAGGGGCGGGGTGAGGGCATTGGCGACTCAAGCGCTTCAAGTATCCGCTCCATCACCGCCTCTTCATACTCTTCAAACTCATTATTCCAGAAGCGTAAAACCCGCCATCCCTGACTCTGTAGCCAGCGGGTGCGGCGAACATCGTAGACGCGTCTCGGATCGTGTTGACCGCCGTCCAGTTCAATCGCCAGCCGTGTTGCGCAGCAGGCAAAATCGAGAATATAGGGGCCAACGGGATGCTGGCGGCGAAACTTATAGCAAGCAAAACGGCGGTTGCGCAGTAAGTACCATAGTCGACGTTCTGTTGGCTTTAAGCTACGTCTGAGCTGACGAGCAAATATCTGTGTGTTTTTCATATAAACACAGTGCGCGCCTGGCTGCCGTTTGTCACAATGACACGTCTAATCTGCGAGCCGCTTTCAGCTAAGCTTTGCCAGGTGCTTATTCCCTTTTCGACTTCCAAATCGCCAAACGGTATATAAAACCGTTACTCCTTTCGTACCCGTTATAAATATGATGATCATCAGTAAATGATCATTTTTGATAAGGGTGCGCAATGGCCGTTAAATCACTGAAAAAAGGATATCTGGCGCTGGCGGCTTCCCTGCTGCTGGTGGCGCAGGCGCAGGCGACGGAGCTGCTGAACAGCTCCTATGATGTCTCCCGCGAGCTGTTTGCCGCCCTTAACCCGCCTTTTGAGCAGCAGTGGGCGAAGGACAATGGTGGAGACAAGCTGACCATCAAGCAGTCGCACGCCGGCTCTTCCAAGCAGGCGCTGGCGATCCTGCAGGGCCTGAAGGCGGACGTGGTGACCTACAACCAGGTGACGGACGTGCAGATCCTGCATGACAAAGGCAACCTGATCCCGGCCGACTGGCAAAGCCGCCTGCCAAACAACAGCTCGCCGTTCTATTCGACGATGGGCTTCCTGGTGCGCAAAGGCAACCCGAAAAACATTCATGACTGGAACGACCTGGTCCGCTCTGACGTTAAGCTAATCTTCCCGAACCCGAAAACCTCGGGCAACGCGCGGTACACCTACCTGGCGGCCTGGGGCGCGGCGGATAAAGCCGACGGTGGCGATAAAGCCAAAACCGAACAGTTTATGACCCAGTTCCTGAAGAACGTCGAAGTCTTCGACACCGGCGGACGCGGGGCGACCACTACCTTCGCCGAGCGCGGCCTGGGCGATGTGCTGATCAGTTTCGAGTCGGAAGTGAACAATATTCGCAAGCAGTATGAGGCGCAGGGATTTGAAGTGGTGATCCCGAAAACCAACATTCTGGCGGAGTTCCCGGTGGCCTGGGTGGATAAAAACGTCAAAGCCAACGGCACGGAAAAGGCGGCGAAAGCCTATCTGAACTGGCTCTACAGCCCGCAGGCGCAGACCATCATTACCGACTACTACTATCGGGTAAACAACCCGAAAGTGATGGATTCGCTGAAGGATAAATTCCCGCAGACCGAACTGTTCCGCGTGGAGGACAAGTTTGGCTCCTGGCCTGAGGTGATGAAAACCCACTTCGCCAGCGGCGGCGAACTGGACAAACTGCTGGCGGCGGGGCGTAAGTAATGTTTGCTGTGTCGTCCAAGCGCGTGCTGCCGGGCTTTACCCTGAGCCTCGGCACCAGCCTGCTGTTTGTCTGTCTGATTCTGTTATTACCGCTCAGCGCGCTGGTGATGCAGCTGGCGCAGATGAGCTGGGCGCAGTACTGGGATGTGATCACCAACCCGCAGGTGGTGGCGGCCTATAAGGTGACGCTGCTGTCGGCGTTCGTGGCCTCGATTTTTAACGGCGTCTTCGGTCTGCTGATGGCGTGGATCCTTACCCGCTATCGTTTTCCGGGCCGCACGCTGCTGGATGCCTTAATGGACCTGCCGTTTGCGCTGCCGACGGCGGTAGCCGGCCTGACCCTGGCCTCGCTGTTTTCGGTAAACGGCATTTACGGGGAATGGCTGGCGAAGTTCGATATTAAAGTGACCTATACCTGGCTCGGTATCGCCGTGGCGATGGCTTTCACCAGCATCCCGTTCGTGGTGCGTACCGTGCAGCCGGTGCTGGAAGAGCTGGGACCGGAATATGAAGAGGCAGCGGAAACGCTGGGCGCCACGCGCTGGCAGAGTTTTCGCAAGGTGGTCCTGCCGGAGCTGTCGCCGGCGCTGCTGGCGGGCATCGCCTTGTCGTTTACCCGCAGCCTCGGCGAATTCGGCGCGGTGATTTTTATCGCCGGCAACATCGCGTGGAAGACGGAAGTGACGTCGCTGATGATCTTTATTCGTCTGCAGGAGTTTGACTATCCGGCGGCGAGCGCCATCGCCTCAGTGATCCTGGCCGCCTCGCTGCTGCTGTTGTTTTCCATCAATACCCTGCAGAGTCGCTTTGGTCGACGCGTGGTAGGTCACTAATGGCGGAAGTTACTCAATTGAAACGCTACGACGCGCCCCGCATCAACTGGGGCAAATGGTTTCTGATTGGCGTCGGGATGCTGGTTTCCGCCTTCATCCTTGTGGTGCCGATGCTCTACATCTTCATCCAGGCCTTCAGCAAAGGGTTAATGCCGGTGCTGGAAAACCTGGCGAACCCGGACATGCTGCACGCCATCTGGCTGACGGTGATGATCGCCTTGATTACCGTGCCGGTGAACCTGGTGTTCGGGACCTTGCTGGCCTGGCTGGTCACGCGCTTTACGTTCCCGGGACGCCAGCTGCTGTTGACGATGCTGGATATCCCGTTCGCCGTCTCGCCAGTGGTCGCGGGTCTGGTTTATCTGCTGTTCTACGGCTCTAACGGTCCGCTGGGCGGCTGGCTTGATGCACATAATCTGCAAATCATGTTCGCCTGGCCGGGCATGGTGCTGGCGACGATCTTTGTCACCTGTCCGTTTGTGGTGCGTGAGCTGGTGCCGGTGATGATGAGTCAGGGCAGCCATGAAGATGAGGCGGCGGTATTGCTGGGGGCTTCCGGATGGCAGATGTTCCGCCGGGTGACGTTGCCCAATATTCGCTGGGCGCTGCTGTACGGCGTGGTGTTGACCAACGCCCGCGCCATCGGCGAATTCGGCGCGGTGTCGGTGGTCTCCGGTTCGATCCGCGGAGAAACGCTGTCGCTGCCGCTGCAAATTGAATTACTGGAGCAGGATTACAACACCGTCGGCTCGTTTACCGCCGCGGCCCTGCTGACGTTAATGGCTATTCTGACCCTGTTTTTAAAGAGTATGTTGCAATGGCGTCTGGCCAACCAGGAAAAACGCGCGCAACAGGAGGGAAATCATGAGCATTGAGATTGCCAATATTAAGAAATCGTTTGGTCGCACCCAGGTGCTGAATGATATCTCGCTGGATATCCCTTCCGGACAAATGGTCGCGCTGCTGGGGCCTTCCGGCTCCGGGAAAACTACCCTGCTGCGGATTATCGCCGGGCTGGAGCATCAGACCAGCGGTCATATCCGCTTCCACGGCACCGACGTCAGCCGGATGCACGCCCGCGACCGTAAAGTGGGCTTCGTCTTCCAGCACTATGCGCTGTTCCGCCATATGACGGTGTTCGATAACATCGCTTTTGGCCTGACCGTACTGCCGCGCCGTGAACGACCCAATGCGGCGGCGATTAAAGCCAAAGTGACCAAACTGCTGGAGATGGTGCAGCTGGCTCACCTGGCGGATCGCTATCCGGCGCAGCTGTCCGGTGGTCAGAAGCAGCGCGTGGCGCTGGCGCGCGCCCTGGCGGTAGAGCCGCAAATTCTGCTGCTGGATGAACCTTTCGGCGCGCTGGATGCGCAGGTGCGTAAAGAGCTGCGCCGCTGGCTGCGTCAGCTGCATGAAGAGCTAAAATTTACCAGCGTGTTCGTCACCCACGATCAGGAAGAGGCGATGGAAGTTGCCGACCGGGTGGTGGTGATGAGCCAGGGCAACATCGAACAGGCCGATGCGCCTGAACGCGTGTGGCGTGAGCCGTCCACCCGCTTCGTGCTGGAGTTCATGGGGGAAGTGAATCGTCTGCAGGGGGTTATCCGCGGCGGACAGTTCCACGTTGGCGCCCACCGCTGGCCGTTAGGCTATACCCCGGCATACCAGGGGCCGGTGGATCTGTTCCTGCGTCCGTGGGAAGTGGACATCAGCCGCCGAACCAGCCTGGATTCGCCGCTGCCGGTGCAGGTCCTGGAGGCCAGTCCGAAAGGACACTACACCCAATTAGTCGTCCAGCCTCTGGGGTGGTATGACGAACCGCTGAGCGTGGTGTTAACGGGCGATGAGGCGCCGTCCCGCGGCGAACGGCTGTTCGTCGGGCTGCAAAACGCGCGCCTGTACAACGGTACCGAGCGTATCGAGCCACGCGGCGAGCTTGCTCTGGCGCAGTCTGCCTGATAGCTTAAATCCATGTGCTTTGGCCGGGTGAGGCTGTGCTTACCCGGTCTGGAATTATCATGCGTCTGGTAGGCCGGGTAAGCGAAGCGCCGCCCGGCTTTTTTATTGAGTAAACATCGTGAATACACTCGAACACACCATCGGCAATACCCCTCTGGTCAAACTTCAGCGTCTGGGGCCGGACAACGGCAGTGAAATCTGGGTCAAACTCGAAGGCAATAATCCGGCCGGTTCGGTGAAAGATCGCGCTGCGCTGTCGATGATCGTCGAAGCGGAAAAGCGCGGCGAAATTCAGCCCGGCGACGTGCTGATCGAAGCGACCAGCGGCAACACCGGTATCGCGCTGGCGATGATCGCCGCGCTGAAAGGCTACCGGATGAAGCTGCTGATGCCCGACAACATGAGCCAGGAGCGCCGGGCCGCGATGCGCGCCTACGGCGCCGAGCTGATCCTGGTCACCAAAGAGCAGGGGATGGAAGGGGCTCGCGACCTGGCCCTCGAGATGGCTCAGCGCGGGGAGGGCAAGCTGCTCGATCAGTTTAACAACCCGGACAACCCCTACGCCCACTACACCACCACCGGGCCGGAAATCTGGCAGCAGACCGCAGGGCGTATCACCCACTTTGTCTCCAGTATGGGGACCACCGGCACCATTACCGGCGTGTCACGATTTCTGCGCGAACAGAGTAAACCGGTGACCATCGTCGGCCTGCAGCCGGAGGAGGGCAGCAGTATTCCCGGGATCCGCCGCTGGCCGGCAGAGTATATGCCGGGGATCTTTAACGCTTCGCTGGTGGATGCGGTGCTGGATATTCATCAGCAGGATGCCGAGAACACCATGCGTCAGCTGGCGGTGCGGGAAGGCATTTTCTGCGGCGTCAGCTCTGGCGGCGCGGTAGCCGGGGCGTTACGTATCGCCCGCGAAAATCCAGGCGCGGTGGTGGTGGCGATCGTCTGCGATCGCGGCGATCGCTACCTCTCCACCGGCGTGTTCGGCGAGGAACACTTTAGCCAGGGAGCGGGTATTTAATCATCGAGCAGGTCGGTGCCGTAGGAGTTATCGACCGTGCACAACCAGCGCTCCCCCTGCTTCTGAAAGACATAGGTTGCGCGTCGCGTAACCTGTGTTATTCCCTGTGCCGTCGGGATATCCAGCCGGGTCTCCATAATCACCAGCGCATTGCCGCCGCCCTCAATGACCTCCATTTTCCCCTGGGTCACTATCAGCCGGTGCTGGAAATAGTCGGCAATGGCGATAAACGCTTTGCGGATATTCTCTTTCCCTCTGACCACCATGCCCGGTTTGACGACCAGCGCGGCGTCTTCCGCGTAATAGCCCATCAGGGTATCGTAATCTTCCTGCGAGATAGCGCGGTCGCAGGCTTCGATGACTGCTTTTAGGGTCAGGTCAATGTGATGCATCTCTGGTGCTCCTTATTGTGAGCGATGTGTCCGCCACCGTGAGCGTTTCATCCGTTTCGACGATCCGGGCATGCAGGTAAGACTACGCCTGTTTTCGTTTATTTTTACAGTAACTTGTCGGCAGTAGCTACCACTCCCCGATGCGTTCGACGCACTGCCTGCGTTAGGGAGCGTCTAAGACCTGGGCTATATCGACCGCCAGGCGGGCAATCTCATCGTCATTCAGGCGGCCCAGCGACAGGCGTAGCCCGTGGGAGGGCGTACGAATGCCAAACACCTCCCCCTCGCGGACCAGCCAGCCGGCGCGGGCCAGCCGTAAGGCGTAGGGCTGGCTCGCCGTTGGCAGCGGCAGCCAGAAATTAAGGCCGTCGCCAGGCGTAGCATGGCTGTAGCCGTGCCGGGCTAGCGCTGCCGCCAGTTTCTCATTCTGCTGGCGATAGTGACGGCGGGTCTCCGTCATCGAGGCGATAAATGCCTCATCGGTGAGACAGGCCAGCGTCAGATCCTGCAGCAGATGGCTGACCCACTGGCTGCCGGCGTTAAGCCGCAGGCGCAGCGCCGAGGAGGTGTCGATATCGCTGGCAATAAAGGCCAGCCGCAGGTCGGGCCCGAGGGTTTTTGACATCGAACGCACCACCGCCCAGCGCTGGGTGCTCGCGGGCAGAGGAGAAAACCAGGGCATAGCCGACAGCAGGGCAAAATGGTCATCGACGATCGCCAGCACCTGCGGATAACGGACCAGCACCTCCCGCAGGGCATGCGCCCGGGTTTCCGTCAGGCTACAGCCGGTAGGATTGTGCGCGCGCGGGGTTAAGATCACCGCCCGCGCGCCGTTGCGTAACGCCTCCTCCAGCCCGACAGGATCCATCCCCTCGGCATCCACCGCCACCGGGCAGGGGGTAAAGCCAGCGTAACGCACCATATTGATGCTGCTAAGAAAACAGGGATCTTCAACCACCACGCCGTCGCCGGGGAGCAGCAAGGCGCACAGCAGACGCTCCAGCGCGTCAATCGCCCCGCTGGCGAGGTTCAGGGCAAAGGGAACGGTTATCTCCCCGGAAAACCATGCCTCAGCCCATTCGCCAAGCCGCGGCTCGATGGGGGCATCGCCATACAGGTGGGGCGTGCGGGCAATTTGGCCCAGATAGCGTGCTAAATCAGGCAGCCTGGCGGGGTCCGGATTGCCGCTGGAGAGATCGTTCAGCGGCGTCGTGGGGTCACCGCCCTCCAGCGCCGGCAGCGGATCCCGTGCTTTGATGGCCGTGCCGTTTCGTCCCTGGCTCACGGCCAGACCAGATGTCACCAGCCGTTTATAGGCGGCGGCGACGGTATTGCGATTCACCGCCAGCTGGCTGGCGAGCTCGCGTACCGGCGGCAGAACCTCTCCGGGCTGCAAGCCACCGCTCTGCACCAGATGGCGGATATGATCGAAGATATCGCTGGCGGTTTTTCCGGCAAACATTATTGACCTATGACAAAATGAAATTTAGCATAGGACGAATCATAATCAGAGCGTGACCCGCTGTCCAGCGGGGGGAGAAAAGATGGGCCAGCAAGATGACATACAATCAGTGCTCTTTCACGACAAAAGCCGGGCGTCGGAAGTCGATATCGTCGCCGTGCAGTCGCAGGTAGTTTACGGCAGCGTCGGCAACAGCATCGCGGTACCGGCGATTAAACAGCACGGTTTGCGCGTGCTGGCGGTGCCGACGGTGCTGTTCAGCAATACGCCCCATTATGAGACGTTCTATGGCGGCATTATCCCGGAGGAGTGGTTTGTCGGGTACCTGCAGGCGCTTGAGGAGCGCGACGCGTTGCGCGAACTGCGTGCGGTGACCACCGGCTATATGGGCAACGCCGTGCAAATTGAACGCCTGGCGCAGTGGCTAACGCGGGTCCGTGACCGCCATCCCGATCTCTGTATTCTGGTGGATCCGGTGATTGGCGATGTCGACAGCGGCATCTACGTCAAGGCCGAGATCCCGGACGCCTATCGTCAGCACCTGCTGCCGCTGGCGCAAGGGATCACCCCTAATCTGTTTGAGCTGGAGACGCTGAGCGGCCGGCGCTGTCGCAATCAGCAGGAGGCGGTCGCCGCGGCGCGAAGCCTGCTGTCGGACAGTCTCAAGTGGGTGGTGATCACCAGCGCGCCAGGAGAGGCCGCTTCGACAATCAATGTGCTGGTGGTGACGGCCGATGCAGTGCAGGTGGTGGTTCACCCGCGGGTGGAGACGGACTTGAAGGGTACCGGCGATCTGTTTTGCGCTGAGCTGGTGAGCGGGTTGCTTTCGGGCCTGGCGCTGGGGGCAGCGACGGAAGCAGCCGCCCAGCGCGTGCTGGAGGTGATGAACTGGACTGCCGCGCAGGGGTGTGACGAACTGATCCTGCCGCCGCTGGAGCAACAGAGATGAAAAGCTATCGGTTAGTGATCCGTCAGCAGGGACGCATTGTTGGTCATTTTGATACCACAGGGGAGGCGGCGCTGGAGGATGCCTGCGTGGCGCGGTCGCTGTTCGGCCTGGCCGGAGGATATCAGTGCGAACTGCTGGTCTCTGACGGCGAGCGGCGCATTCTGGAGAGCACCCCGGAAGGATTGCGTCTCTTATCTCGCGAAAAATGCTATCAGCCGGTGACCCACGCGATATAAAAAAATGGCGCCTTTCGGCGCCATTTCTATGCAGCAATCATTACTTCTTGATGCGGATTACCGGGGTTTCACCCACGGTCACGCTACCGGACAGTTTGATCAGCTCTTTGATCTCGTCCATGTTGGAGATAACCACCGGAGTCAGGGTAGACTTGGCTTTCTCTTCCAGCAGCGGCAGATCGAATTCGATAACCGGGTCGCCGACTTTCACGCGCTGGCCTTCTTCAGCGATACGCTTGAAGCCTTCGCCTTTCAGTTCAACGGTATCAATACCGAAGTGAACGAACAGCTCGATGCCGCTATCAGATTCAATAGAGAACGCATGGTTGGTTTCGAAAATTTTACCAATGGTACCGTCTACCGGCGCGACCATTTTGTTGCCGGTCGGTTTGATGGCAATCCCATCGCCCACAATTTTTTCCGCAAAAACCACATCCGGCACGTCTTCAATGTTGACGATCTCACCGGAGAGGGGAGCAACAATCTCAATAGTTCCGGTGTCTTTCTTGTCATCAGAAACCAGAGATTTCAATTTATCAAACAAACCCATGATCTTCTCCTAAGCAGTAATTTGGGCCGCGCATCTCGTGGATTAGCAGATTGTTTTTTCTTCAATGAACTTGTTAACCAGCGTCATTAACTCGTCCGTTGTCGGTTGAGCAAGAGCCTGCTCTGCTAATACTTTCGCATCTTCGAAGTTCGTGTTACGAATAATCTTCTTGATGCGCGGGATGGAAATGGCGCTCATAGAGAATTCGTCCAGCCCCATACCCAGCAACAGAAGTGTAGCACGTTCATCGCCCGCAAGCTCACCGCACATGCCAGTCCATTTACCTTCAGCGTGAGAAGCATCAATAACTTGCTTAATCAGATTCAGTACAGACGGTGACATCGGCTGGTAAAGATGTGAAATCATATCATTACCACGGTCAACTGCCAGAGTATATTGCGTTAAATCATTGGTGCCGATACTAAAGAAATCAACTTCTTTGGCCAGATGACGAGCAATGGTCGCCGCAGCCGGTGTTTCCACCATCACGCCGATCTCAATGGATTCGTCAAATGCTTTACCTTCGTCACGCAGTTCCTGTTTGTAGATTTCGATCTCTTTCTTCAGCGCACGCACTTCTTCAACAGAGATGATCATCGGGAACATAATGCGCAGCTTACCGAAAGCGGAGGCACGCAGGATGGCGCGAACCTGATCGCGGAGGATCTCTTTACGATCCATGGCGATACGCACGGCACGCCAGCCGAGGAACGGGTTCTCTTCTTTCGGGAAGTTCATGTACGGCAGCTCTTTGTCGCCGCCGATGTCCATGGTACGCACGATAACGGCCTGAGAGCCACAGGCTTCAGCCACCGCTTTATAAGCCGCAAACTGCTCTTCTTCGGTTGGCAGCGCGTCGCGATCCATGAACAGGAATTCAGTACGATACAGGCCTACGCCTTCGGCGCCGTTGCGCTCAGCACCTTCGACGTCGCGAACGGTACCGATGTTGGCGCACACTTCAACCTGATGGCCGTCGAGAGTAATCGCCGGCAGATCTTTCAGTTTCGCCAGTTCGGCTTTTTCTTCCGCAACCTGAGCCTGCAGATTACGCAGCGCTTCAATTTGCTCGTTAGACGGGTTGATCAGAACCTGGTTGTTCACCGCGTCGAGAATCAGATAGTCGCCGTTTTTAACCTGCGCCGTGATGCTGCCGGTGCCCACGATGGCCGGCAGTTCCAGGGAACGCGCCATGATGGAGGTGTGGGAGGTACGGCCGCCCGCGTCGGTGATGAAACCCAGCACTTTTTTCAGGTTCAGCTGTGCGGTTTCAGACGGGGTCAGATCGGCGGCGACGAGGATGACTTCATCCTGAATCGCGCTCAGATCGATGATAGCCAGACCAAGGATGTTGCGCAGCAGGCGCTTACCGATATCACGTACGTCAGCCGCACGTTCTTTCAGGTATTCATCGTCCAGCTCTTCCAGGGCAGTGGCCTGACCGTCGATAACTTCATTGGCTGCCGCGTCGGCAGTCATGTGCTTATCTTTAATCAGGGCTATGATTTCCTGCTCAAGCTCCTCATCTTCCAGCAGCATAATATGCCCTTCGAAGATGGCTTCTTTTTCTTCACCGAAAGTTTCACCAGCTTTGGTTTTGATGACCTCCAGCTGGGCGGAGGCCTTGGCGCGGCCGCTCAGGAAACGTTCGACTTCCTGATCAACCTTATCGGCAGAAATTTTCTTCCGGTCGATGACAATTTCATCTTCCTTCAGCAGCAGTGCTTTGCCGAAGGCGATACCCGGGGATGCTAAAATGCCTGAAATCATAACCCTACCTTACTTGTGACTGATATGAAAAAGAACCCGTGAACTTACTCGAGTTCAGCCATCAGTTTAACCAGATGCTCAACAGCTTTCTGCTCATCTTCGCCTTCCGCGGAGAGGGTCACTACGGTGCCCTGGGTCAGGCCCAGAGTCTGCAGTTTGAACAGGCTTTTGGCGCTGGCGCTTTTGCCGTTGGAGGTTACAGTGATCTCAGAAGTGAAGCCTTTAGCTTCTTTAACAAACTGAGCAGCAGGGCGGGTGTGCAGACCGTTCGGAGCGGTAATGGTAACTTCTTGCTGGAACATTATATTTCCCCAACTTATAGGTTTAGTGTTGTGGACCTAAAGTCTAGTCTAACGACTCGACTTTAGCCTGTATTGTTAGCGCCGGCGTTACGTTTCCGGCCTTGGCGTCGGCAGCGCCTGGCGCTGCGAAGACCTGCGGGCCATTGACGTCTAGCACGTCATTAAACATTATGCCGCGAAAGGAAGACTTGAACCAAATCATAAAATCGATTCAGCTGGCGGAAATCCTCTTCTGAATAATTTCGCGCATCAAAATAAATGTGCTGGTTAAATACCAGACCCTACGAGGTGAATCAATGCCAGGAGGGGTAAAACTTTGACGTATGCCACAAAAAAGCACCTGAAAAGGTGCTTTTTTACACATTATTTACAAGCTGGCACTACTGTTGCAGTTCTTTCTCGGTGAAGAGATCGGCAAACAGCGCGGTGCTTAAATAACGCTCACCCGAGGAAGGCAGGATAACCACAATATTCTTATTGGTAAAGGCCTCATCTTCCTGCAGCTTCAGCGCCGCGGCAACGGCGGCCCCGGAAGAGATACCCGCCAGGATGCCTTCTTCTTCCATCAGGCGGCGTGCGGTGGAGATCGCTTCATCATTGGTGATGCCGATTACTTTGTCCACCAGCTTCAGATCCAGGTTGCCAGGAATGAAGCCGGCGCCGATGCCCTGAATTTTGTGCGGGCCCGGCTTGAGCTCTTCCCCCGCCAGCGCCTGGGAGATGACCGGCGAATCGGTCGGTTCAACCGCGACGGTGATCAGATCTTTTTTGCCCTTGGTGTTTTTAATGTAGCGGCTGACGCCGGTCAGCGTACCGCCGGTACCGACGCCGGAGATGAAGACATCCACCTGACCGTCGGTGTCTTCCCAGATTTCCGGACCGGTGGTCTTTTCGTGGATTTCCGGGTTAGCCGGGTTACTGAACTGCTGCAGCAGCAGGAATTTTTCCGGGTTGCTGGCGACAATCTCTTCCGCTTTCTGAATGGCGCCTTTCATGCCTTTGGCGCCTTCGGTCAGCACCAGGTTGGCGCCCAGCGCTTTCAGAAGCTTACGACGCTCAATGCTCATGGTTTCCGGCATGGTTAGCGTTAGCTTGTAGCCGCGTGCCGCCGCCACGTAGGCGAGGGCGATACCGGTGTTGCCGCTGGTCGGTTCGACCAGTTCCACGCCAGGTTTCAGCACGCCGCGCTTTTCAGCATCCCAGATCATATTGGCGCCGATACGGCATTTTACGCTAAAGCTCGGGTTACGAGATTCTACCTTTGCCAGGATACGACCGTTACCAATGCGGTTCAGTCGTACCAGCGGCGTATGACCGATAGTCAGGGAGTTGTCTTCAAAAATCTTACTCATGGCCCGTCCTTAACTGTATGAAATTTGGGGGTACGGCATCAGCATACCCGCTTAAAGAATATGCGGAAGTAAGGATTTAGCATATCTATATGCGTAAGGGAAATAATGATGAGCAAGAAGGAATAAGCGGAGATATAAGGAGCGGCGCTCGCCGCTCCCCGGGGGAGGTGTGACGACTACTTCCAGCTGGCGTGTCTGTCGCGATAGCAATCGACCCACATGGCGGTGGCGCCGCAGATAGCCACCGGGAGGATCACCAGGTTTAACACCGGGATCATGGTGAACAGGCTGGTGAGCGCGCCAAACTGCATATTCATCACCTTGCGGCTGCGCAGCGCTTCGCGCATGGTCCTGAAGGGGACCTTGTGGTTATCGAAGGGGTAATCGCAGTATTGAATCGCCAGCATCCATGCGCTGAACAGGAACCAGAGTACCGGAGCCACCGTCTGGCCAACGCCGGGTATAAAGTAGAGCAGCAGCAGCACGATGGCGCGGGGCAGGTACCATGCCAGCTTCTGCCACTCACGCTTCATGATGCGTGGAATATCCTTCATGATGCCAAAGACGCCGACGTCCGGCGGGGTGGCGCCAGTCAGACGCGCTTCCAGCTGTTCCGCCAGCAGGCCGCTGAACGGGGCGGCAATCCAGTTGGCAATAGTAGAAAAGAAGTAGCCAAACACCAGCAGGATCGACAGCACCACCACCGGCCACAGCAGGTAGTTCAGCCACTGCAGCCAGTCAGGTACATGGCTCATCAGCGAAGGGATCCAGCTGTCGAGACGGGTAAACAGCCACCAGAAAGCACCGCCCATCAGCAGCACGTTAACCAGTAAAGGCAGGAAGACATAACGACGTATGCCCGGCAGCCCGATGAGTTTCCAGCCCTGCGAAAAATAGTGTACGCCGCTACGCGGGGTCGGTGCGGATGATGAAACCATAGCCAGGCATTGCTCCTTTTTTAACATCCAGTGTGAATGCTCGCTTATTTTATCGGGTCGTCAGACAATAACCAGTTAGGAAATGTTCGAAAAAACAGCAAAAAGCACGATTTAGTTCATCTTTATGTGGTGAAAGCGACCGACGCACTTGCACTTGAGGTAATCGGCAAATACTCTTAGTGAGTAAATGTTTGCCGTGGTGGCAAGGTGTTAGAACAACAGAGAATATAATGATGCAGGATTTGCGTCTGATATTAATCATTGTTGGCGCGATCGCCATAATCGCTTTACTGGTACATGGTTTCTGGACCAGCCGTAAAGAACGTTCTTCGATGTTTCGCGATCGCCCACTGAAACGTATGAAGTCGCGCGACGATGAGTCGGAAAACGACGACTTTGATGATAATGTTGAAGGCGTAGGTGAAGTCCGCGTTCATCCGGTGACTCACGCTCCGCACGGCGCGCATGGGGAGCATGAAGCCCCTCGTCAGGCGCCGCAGCACCAGTACCAGCCGCCTTACGAGCGCCAGATGCAGCAGCCTGTGCGTCCTGAGGAACCGGTTCGTCAGGCGCCGCCGCCGCGCCAGGCCCCGGTACAACCGCAGGGACAACCGTCTGCGCCGCATGCGGCTCCACAGCCGGGCTGGCAACAGCCGCAACCCGCGCAGCCGCCCGTGCAACCGCAACACCAGCCGCAGCCTGTTGTGCAACAGCCTGTCGCGCCGCAGCCGGTGACCCCGACCGTCGCCCAGCCGCAGCCGGCCGCTCCGCAGCAGCCTGCGCCACAGCCTGTTGCCGCGCCGCAGCCCGCGGTGGCTGAACCGCAGCCGACAGAGCCGCAGCAGCCTGCAGCGCCGCAGCCGAAAGAGCGTAAAGAGACGGTCATCGTGATGAACGTCGCCGCGCACCATGGCGCGCAGCTTAACGGCGAGGTGCTTATCAATAGCATCCAGCAGGCCGGCTTCAAGTTTGGTGAAATGAATATTTTCCACCGCCATCTGAGCCCGGACGGCAGCGGCCCGGTGCTGTTCAGCCTGGCCAACATGGTGAAGCCGGGGACCTTCAATCCGGACAGCATGGCGGATATGATGACCCCTGGGGTGACTATCTTTATGCAGGTCCCTTCCTACGGTGATGAACTGCAGAACTTCAAGCTGATGCTGCAGTCTGCGCAGTATATCGCCGATGAAGTGGGCGGCGTGGTGCTTGACGATCAGCGTCGCATGATGACGCCGCAAAAACTGCGTGAATACCAGGATCGTATTCGCGAAGTGAAAGACGCGAACGCCTGACGTCCCGCGTTATCTCAACTCCTTCTCAACCCCCGCCTGTCGGGGGTTTTTTATCATTGATGGTGTGATATGGAACCGATCGAACAACAACTGACTGAACTGCGAACCACGCTTCGCCATCATGAATACCTGTACCACGTTATGGACGCGCCGGAAGTGCCCGATGCGGAGTATGACCGGCTGATGCGCGAGCTGCGCGAGCTGGAGAGCCAGCATCCGGAGCTGATTACCCCGGATTCGCCGACTCAGCGCGTGGGGGCGGCGCCACTGACCGCCTTCAGCCAGATCCGCCATGAAGTGCCGATGCTGTCGCTGGACAACGTGTTTGACGAAGAGAGCTTTCTGGCCTTCAACAAGCGGGTGCTGGATCGCCTGAAAAGCACTGACCCGCTCATCTACTGCTGCGAGCTGAAGCTCGACGGTCTCGCGGTGAGCATTCTCTACGAAAACGGCGTGCTGGTGCAGGCGGCGACCCGCGGCGACGGCACCACCGGCGAGGATATTACCTCTAACGTGCGAACCATCCGCACCATCCCGCTCAGGCTGCATGGCGATAATATCCCCGTACGCCTGGAGGTGCGCGGGGAAGTGTTCCTCCCACAGGCCGGGTTCGAAAAAATCAATGAAGAAGCTCGCCGCACCGGCGGAAAAGTGTTTGCTAACCCGCGCAATGCGGCGGCGGGCTCGTTGCGCCAGCTGGACCCGCGCATCACCGCGAAGCGACCGCTTACTTTCTTCTGCTACGGCGTTGGGGTGCTGGAGGGCGGTGAGCTGCCGGCCAGCCACTCGGCCCGTTTACAGCAGTTCAAAGCATGGGGATTACCGGTGAGCGATCGCGTCACTCTTTGCCATACCCCCGAGGAAGTGCTCACTTACTATCGTAAAGTCGAGGAAGATCGTCCCCATCTGGGCTTTGACATTGATGGCGTGGTGATCAAAGTCGATTCGCTGGCGCTGCAGGAACAGCTGGGTTTCGTCGCCCGCGCGCCGCGCTGGGCCGTGGCCTTTAAGTTCCCGGCCCAGGAGCAGATGACTTTCGTCCGGGACGTGGAGTTCCAGGTGGGCCGCACCGGGGCGATTACGCCGGTGGCGCGCCTGGAGCCGGTCCATGTCGCCGGCGTGCTGGTGAGTAATGCCACTTTGCATAACGCCGATGAGATTGAACGCTTAGGCTTGAAAATCGGCGACAAGGTGGTGATTCGCCGGGCAGGCGACGTGATCCCTCAGGTGGTCAACGTGGTGCTTTCCGAACGTCCGGCAGATGCCCGGGATGTTGAATTCCCGACCCACTGCCCGGTTTGTCAGTCCGACGTTGAGCGAGTGGAAGGCGAGGCGGTAGCCCGCTGTACCGGCGGCCTGATCTGCGGCGCGCAGCGCAAAGAGTCGCTCAAGCACTTTGTCTCCCGTCGCGCGCTGGACGTTGACGGCATGGGCGATAAGATCATCGACCAGCTGGTGGAGAAAGAGTACGTCCATACCCCGGCGGATCTGTTCCGGCTGACCGCAGGGAAACTGACCGGGCTGGATAGGATGGGGCCGAAGTCCGCGCAAAACGTGGTCAACGCTCTCGAGAAAGCCAAAGAGACAACCTTCGCGCGTTTCCTCTACGCCTTGGGCATTCGCGAGGTAGGAGAAGCCACGGCGGCAGGCCTGGCGGCGCATTTTGGCACCCTCGAAGCCCTGGAGCAGGCTTCCATTGAGGAGCTGCAGAAGGTCCCTGATGTCGGCATCGTCGTCGCCACCCATACTTTCAACTTCTTTGCCGAAGAGAGCAACCGCGATGTCATCGCGCAGCTGCTGGCGGAAGGGGTTCACTGGCCGGCGCCGGTGGTGGTGAAAGCGGAAGAGATTGACAGCCCGTTTGCAGGCAAAACCGTCGTCCTGACCGGCAGCCTCAGTCAGTTGTCGCGGGATGATGCCAAAGCGCGTCTGGTGGCGCTAGGGGCGAAGGTGGCGGGCAGCGTGTCGAAGAAAACCGATCTGGTGATTGCAGGCGAAGCGGCGGGTTCTAAGCTGGCGAAAGCGCAGGAGCTCGGCATCGAGGTGATTGACGAAGCCGAAATGATGCGCCTGTTGGGAGAATAACGTGGATAAAGCGCAGCTGGTCGAGATCGCCAATACCGAGATGCCGTTCGGTAAATACAAGGGGCGTCGTTTAATCGATGTCCCGGAGGAGTATTTATTGTGGTTCGCGCGCAAGGATCAATTCCCTGCCGGCCATCTCGGCGAGCTGATGGCGCTGACCCTGCTGATTAAAAGCGAGGGGCTGAGCGATCTGGTCCAGCCCCTGAAGAAAGCGCGTTAGGCTTTGGCGGCGTTAGTCTTTTCCTGAGCGAGACGCGCATCGGTTTGCCGTTTATAGCGCCGCGCCAGCACCGCGCAGACCATCAGCTGGATTTGATGGAAGATCATCAGCGGCAGCACCATGATGCCGAGGATGGAGGTCGGGAAGAGAATATTGGCCATCGGGATGCCGTTGGCCAGGCTCTTTTTCGAACCGCAGAAGACGATGGTAATTTCATCAGCTTTGTTAAAGCCGCAGCGGCGGGCGACGAACACGTTGACCGCGATGACGATGGCCAGCAGCACCAGGCTGACTACCACGATAAACAGCAGCGATCCCAGGCCCACTTTATGCCAGATCCCGTTCACCACCGCCTCGCTAAAGGCGGAGTAGACCACCAGCAGAATCGAGGTCTGGTCGGTCTTACCAATCCACTTCTTATGCTTCGCCACCCAGTTGCCGATCCACGGCCGCGATAAATGGCCGAGCACGAAAGGCAACAGCAGCTGCAGCATGATCTTTCCGACCTGCTCGAGGCTACCGCCTGCGCCGTGAAGGTTCATCAGGACCCCCACCAGCAGTGGTGAAACAAAGATGCCCAACAGGCTGGAGGCCGAAGCTGAGCAGACCGCCGCCGCGACGTTGCCTCCGGCCAGCGAGGTGAAGGCGATGGCGGATTGCACGGTGGCCGGCAGAATGCACAAATAAATAAAGCCGCTGTAGAGCATCGGATCGACCTTCACCGGCGCCCACCAGGCAAACAGAACCCCCAGCACCGGGAAGAGGATAAAGGTGCTGCACATCACCCACAGATGCAAACGCCAGTGGCTGCCGCCGGCGATAATTGCCTCCCGGGAGAGTTTGGCGCCATGCATAAAGAACAGCAGGGCGATGGCGGCGGTGGTGAGATGTTCAAAGAAGGGGACGAAAGCGCCACGGGCCGGGAAGAATGAGGCCAACAGGACAACGGTGACCAGGGTTGCCGTAAACGGATCGAGAATGCGGAAAAGTTTCATAAACGCTCCTGAAAAGAGATGCGCTATTGTGCTTTTTTTGATTTGAGAAATAAAATTGATTTATTGCATCTATTCATGAATTAAAAAGATGAATTACTCTCTGCGTCAGTTAAAAGTATTCGTTACCGTTGCCCGCGCCAGGAGCTTTAGCCGGGCGGGGGAGATGATTGGCTTAAGCCAGTCGGCCGTCAGCCACAGCGTCAAGGAGCTGGAGCATCAGACCGGAGTCCGTCTTCTTGACCGTACCACCCGGGAGGTGGTCCTCACCGAGGCGGGTCAGCAGCTGGCAGGCAGGCTGGAGCGTTTGCTCGATGAGCTTGCGGTGACGCTGCGCGATGCCGGTCGGGTAGGCCAGCAGCTGAGTGGCACCGTTAAGGTCGCCGCCAGCCAGACGATTTCCGCCCACCTTATTCCGCAGTGTATTGCTCACAGTAATCGACGTTATCCTGATATCGATTTTGTGCTGCACGACCGGCCCCAGCAGTGGGTCCTGGAGAGTATTCGCCAGGGAGAAGTGGATTTTGGCATCGTGATTGATCCGGGCCCGGCGGCCGATCTGCAGTGCGAGGTGGTCCTGGCGGAACCTTTTTTGCTGCTCTGCCGGGAGGATCATCCTTTTGCCAGCCTGACTGAAGTGCCATGGCAGGCGCTACAGGATGAGAGACTGATCCTGCAGGACTATGCTTCCGGCAGCCGTCCGCTGATTGATGCGGCGCTCAGCAGGCTGGCTGTCCGGGCGAACATTGTGCAGGAGATTGGCCATCCGGCAACGCTGTTTCCGATGGTGGAATCGGGAATTGGCATCAGCGTACTGCCGGCGCTGGCGCTGCCGTTACCGCAGGGAAGCCATCTGGCGGTGAAGCGACTGACCCCGGTAATGGAGCGGCAGCTGATGCTGGCATGCCGGAAAAACCGCTCGCTGTCGACCGCCGCCCAGGCGTTATGGGAAATCGTGCGAGAAGAAGGGGGCAATCTCACCGCCGCCAGGGTTGAAGATCCGCTGTATCAGCGTTGATCGCGTTTTATCGCCACGGGGAAGCTCGTGGCCGGGGCTGTGTTCCACGCATAGCAAAAAGGCGCCTTTAGGGCGCCTTTTTACATTGGTGGGTCGTGCAG